>CAZRSA010000087.1:0-12272 GCA_964602525.1 uncultured Woeseiaceae bacterium
CCTGGCGCACGATGTCCACGGCGCCCATGTAGACGCGGCAGGGCAGGCCCACCCGCGCACAGGCCGCGGCGGAGGCCACCCCGTGCTGGCCGGCGCCGGTCTCGGCGATCACCCGCTTCGCGCCCAGCCGCTTCGCCAGCAGGGCCTGGCCGATGGCGTTGTTGATCTTGTGCGCACCCGTGTGCGCCAGGTCTTCGCGCTTGAGCCAGACCTCCGCGCCCCAGGCCTCGCCGAGACGGCGGGCCCCGGTCAGCGCCGTGGGCCGGCCCACCCACTCCCGGAGTTCCCGCGCGTACTCGGCCTGGAAGTCCTCCCGCGGCAGGATCTCGCGCACGCCCTGCTCCAGCCGTTCCAGCGCCGGGACCAGGGTTTCCGGCACGTATCGACCGCCAAACGGTCCGAAACGGCCGCGATCGTCGGGCAACTGCCGGTTCAGGAGCCGCTGCAGCAGACCGGGTGCCTCCGCTGCCGGGATCACTTCGCTGGGTTCACTCATGTGGCTTCACTTTCCTCTGCTCTGGTCCTCTGCGCCGCGGCCCGCCGGTCCCACCGGCGGACGCGCCCGATGAAGGCCGCTATCCGCGCCGGGTCCTTCTCGCCCGGCGCCCGTTCCACCCCGCTGGAGACGTCCACCCCCCACGGCACGACCGTGGTCAGCGCCTCTTCCACGTTGTCCGGCGACAACCCGCCGGCCAGCACCAGTTCGCCCCGGCGCGCGAGGGCCGCGGCGGCCGGCCAGTCGGCGCGCTCGCCGGTGCCGCTCTGCGCGCTCTCGAAAAGGAAACGTGCCGGCATCTCCGCCGAATGCGAGTACAAATCGGTGCTATCGTCGCGATATACCGGCAGACGCGCACAATCGTCCGGCAGCGTCAGCGCCGCGTAGTCCGCCGTGTCGGTCTGCAGCCAGTCGGGGCGGAATTCGTCCCTGACCGCCGCCCAGTCCGCGGTGGCCGGATGGCGCATCACGGCCACCCGGGTGATGCGCTGGTCCAGCCCCTCGCACAGCCTGCGCGCCTCGGCCGGCGTCACCTGCCGCGGCGAGGCCGCGAAGACGAAACCCACCGCGTCGGCGCCGGCCTCAGCCGCCGCCTGCACCGCCTCGCGGCTGGTCAGCCCGCAGATCTTCACCCAGGTGCTCATGCGCTGCCGCTCATCCGCTCAGCGCCGCCCGCCCGGCGTCGCGCATGGTACGCACCAGCTGGCCGGGCCGCCGCTCCTGCATGAGGGCCGTGCCGACGAGGGCCAGCCGGTAGCCCGCCGTCGCCAGCCGCACCGCGTCGGCCGGTACCTGCAGACCGCTCTCGGCCACCGCGGGTGCGGCGTGGGGCAGTTTCGGTGCGAGGGCTTCCAGCCGCCGTTCGTCCACCTCCAGGGTGCGCAGATCCCGGCTGTTGACGCCGATGAGCAGCCGCCCGTCGTTGCCGCGCTCGTGGAAGCGGGGCTCTTCCAGCAGCCTGCGGCAGCGCTCGAGCTGCTCCGCATCGAAACATTCCAGCAGCACGAACAGCTGCAGATCCTCGGCCAGGTCCAGCATGTCCGCCAGAGGCTCGTCGTCAAGCAGCGCGGCGATCAGCAGCACCCCGCCGGCACCGGCGGCGCGGGCCTCCAGCAGCTGGTAGGCGTCCATTAGGAAGTCCTTGCGCATGGCCGGGATGCCCCGCGGCGCCAGCGCCGCGGCCACGGTCTTCAGGTGCTCCAGCGCGCCCGCGAAGCGGGACGGCTCGGTCAGCACCGAGACGGCCGCAGCGCCGCCCTCGGCGTAGACACCGGCCCGCGCGGCATCGTCGTGCAGATCGCCGCCGAGGGCACCGTCCCGGGGCGAGCGGTGCTTGATCTCGGCGATGATGTCGAACCGGTCGAGCGCGAGTTCCGCCGGCGGCTCGGCATCGGCGATGCGCGCGCGCAATTCGTCCGCCGGATGCTCGCGCCGCGCCGCCTCGCAGCGCAGGCGGCTCGCCGCCGCCATCTCGCTCAGGAAATCGGCCACGGCTCAGCCCCCGCGCCCCTGCAGGCCTTCCAGCACCCGGGCCGCCCGGCCCTCGTCGAGCGCCGCAGCCGCCATCGCCACGCCTTCGGCGGGACCGGCGGCCTCGCCCGTCACCTCCAGCACCAGCGAGGCGCCGAGCAGCAGGGCGTTCCGGTGGGGACCCCGGTCCTCGCCGGAGAACACCTCGCGGATGGCCGCAGCGTTCGTACCGGCATCGCCGCCGGCGAGGTCTTCCGGAGCGCAGCGCACGAGGCCGTAGTCCTCGGGCCGGCGCCGGCTCTCGGCGATGAGACCGGGCGTGACGTCCAGCAGCAGGAACTCACCGCAGGGAGTGGCCTCGTCCCACCCCGGCTCGCCGTGCACGACGAAGGCACGCTCGATGTCCATGCCGGCCAGGGTCGCCGCCATGAGCCTGGCCGCCTCCTCGCTGAACGCGCCGATGAGGTGATAGGGGGGCGCGGCCGGGTTCGCCAGGGGACCGAGCAGGTTGAACACCGTGCGCACGCCCATTGCGCCGCGGATGGGCGCGATGGCCTTCATGGCGGGATGGTAGTAGGGGGCGAACAGGAAAGTGAATCCGGTCGCCGCCAGGCATTCCACCGCGGCGGTCTCGTCCAGCGGCAACGTGAGGCCGAGGGTTTCCAGGACATCGGCGCTGCCGCAGCGCGAGGACACCGAGCGGTTGCCGTGCTTGACCACCCGGGCACCGCAGGCGGCGGCCAGCAGACCCGTGCCGGTGGAGAGATTCAGGCTGCCGGAGCCGTCGCCGCCGGTACCGACCGTATCGACGGTGGGCGCGCCGGGCGGGATGCCCGGGTCCAGGGCCAGCTCCCGCATGGCGGCGGCGAAGCCCCGGATCTCCTCCGCGGTCTCGCCCTTGGCCCTGAGGCCGGCCAGCAGCGCGCCCGCCAGAGCCTGGGGATAGGCGTCGCCGGCGAGGGCGTGCATCAGGCCGTGAGCCTCCTGCTCGGAGAGATGCCCGCCCCCGAGCAGGCGTTCCAGCAGACGGCTGCCCTCGCTCACTACTCCGCTCCCGCCTTTTGTTCGATGAAATTGCGCATGAGGTCGTCGCCCTCCGGTGTCAGCACGCTCTCGGGATGGAACTGTACGCCCTCCAGGGGCAGCTCCCGGTGGCGCACGCCCATGATCTCGTCCTGCCGGGTGCGCGCCGTCACGGTCAGTTCGTCGGGAACGGTCTGCGCTTCGGCGCACAGCGAATGATAACGGCCGGCCTCGAACGGCTGGGGCAGGCCCCGGTAGACGCCCAGCCCGTCGTGGCTCACGGACGACGTCTTGCCGTGCATCAGCCGGCCCGCGCGCACGATGCGCCCGCCGAAATGCTGCACCAGGCACTGGTGGCCCAGGCAAACGCCGAGCACGGGGATGCGCCGCTCGAAGGCGGCGATCATGGCCAGCGAGACGCCGGCATCCTCGGGCCGGCCGGGGCCGGGCGAGATCACCAGGTGGGTGGGTTCCAGCGCCAGGCCTTCCTCCACGGCGATGCAGTCGTTGCGGTAGACGTGCACGTCGGCGCCCAGGGCCGCAAAGGCCTGCACCAGGTTGTAGGTGAAAGAATCGTAGTTGTCGACGAGCAGGATGCGCACCGGCTCGGTACCGGCGCTGCCGCCGCCGCTGCCCTTGACCAGCATGACTACAGTCCCTCCTTCGCCATTTCGAGCGCCCGGCGCAGGATGGCACTCTTCGCCATCACCTCCTCGTGCTCCCGGGCCGGCACGCTGTCGGCCACGAGGCCGGCGCCCGCCTGGAAACGGTACTCGCCGTCGCGGAAGACCATGGTGCGGATCGTGATCGCCTGGTCCATGTCGCCGCCGTGGCCGAAATACCCCACCGTGCCCGCGTACAGCCCGCGGCCCACGGGCTCCATGGCATCGATGATTTCCATGGCCCGGACCTTCGGCGCGCCCACCAGCGTGCCGGCGGGGAAGGCGGCGGCGAACAGGTCGAAGGCGTCCCGGTCCTCCGCCAGCGTGCCCTGCACGCCGCTCACGATGTGCATGACGTGGCTGTAGCGTTCGATGGACAGGTAGGGGTCGACATGGACGCTGCCGGCCTCCGCCACCCGGCCAAGGTCGTTGCGGGCCAGGTCCACCAGCATGACGTGCTCGGCAATCTCCTTGGGGTCGGCCAGCAGGCGCTGCTCGTTGGCCAGGTCCTCCGCCGGGGTCTCCCCCCGCGGCAGCGTGCCGGCGATGGGCCGCAGCGAGGCGCGGCGGCCGTTCAGCCGCACCAGCGCCTCCGGCGAGGAACCCACCACCTGCAGGTCGCCCAGATCCACGAAAAAGAGATAAGGCGAGGGGTTCAGCAGGCGGAGCGCCCGGTAGGCCTCGAAGGGCGAGACCGTGGTGGCGCCGGAGAAACACACCGACAGGACGATCTGGTAGATGTCGCCCGCGGCGATGTGCTCCTTCGCCTGCTCCACCGCGGCCATGTAGTCCTCGGGCGAGACGCTGGCACTTGCGGCTGCCACGCGGCCGCCCGCCCCGCCGCCGCCGTCGCCACCGTCGCCACTCTGGGGCACCGCGCCCCGCAGCCGGCCGATGACCTCGGTACGCAGGGCCCGTCGCTCGGCCTCGGGGCCGGCGTGCAGCAGCGCGGCCCGCCGGGTGAGGTGGTCGAAGACCAGCAGGGACTCCGGCGCCACGTAGGCCGCGAGCGGCATCCCCTCCTGGGCGGGCGGGCCGTCCGGCAGCCGCTCGAACCAGCGCACCAGGTCGTAGCCGGAGACCCCGACCAGCCCGCCGGTGAAGGGCAGCTCCTCCGCCTCCGGCGCGAGCCGCGGCACGCCGGCCAGCGCCTGGCGCAGCCCGTCCAGCAGTTTGTCCCTGCCCTGCGGCAACGGCCGCGACTCGCCGTCCACCCGGAAGCCGTCCGCGTCCAGCCGCACCTCGCGGCCCGGCCCGAAACCGAGGAACGAATAGCGCGCCAGGCGCTCGCCGCCCTCGACGCTCTCCAGCAGGAAGCGCGGGCCGAGGTCGGCCAGCTTCAGCCAGGCCGACACCGGCGTATCCAGGTCGGCCGTTATGTCGAAGGGGCCCTGCATCGTCTGTGCCGGTCTCCGTTTGAGAACTCACGTGTCCAGAACGAAAAAAACCCATCCCCACGGTGCAGCGGAGATGGGTTTTCGGTTGTTCTGCCTGATGAACGCTAGCCGGCTGCCCTCTCCCGGGGAGGCAGCCACCACCAGAAGCCGGTTGCGTGTGCAGCGTTCATGACCGCGGGAGTATCCACGGCCCCCGGCGGCCGGTCAAGCGCGGGAGGCTCCACACCGGCCTCACAGTCCGTAGAGCAGCGGCAGCACCAGCGAGAATCCGAGCCACATGATCAGCGTCAGCGGGATGCCCACGCGCAGGAAATCCGAGAACTTGTAGCCGCCGGCGCTGAGAATGAGCAGATTGGTCTGATAGCCGATCGGCGTGGCGTAGCTCATGTTGGCGCCGAACAGGACCGCCAGCACGAAGGGCAGCGGGTCCGCGTTCAGCTGCTGGGCGACGCTGATGGCGATGGGGGTACCGATCACCGCGGCGGCGTTGTTGCTGACCACGTTGGTTAGCACGGTCATGATCAGCATGAAAGCGCTCAGGATGAGCGGTATCGGCAGCGCATCGGTGATGTCCACGAACTCGTGGGCGAGGTAATAGGCCATCCCGGTCTGCATCAGCGCGCCGCCGAGGCCGAGGCTCGCGACGATGATCAGGATCACCGGTCGGCTCAGGGCATCGGCGACCTCCCGCCAGTTGAGGCAGTTCGACGCCAGCATCAGGGCCACACCCGCCAGCGCGCTGACCGAGATGGGCAGCAGGCCCAGGGCCGCGCTAAGCACCACGAACGCCATGATGGCGAGCGCCCGCTTTGCCCGGTGGGTGTGCGGCAGCGAGGTGGTGCCGTCGAGCACCAGCATGCTGCCGCTCGCCTTCAGGGCATCTATGGCCTTGCGCGCGCCCTGCACCAGCAGCACGTCGCCGGCGCGCAGGCGCACCGAGCCGATGTCCGAGGTCAGGCGGGAGGCCGGCATGCGGGCCCGGTGCAGGGCCAGGGGCAGCAGGCCGCTGGACTGGGCGAAGCGGGAATCCGCCAGCGTGCGGTGATGCAGCGGCGAGCCCCGGGTGACCACCACCTCGGCGAGCTGCTGGCCCTTCGAGCCCTCGCCCGTCTGCTCCTTGCCGCCCATCCCGTGCAGGGTGGTGCCGAGTTCGCGTTCGTACTCCTTGAGGTTGTCCGGCGTATCCTTCACGAACAGCCGGTCGCCCGGCTGCAGTTTCACCGAGGGCAGCTTGGCCACGAACAGGGAATCGCTGCGGCGGATGCGGTCCACCCGCATGCGCCCGCCGGTACGCGCCAGTACCTCCGACAGGGTCTTGCCGGCGGCGAAGCTGTCCTCGTCCACGTGCAGCTGGGCGCTGAAGACCCGGGGCGAGGTGTCCTCGAGCGGCGGCACCCGCTCCGGCACCAGACGCGGGCCCACGAGCCACAGGAACAGGATGCCGACGGCGCCGACGATGGCCACCGGCAGGGCGAAGTCGAACATGTCCAGGCGCGGCTGACCCAGATCGGCCGCGATGCCTACGACGAGCAGATTGGTGGACGTGCCGATGGTGGTCGACATGCCGCCGAGGATGGTGGCAAAGCCCATCGGCATCAGCACGCCGGACACCGGCACCTTCGAGCGCAGCGAAGCGGCCACCAGGATGGGCAGCAGCAGCACGACGATGGGCGTGTTGTTCAGGAAGGCGCTCAGCACCGCGCCCGCGACGAGGGTCAGCAGGAGCGCAAGCATCGGCCGTGCCTTCCAGGCCGCGGCGATCGCGCTCGCCAGCGGTTGCAGGGCGCCGGTGGTCTCCAGCCCCTTGCCCACGATCATGAGGGCGCAGACGGCCACCAGGGCCTCGTTACCGAAGGCGCCGAAGAAATCCGAAGGGCCGAGCAGCCGCTCGCCGTCGACCGTGTAGGGGAACATCTCGAACAGCAGGATCAGCGCGACCAGGACGCCGAGGCTCGAACTCTCCAGGGGGATGTTGTCGCGCGTGAACAGGATCAGCGCGATCACGGTCAGTACGAGGACCGCTATGCCGTGGGCATCGGGCGTGAGTGTTTCCAAACCGTCCTCGCAACGTCGACCAGCGCGGTTGCCCCGCCGGGAGAGCCGAGTATACGGGAGCTCTCCGCGACCGGACTGCGGAGTTTCTCACATCGGCGCTGCCGGGAGGATGGTCGTCGGGGGGCGGGATCGCGCGGCCCGCATTCCGCCGCGCGGGGCGGGATTTGGGCGGTGATCCGGATTCTGCTATCGTCGCCGCGAGCCCGCCGCGGCACCATCGCGCATCATCGCCCGCCCCTTCAGGAGTCCGCCCATGAGCTTCAAGCAGCTGCTGGAAACCTGGCAGAAGACGCCCCGTGTCACCCGGACCGAGAAGGAGTACGCGGTCAAACTGCCGCTGGAGGACGCGGCCCGGCTGCACGCCCTGGAGGAGCTGTTCGGGGGCCCCGCGCTGGAGCAGATCATCACCGACCTGCTCGGCACGGCGCTGGACGAACTGGAGGCGGCCATGCCCTACGAGCCCGGCGAGCGGGTCATCCGCGAGGACGAGCAGGGCGACCCGATATACGAGGACGCCGGCCTGACGCCGCGCTTCATCGAACTCTCCCGCAAGCACCTGCGCGCCCTGGAGAGCGCCGGCAGCGACTGAGCCCCCGGGGCTCGCGCGCATGGCCCGCAGCATCGAGGAGGACTGGGGCGCCCCCGGCGTCGGCGTATTCCGTTACAGCCGGCGCGCCATCGAACTCGTCTGGAGCACGTCGCGCCAGCTGACGCTCTGGCTCGGTCTGGCCACCGTGTCGGCCGGCCTGCTGCCGGCAGCTGTGGCCTGGGTGGGCCAGAAGATCGTCGACTCGGTGGTGGCCGCGATGCAGTCCGGGGGCGACTACCGGGAGGCGCTCACCTGGGTGGCCATCGAGGCCGGGCTGCTGGTGCTGACCGCCGCCAGCCAGCGCTCCATTTCGCTCTGCCAGTCGCTGCTGCGGGCCCGGCTGGCCCAGCGGGTGAACACCATGATTCTGGAGAAGGCGCTGACCCTGTCGCTGGACCAGTTCGAGGACGCGGAGTTCTACGACAAGCTGACCCGGGCCCGGCGCGAGGCCTCCAGCCGGCCGCTGAGCCTGGTGAACCGCACCTTCTCGCTGGCCCAGAACGCCATCTCCCTGGTGAGCTACGCGGCGCTGCTGGTGCAGTTCTCGCCCTGGGCGGTGGTCATCCTGGTGCTGGCGGGCCTGCCGGCGTTCGCGGCGGAGACGAAATTCTCCGGCGACGCCTTCCGGCTGTTCCGCTGGCGCTCGCCGGAATCCCGTATGCAGATGTACCTGGAGACGGTGCTGGCCCGGGAGGATCACGCCAAAGAGGTGAAGCTTTTCCGCCTCGGCCCGCTGCTGCTGGACCGCTACCGGGACATCTTCCACCGGCTCTACGACGAGGACCGGCGGCTCACCATCCGGCGCGAGAGCTGGGGGTTCCTGCTCGGCCTCATCAGCACGACGGCCTTCTACGGCGCCTATGCCTGGATCGCCATCAGCACCGTGGACGGCAGCATCACCCTCGGGCAGATGACCATGTACCTGCTGCTCTTCAAGCAGGGCCAGAGCGCGGTGGCGGCAAGCCTCACCGCCATGGGCGGCATGTACGAGGACAACCTCTATCTCTCGAATCTGTACGAGTACCTGGAGCAGCCGGGTACGATCGGCGCGGGCGACCGCACCGCGGGCGAGGCGCCGGGCGACGGCATCCGCTTCGAGGACGTGAGCTTCACCTATCCCGGCAGCGCCAGCCCGACCCTCACGGACATCGACCTGCACGTCGCCCCGGGGCAGAGTCTCGCGCTGGTGGGCGAGAACGGCGCGGGCAAGACCACGCTCATCAAGCTCATGACCGGCCTCTACCGGCCCACGGAGGGGCGCATCCTGCTGGACGGCACGCCGCTCACCGACTGGGACCCCGACGCGCTCACGCGCCGCTTCGGGGTGATATTCCAGGACTTCGCGCGCTACCAGTTCACCGTGGGCGAGAACATCGGCGCCGGCGACGTCGACCATTTCGTGGACCCCGAGCGCTGGCGGAAGGCGGCCGGCCTTGGCCTCGCGGATGCCTTCATCGAGCGGCTGCCGGAGGGCTACGAGAGCCAGCTCGGCAAGTGGTTCCGGGACGGCCAGGAGCTGTCCACCGGCCAGTGGCAGAAGATCGCGCTGGCCCGCGCCTTCATGGACCGGGGCGCCGACATACTGATCATGGACGAGCCCACCGCCTCCATGGACGCCGCCGCCGAGGCGGCGATGTTCGAGCATTTCCAGGAACTCGCCGCCGGGCGCATCACCATCCTGATCTCCCACCGCTTCTCCACCGTGCGCCGGGCCGACCACATCGTGGTCATCGAGCACGGCCGCATCACCGAGGCCGGCAGCCACGAAGAGCTGATGGCGCTGGGCGGGCACTACGCTACACTGTTCTCCCTGCAGGCGGAGGGCTACCTCTGACTGGCCCACCGGAGCGGACACCGCAGATGGCAGCGCAGATGGCAATGGAACCGGACACATGCTGAGCCCCGCGAGGGCGCTGCTGGCGCTGCTGGCCCTCGGGCTGGTGACGGGCTGCGGCGAGCAGCGCACCGATGCGCCGTCCGAGCCGCCGCTCGGCGCATGGCGAGCCTGGCTGGAGCTGCCCGGCGGCCGCGCCTCCTTCGGCCTGGAACTGGGCCGTGAGGGCGACGGCTACCGGGCCACGCTCATCAACGGCCAGGAAAGGGTGCGCGTGCCCGAGGTCAGCGTGGTCGACGGACGGGTGAACCTGACCTTCCCGGCCTACAACAACCGTATCGAGGCAGAATGGGCGGAGGACCGGCTCACCGGCACCCTGACGCTGGTGAAACGCTACGGCAAGGAACAGCGCATTCCCTTCTCCGCCCTGCCGGGCAGCGCCGCAGCGAGCCAGGCCCAGGGCACGGCGGAGGTGGACGTCTCCGGCCGCTGGGAGGTGAGCTTCACCGAACCGGACGGCAATCAGCACCCCGCCGTGGGCGAGTTCGCCCAGCGCGGCAATCGCCTGTTCGGCACTTTCCTGACGGAGACCGGCGACTACCGCTACCTGGAGGGCACCGTACGCGGCCGGGAGGTCACGCTGTCGAAATTCGACGGCGCCCACGCCTTCCTGTTCAAGGCCAGGGAAGAGGACGGCCGACTGACCGGACGCTTCTGGTCCGGCACCGAGTGGCAGGAGACCTGGACGGCGGTGCGCAATCCGCGGGCCTCGCTGGCGGACGCCCGGCGGCTCACGTTCCTGAAACCGGGCTACGAACGCTTCACCTTCGCCTTCCCGAACACGGAGGGCGATACGGTCTCGCTGGACGACGAGCGCTTCCGCGGCAAGGTGGTGGTGGTGACGCTGGCCGGCAGCTGGTGCCCGAACTGCCACGACGAGGCGGCGTTCATGGCGCCACTGTACAAGCGGCTGCGCAGCCAGGGGCTGGAGGTGGTCGCGCTCATGTACGAGCACCTGGAGGACTTCGACGCGGCCTCCGCGCAGGTGGAGAAGTTCCGCGAGAAGTTCGGCATTGAGTACCCCACGCTGATCGCGGGCATCTCGGACAAGACCGAGGCCGCGAGGACGCTGCCCGCGCTGAACCACGTGCTTGCCTTCCCCACGACCATCTTCATCGGCCGGGGCGGGCGGGTGCGCCAGATTCACACCGGCTTCCAGGGCCCGGGCAGCGGAGAGCATTACGAGGAGCTGACCCGGGAGATGACCGCCTTCATCGAGGATCTGCTGGCCGAGCCAGTGCCCGCAGCCGACGACCCAGCCTGAGGAGGGCCACATGCCATCGTTCGACGTCGTCTCCGAAGTGGACATGCACGAGGTCACCAATGCCGTGGACCAGGCGAACCGGGAGGTCTCCAACCGCTTCGACTTCAAGGGTAGCGGTGCGAAATTCGAACAGGAGGACTCCGTCATCCGCCTGCGCGCCCAGGTGGAGTTCCAGCTGCAGCAGATGATGGACATCCTGCGCCAGAAGCTGGCGAAGCGGGGCATCGACGTCGCCTGCCTGGAGGCGTGCGAGGTGGAGGAGAGCGGCAGCGAGGCGCGCCAGAACGTGACCCTGCGACAGGGCATCGACTCCACGCTGGCGAAGAAGATCGTCCGGCTCGTCAAGGACTCCAAGATGAAAGTGCAGGCCTCCATCCAGGGCGAGAAGGTGCGCATCAGCGGCAAGAAGAAGGACGACCTGCAGGCGGCGATCGCGCTGCTGAAGGACGCCGACATCGACCTGCCGCTGCAGTACGAGAACTTTCGCGACTGAGCCACGCGTGAACCAGTCAGCCGAAAACGGCAACGGCGGCAAGGGTAGCCAGGGTGGCCAGGGTGGCCAGGGCGATAATGGCGGCAACGGCGGCCTGCGCCGCAGCGAGATCGTCTTCGCCCGCAAGGACCGAGCGCTGCGCGACGACGTCCGCACCCTGGGCCGGCTCATCGGTGAGCTGTTGCGCGAGCAGGGCGGCGAGTCCCTGTACGAACTGGTGGAGAGCGCCCGGCGCATCTCCATCCGCCGGCGGGAGGGAGACCGGGATGCCGCCGCCGAACTCACCGACCTGGTGCAGGCGCTGCCGCCGGACACGGCGAGGGACGTCATCCGGGCCTTCTCCACCTACTTCGAGCTGGTGAACACGGCAGAGAAGGTGCACCGAATTCGGCGGCGCCGCGACTATCTGCGCGACGAGGACACCTTCCAGCCCGGCGGCCTGGAGTATGCCCTGCGCGAGCTGCACGAGGCCGGCGTCAGTAATGCCGACCTGGACACGCTGCTGCATCGGCTGCGCATCCAGCCGGTGTTCACCGCCCACCCCACGGAACCCACCCGCCGGACCCTCCTGCGCAAGGAGCAGAACATCGTCCGCCACCTGGTGGACATGCTGAACCCCACGCTCACTCCCCAGGAGGAGCGGGCCGCACTCGCCTCCATCCGCGCCGAGGTCACCTCGATCTGGCAGACCGAGGAGCATCCCTCCGAAAGCATGACCGTGGCCGACGAACTGGAGCACGTGCTGTTCTTCCTGACCGACGTGCTCTACCGTGTAATCCCGCCGTTCTACGAGAGCCTGGAGGAGGCGATCGGGGCCGTGTACGGCGAGGAAACCCTGGGCAACATCGAGATACCCGACCTGATCTCGTTCGCCTCCTGGGTCGGCGGCGACATGGACGGCAACCCCTACGTGGGCGCGAAGACCATCC
>CAZRSA010000088.1:0-11694 GCA_964602525.1 uncultured Woeseiaceae bacterium
AGTTCATCCTGGAGAACGACTACGTGAACGGCCGCTGCATCGAGGTGGACGGCGCACTGCGTTTGTGACGGTGCATCGATGCAGGAGCGCCTTCAGGCCCGATCCGTAGAACAATCGGGCCTGAAGGCCATCCTGCATGCAGGAAAAATTCGAGGGGGACAACATGAACGACGCGCAATCACTCGCGACGAAACAGATGATCGGCGGCGAGGTGCTGGCCGCCATGCTGGCCCAGGAGGGGGTGGACACGATCTTCGGCATCGTGGATGGCACCTATCTCGGCTTCTACACGGCGTTCCAGAAGTACGGCATCCGCCTGGTCTCGCCGCGGCACGAATCCACCGCGGCGCATATGGCCGGCGCCTATGCCCGCGCCACCGGCAAGCTCGGCGTCTGCATGGCCAGTAACGGTCCCGGTGTCGCCAACATCCTGCCCGGCGTGGCCGTGGAGGAGGGCGAGGGCAACCGGGTGCTGCTGATCACGAGCTGTCGGCGCACCGGGCTCGCCTACCCGGACCGGGGCGGCACTTTCCAGTACTTCGACCAGGTCGGCACGACGGCGCCCATGAGCAAGTGGGCGGGTGCCGTGGCGACGCCGGACCGGCTGCCGGAGCTGGCCCGGGAGGCGTTCCGCGCCTCCTGGACGGGCCGCCCGGGCGTCGTCCACCTGGACGTGCCGGAGAACCTGATGAACGGGCCGGCCGAGTATCCCGCGGATTTCCTGCGCGAGCCTTCGAGCTATCGCCCGGTGACGCCGGCGCCGGTGGATCTCGAGCAGGTGCGCACCGCCGCCGCCATGCTGCGCGAGGCACGCCTGCCCATGCTCCACGGCGGCACGGGCATCGTGCATGCGGACGCGGCGGCGGAGCTCCAGGCGGTGGCCGAGGCGCTGCAGGCGCCCGTTACCGTGAGCTGGGGTGCGCGCGGCGTGCTGGACGAGACCAGTCCGCTGGCCATTCCCAACAGCACACTGGACGTGGCGCGGGAGGCGCGCGCGCGCAGCGACCTGTTCCTGATCCTGGGCTCCCGCGTCGGCGAGACCGACTGGTGGGGGCGCGGGCGTTTCTGGGGCGGCTCCGATCCGGCGGTGCCGAAGCGCACCATCCAGGTGGACATTGACCCGGGCATCATCGGCCGCAACCGGCCCGTGGACCTGGGCATCGTGGGCGACGTCAGGGTATTCCTGAAAGCCCTGGCCAAGGAACTCGAGCGCGAGCCGGTGCCGGAGCCGGCGGTCACCGCCCGCGGCCAGGCCATTGCGGAGTCCGCC
This sequence comes from uncultured Woeseiaceae bacterium, assembly GCA_964602525.1. Classification (GTDB taxonomy): domain Bacteria; phylum Pseudomonadota; class Gammaproteobacteria; order Steroidobacterales; family Woeseiaceae; genus Lentisalinibacter. Next base: position 1,271 of record CAZRSA010000088.1, read on the forward strand.
GAGGCGCGGGCGAAGGTGCGCGCCGGGCTGGACGCCGTGCTCGCCTCGGACGCCTCGCCCATGCATCCGGCTCACGTGCCGGCCAAAGCGCGGGAGGTGTTCGGCGACGACGGCATGCTGGTGATCGACGGCGGCAATACGGCCGTGTGGTGCGCGCATTACTATCGCAACGCGAAGCCGGACGCCGTCTACTCCACGTTCAAGTTCGGCATGCTCGGCGCCGGCGTCGGCCAGGCGCTCGGCGTTAAGACGGCCTGCCCGGATCGTCCGGTGGTCTGCATCATCGGTGACGGCGCCATGGCCATGCACCTGCAGGAGGTGGAGACGGCGGTGCGCGAGAAGCTGCCGCTGGTGTACGTGGTTCTCTGCGACAAGCAATGGGGCATGGTGAAGCTCACCCAGACCGTGGGCATCGGCCAGCTGCGTCAGGCCATGGGCATCGACGCCGACTCCACCATCAACACGGATTTCGAGGAGACCCGCTTCGACGAGGTGGCGAAGGCGATGGGCGCCATCGGCGAACGAGTGGCCGACCCGGCGGAGCTGGAGGGCGTGCTCCGGAGCACGATGGAGTCCGGCCGGCCGGCGGTGATCCACGTGGACGTGGACCCGATGGCGCATCTGATGGCACCGGGGCTGACCGAGTTCAAGGAGATGCACGGGGAACCGGTGGGCTGAGCGGCTGAGCCGCCCGCGTGGATCCCGCCCTCGACGCCATCAGGCTGGACTTCGAGCCGGCCAGCCTGCTCGCGCTCAACGTCATCCTGGCGCTGCTCATGTTCGGGGTGGCCCTGGATCTGCGCCTGGCGGACTTCCGGGCGGTGGCGAGAGCGCCCCGAGGCCCGCTCGTGGGCATCGCCACCCAGCTCCTGCTGCTGCCACCGGCTACCTTCCTGCTGGTGCAGATGATCGACCCCATCCCCAGCGTGGCGCTGGGCATGATGCTGATTGCGGCCTGCCCCGGCGGCAACGTCTCCAATTACCTCGTCTGGTTCGCCCGGGGCAATGCGGCCCTGTCGGTGGGCATGACCGCGGTGACCAGTACGGCAGCCATGTTCATGACGCCATTCAACCTGACTTTCTGGGCTTCGCTCGATCCGGACACCCGGCGGCTGCTCGCGGATATCGCGGTGGATCCGGTGATCATGGTGATCACCATTCTCCTGATCCTTGCGCTGCCGCTGCTCGCGGGCATGTGGACCGGCTCCCGCTTCCCGGCGTTCGCCGCGCGCATGCGACGGCCGCTGCGGGTGGTCGGCGGTCTGTTCTTTCTCGGCTTCATCGTACTCGCCTTCTGGCGGGATCGGGAATACCTGAGTCTCGCTATACTGCCGGTGCTCGGTATCGTCGCGGCGCACAACGCGCTCGCGCTGGGGCTGGGTTACACCGCCGGCCGGCTGAGCGGACTGGCGGACCGGGATCGCCGGGCCGTGACCATCGAGGTGGGCATCCAGAACAGCGGCCTGGGACTCGCACTGATATTCACTTTCTTCGCGGGGCTGGGCGGGATGGCGATTGTTGCCGCCTGGTGGGGCAGCTGGCACATCGTGGGCGGGCTGACACTCGCCACCCTGTGGTCGCGGCGCGAGCTGCGAGGCGCGGCCGGCCGGGTGGCGCAGGACTGACGGAAAGGGGAAGCAGGCATGCCGAGGAACATCTTCGTCACGGGCGCGGCGGGCTACATCGGCAGGCTGACGGTCGCCGAACTCGCCGCGCACGAGGCCGTGGGCAGGGTGGTCGCCTACGACATCCGCGAGGCGGAGGTACCGGAATCCGTCGTCACCGTGAGCGGCGACATCGCCAGCCAGGAGATCGCGCCGCTGCTCGAGCAGTACGGGATCGACACGGTCATCCACTTGGCCAGCATCCTGAGGCCACCGCCGGACGCGCCGCCGGACCTTGCCCGCCGGGTGGACGTCATCGGCACACGTCGGTTGCTGGAGGCCTGCGTCGAGGCAGGCGTACGGCGCTTCGTCGTCACCACCAGCGGCGCGGCGTACGGCTACAGCGCCGACAATCCGCGCTGGATGACCGAGGAGGCGCCGGCCCGCGGCCACCCCGCCTTCGAGTACAGCCGCAACAAGAGCGAGGTGGAGCGGATACTGGCCGAGTTCCGCGTCACCCGCCCTGAACTTGCCCAGGTGCTGCTCCGTCCCGGCACGGTGATCGGCAAGGCCACCCACAGTCCGGTCACCGAGATCTTCGAGGGGCCCGTGGTGCCCGGCATCCTTGGCACCGACGCGCCCTTCGTCTTCGTCTGGGACAAGGACATGGTAGCCATCCTGGTGCAGGCGGCACTGGGCGACCAGCAGGGCGTCTACAACGTCGCCGGCGACGGCGCCCTGACCGCGAAGGCGATCGCGAAGGCTCTTGGCAAACCCTACCTGCCCGTGCCCGCGAGCCTGCTGGCCGCCAGTCTCGGCGTCATGAAGCGGCTCGGCAAGACGGTGAACGGGCCCGAGACCGTGGACTTCCTGCGCTACCGGCCGGTGCTCTCCAACGAACGGCTGAAGAAGGAGTTCGGCTACGTTCCGGTCTCGTCGGCGGCGGCGTTCCGCATCTGGCTGGAGGGACGGGACGAGCCGGCCGACCGGACTCAGGCGGGTGATGCCGACTACCGCCCCGTTGTCGCCATCACCGGCGGCGCCGGCGGCATCGGCCGGGCGCTGGCGCGGCGCTGGACCCTGGAGGGCGCGCGCATTGCCCTGCTGGACTTCGAACCGGAGCCGCTGGAGCAGGCCGCCGAGGCGCTGCGCGGCACCGGGGCCGATGTCATGACCGTGGCGTGCGACGTCACCGACTTCCCCGCCTGCCAGCGCGCCATCCGGGCGGTGGTGGGCCATTACGGCCGGCTGGATGTGCTGATGAACAATGCGGGCACCGTGCACCGCAGCCTGTTCGAGGAGACGGAACTCGAGGTCTACCGCAAGGTAATGGAGGTGAATTTCTTCGGCGGTGTGAACTGCGCGAAGGCCGCGCTGGAACACCTGAAGGCGACGCAGGGGCTAATCGTCGTGACCAGCAGCATCGCCGGCGTGGCGCCGCTGTACGGTCGCACGGGCTACGCGGCCAGCAAGCATGCTCTGCACGGCTTCTTCGAGTCGCTGCGCTGCGAGCTGGCCGACGGCGGCGTGCGCGTGATGATGGCCTGTCCCAATTTCGTCCGCAGCCCCTTCGAGCAGCGGGCCATGGGCGGCGACGGCCGGCCCGCCGGCACGAGTCGCAGCATGATCGGGCGGCTCGCGGAGCCCGACGACGTGGCCGAAGCCATCGTCCGCGGCGCGAAGAAGGGCAGGGACATCGTCGTCCTCAGTTTCCTCGGCCGCCTGGCCTACTACATGGCGAGACTCACACCGCGGCTCTACGCGCGCGGGATGACGCGGCGCTTGCGCGAGAAGAGCATGTAGGAGGGGCTTCAGCCCGACCGGAGCCCCGGCAAGCGCCTTATGAACAGCCGAACCACCCGCCTTCTGCTCCTGCTCCTGGCTTTTTTTCCGGCCGCCTACGTGCCGGCCGCGGAGCCGCCCCGCCTGACCGCCCAGGGCTTCGCCATCACCAGTGTGCAGGGCGGCGAAGCCGGCGAGTTCCCCTCGTTGCCCCTGCGTGCCGAGGCCTCCGCGCGCATCGCGTCCCTCGTGGTCCGCCAGGGAGATTTCGAGACTGACCTGGCTACCACCACCGAGCGCTCCCTGTACCCCCTTTTCGGCCTCGGGTCCCCACCGCTAAAGGCCTACGGCGTCACGCTGGACTTCGGCCCCTACATCAACCAGCGTCTGACTGCCGAAGGCGAGTATCTCTTCCTGGTATCGCTCACAGACCGCGAGGGGCGACGCACGACCGCTACCCTCGAGATCGCCGTGGGCGCTCCGCGGGCCTTGCCGGAACCGGTAGTGGGGGAGGCGTTCGGCCGTGAACTCGTCGCATCGGATGCCGTGCTGCGGCGCATCGGCAGCGGCCCGGTCCAGGCCGCCGGTATCTCGGATCTGACCTGGGTCACGGTGGAGCCGGTAGACGTGACGATCCGCGTGCGGCCCTCGCGGCAGGGGCTGTCGCTGCGGGAGCTGCCGGCGGGCATCTGGCCGGAGCTGACTGACACGGTGGTACTCGCGAGCGCGGTGGCAGCGACGGATCCGGTCGGTTTCGTCGAGCTGCCGACCGCGAACCGGGCCGCAGCCGGGCGCGTGCTGGTGCTGAGCGACGCGGCCGGCCACAACGCGTTCCGCATCACGGGCAGCGCCACTGCCGTGTCGGAGCAAGGCACGACGGTGGAGCTGGCGGTGCGGGTCAGGCGCTAGCTCGCACGCCTCGGTTCCGGTCCTTTCTTGGGCCGTGCCGAGGTTCGTCGGGACGCGAAATCAATACGATCGATAGATCGCTTTTTCCGAGTATCGCAGCAAGGCGCCGGTTTCGAGCACGTCTGTGTAGTAAATTACGCAGCGACACAAGAATGACAAGGAATCGGCTCCATGAAATATCGGAACTCCTGGGTACCGGTTGCGGCGTCTATCGCGCTGGTAGCTTGCGGGTCGTCGACTCCCGATGCGGACACAGACGTCCCGGAGGGTAACGCTGTGACCAAGCGCCCGTTCGAGCCGACGCTCGATGGCCAGTGGATCGGCAACGGAATCTCCTACGGTGCGTACCGGGACGGCGAGGCGCCGGGCGAGGCGCTGACTTCGAAGGAGCACATACTCGAAGACCTGACGATTCTCGCGCAGCGGTGGAATCTGATCCGGCTTTACGGCGCGGATGAGCAGTCTCTGAACATCCTCGAGGTGATCGAGGAGCACGACCTGCCGATCCGGGTCATGCAGGGCATCTGGCTCGATGCCCACAAGACCGAGCAGGAGAATGACGAGCAGGTCCGGCTTGCGATCGAGTATGCGAATCGCTTCAGCGACATCATCATCGCGGTCAACGTCGGCAACGAGATTTTCGTCGACTGGTCGTACCATCGGCTCGAGGACATGGAAGGCGTCATCGAAAAAATCCGGGAGGTGCGCGCGAGCGTCCCGCAGCCGGTGACGGTGGCGGACGACTACAATTTCTGGAACAAGCCCCGGGCACGCCGGGTCGCCGACGAACTGGACTTCATCTGCCTGCACGCCTACGCGTTCTGGAACGACAAGACCCTGGACGTCGCGATGCAATGGACGGAGTCGGTCTACCGCGACATACAGAGCCGACATCCGGATCACAGGATCGCCTATTGCGAGACCGGCTGGCCGACGAGCAGGGTGTATGGCGACGGCAGCCATGAAGGCGGATTGATCGGCAAAGCCGGCGAGCCCGAGCAGCAGGTATTCTTCAACCAGTACGATCCGTGGGTGGACCGCAACAAGGTCGTCTCTTTCTACTTCACCTCATTCGACGAAAAGTGGAAGGGCGGATTTGACGGAGCCAACCCGATGGACAAGGCGGAGAAACACTGGGGCCTCTACTACAGCGACCGGACGCCGAAGCAGGTTCTGCAATAGCCGGGAAGCCCATCCGCCGCTAGCCGGGCGAGGTGGACACGATCAGCGTCAGGCCCTCGCGGTCAACGACGCTCACGGACATACCGGTGGTGAGAGCGCCGGTGTCGCCGGGCGCCCGGACAGCCCGCCACGTCTCGCCCCGGATCAGGACCTGACCGTGCGGGCCCGCGTCGAATCCGGCAACCACGATGGCCTTTTCGGAAAGCAGATCGGAGGCCAGCTGCTTTTCACCCGGGCCGATATGCACCCGGGTCGGTGCAAGGGTCTCCACCCAGGCAGCTATCGCGAGGTCCGCCAGAGCCGTTGCGATGGCAGCGACGGCGAGAATCGTGAAAATGCTCCAGTCCGTGAGGAGGCTGGCAAGCAGAACGGAAGTCCCGCCTACGGTTATGGAGGTAGGAAGGATGACCAGCCACCAGGTCAGCGAATAGCGCTTCATCGTGACAGTGATCTCCGTGCCTGGTGCCGGAAGGACCGTCGGCATCGCATCGGTCCTTACGGTTTCCGAACCGTTGTCTACGCCCAGCCCGCCTGCCGCAGCGCGATCTCGTCGTTCCAGACTTTCGTCATATGCCGGATTCGGCCACCATCGAAAACCATGTGGTAGGCATAGTCGGAGGCAACGGCTTTTCCGGTGGGCGGAACCGGCCCGCCTTCCCCGGTGTGGGTGCCCTTGAAGACGGCGACAACCGCCACCGAGTCACCGGATTCATCAGCGCCGAAGAACCTCAGATCGTAGTTCGCGTCCGGCATGGTCGTGGAAATGGCCTGCATCCAGTCGCAGTAACCTTCGAGGGTGGAAATTTCTTCCAGCGCATGTGCCTGTGCCGAGAAGGTCGAGTCGGCATGACAATAGGCCTTGCAGATGCCCCAGCCCTTGCCGGTCTCACAGGCATCGAAAAATTTTCTCGCTGACTCCAGATTGCCATTCATGATCGTCCCTTTCCTGGTTGTCTGTCCGACATGCCTCGAGCCCGCTCGATCATACAGGCAAACCCGTGCCGCTGTAGTAATCCGATCGGCTCTGAAGGCGATGCTCGGGCCTGAAGGCCCTCGCGCATGGAGTTATGCGACGGCGTAGGCGGCCAGCGTCCAGAGTATCGCGGCCAGGCCTGCCGCGTAGCTCGCCGGTACGATCTGGGTCTTCACGTGGTCCATGAGGTCGCAGCCGGTGGTCATGGCGGAGAGGATGGTGGTGTCCGAGATCGGCGAGCACTGGTCGCCGTAGACGCTGCCGTTCAGTACGGTGGCAAAGCAGATGGAGAGGTAGATCTCCGGGTTCGCGACGCCCTGCACCTGGCCCACGGTCCACGCGAGCGGCATGGCCAGGGGGAAGGCGATGGCATAGGTGCCCCAGCTGGTGCCGGTGGAGAATGCAATGATCATGGTCATGAGCTGGAGCGCGACCGGCAGAGCCCAGTACGGGATCCGGGCACCGAGCTGTTCCACGAGGTAGGTACCTGCCCCGATCTCCTGACTGATGCCGCCGATGGTGAGCGCGAGCATCAGTATCACCGAGGCCAGCACCACGCCTTTCAGGCCGTCGCCGATGCCCTCGATGACCTGGCCGAGGTGCATGCCCTTGAACAGTGCCACCAGCACCGACAACAGCAGCGCCGCGCCGAAGGCCCAGTTCACGCGCGGTGTACCCATGGCCATGAAGGTGCCGACGGCGATGGCGATCAGCAGCGCGAGCGGCACGAAGAACTCGGCCACCTGGGGTCGATAGCCGGCCGGGACGTGGCTGGCATGCAGTTCCTTCGCACTCATGGGGATGGCCCCGGGCGCGTCCAGCTCGCCGGTCTCCCGCGCGCGCCTGCGGGCGGCTCGGATGCCCGGTCCGGCGAAGCGGGTGACGCCGAGGCTGAGGAGCAGGGTACCCACGACCGCCAGGATGCCGTAGAAACTGAACGGCACGCTCTGGAAGAAGAACCCGATGCGGTCGTCCTCGGTGGCCAGGAAGGCGACGCCGGGGATGAAGATGAACGCCTGCACATAGGTGGGCCAGGCATTGAAGGCAAGCACCGAGGCGATGGGCGAGGCGGTGGAGTCCACGATGTAGGCGAGCTCCTCGTGGCTGACCCGCTCCTTGTCCGCCACCGGTTTCACGATGGTGCCGACCAGCACCACGCTGATGGTGCCGCCCTGGAAGAAAATGACACCCATGAGCCACGAGACGAGCTTGGCCGAGCGCGGTCCCTTCACGAAATGTGTGGTCATGAACTCCGCGAAGGCCTGGGCCGCGCCCGTGCGCGACCAGATGCCCATGAGGCCGCCAACGAGCCAGAGATACAGCAACAGGATGGCTGCGGCGCTCTCGCTGGCGAGGCTCGGCAGCAGCACGGCGTTGGTGATGTCGAACCGGCCCAGCATGAACGCGCCGGTGACAACGCCGGCGAACAGCGCGGTCAGCGCTTCGCGGGTCAGGAGACAGAGTGCGATGGCGATGACCGCCGGCAGCAGCGACCAGGGGCCGAAGTGATAAGTGGGCTCCAGCAGGGAATAGCGCCGCTCGCTGCCGCCGTCGGCGGGCACCCTCTCCACTACCCACTGCTCCTCCAGCGGCGGTTCGCCCTCCAGTTTGTCGAGTGCGGTCTGGCGCAGGGGTGATTCGGCGTAGGGCACCACCTCGCCCACCGGTTTCTCCCGGCCGCGCTCCACGTACACGAGGCGGCCGTTCTCGTCCTCGTAGACGCTGTAGGTGATCTTCTGTTCTATCCAGTGCCGGTCGACGTTGGCCGACACCCACAGGCCGGCGGCGAGGCCCGCCAGCAGCACGAGCACCGCGGGGCGTATCAGCGGGACGAGCCATCGCGCGGTGGTCGCGACGATATCCGGCTGGTCGGCGGTGCCCGTGCCCGACTCCTCGATGGACGCGATCGGCTCGGTGCCGTTCTCCTCCGACTCGCGCTCTTCGGACATCGGGTGCGGGCGGCCGCGCCGGCGCTACGCCTTTTCCTTCGGTTCCACTGCCGCGAAAACTCGCGCGAAGTAGTCTGTAAACGTCTCCAGTATCTCCTCGCGCTCCGTCTCCTCGATGCCGGCGAGCTCCTTGGCCAGTGCCTTGCGGAAGTCCATCTGTGCGGCGCGGGCGATCTGGATGCGCTGAGCCTGGGGGGATCCCGCGCCGTGCATGGACTCGGTGAGGTAGCCGACGGCGTTGCGCCCCATGGTCATATTCTCGATCAGGCGCAGGATGCGCATGCGGTTCTCGGTGGGTATGTCGGCGCGGCCCTTGAGGTATTTCTCCAGCAGGCCGCCGACCTCCGGGCTCTCGAAGTCCTTCTGGGAGGGCAGGGTCACCACCAGGCCGCCGGCGAGGTCCTGGGCGAGCCGCCCGATCTCGTAGGGCATCTTCGTCACGTGGTGCTTGCAGACGTTGGCGATCATGTCGTCGCAGATCCAGGCGCCGGACTTGAGCGGCTGGGACTGGTAACTCGAGGCGATGCCCGTGGAGTAGATGGTCTCGTTGAGATGGGTCATCTCCGTGAGCTTGTCCCTGATGTGGGAGGCCTTGTCCGCGCCGTTGTACTCGGCCACGGTGGCCGCGGCGCCGATCAGCACGTCTCCCACACCGGACTTGCACACGTAGCTGCGGCGGTGATAGCAGGTGAAGCGCTCCACCAGCATCGCGGCGAACTCGTACTCGCCGTGCATGAAGACCCGGTCCCAGGGGATGAATACGTCGTCGAAGATGACCATCGCCTCCTGGCCGCCGTACTCGTTGTTGCCGGTGTCGATGTCGCCGCCTTCCATGGCGCGGGTATCGCAGGACTGGCGGCCGTAGATGTAGGTGATGCCCTCGGCCTCCACCGGGATGGCGCCGACGATGGCATAGTCCTCGTCGCCCTCGCCCAGACGCATTGTGGGCATGACCACCAGCCAGTGGGAGTTCAGGCAGCCGGTCTGATGGGCCTTGGCGCCGGTGATCCAGACGCCCTCGTCGTTGCGCCTCGTGACGTGGACGAAGAGATCCGGGTCGGCCTGCTTGTGGGGCGGCAGGCTGCGGTCGCCCTTCACGTCGGTCATGGCGCCGCCGATCACGACCCCGTCGCGCTGGGCCTCGGCCACGAATTCGGTGAAACGGGCGTGGTAGCCGGTGCCGTACTGGTCGTCGATTTCGTAGGTAACCGAGTGCAGCGAGTTCAGTGCATCCATGCCCACGCAGCGCTGGAAGCAGGTCCCCGTCAGCTGGCCGAGTCGGCGCTGCATCTTGTTCTGCATCACGACGTCCTCGGCGGATTGCGCGATATGCAGGAAGCGATTGACCCGCTCCCCGGTGAACGGAGACAGAGCGGTGGCGAGCTCCGGGTTCTCGACGGCGAGGTCGTAGGTGCGGGCCACCGCGTTGACGGAGGGCCGGATGATCGGGTGGTCGACGGGCTCGTCCACCAGCTCGCCGAACAGCCAGACCTTAAGATTCCGGCCGCGCAGGCTGTCGATGTACTCCTGGCCGGTGCGAATTGGTTTGCGTGTGGGTTTGCGGGTCGACGTGACCGCCGCTGCTGCTCCGCTGCTCATGGCATCTACCTCTGTGTGTCCTGTCCGGCGCCGGGTGACGTCCCGAACCCCCAAAGTTACCGCAGATCGGTCCGGCATGCAGGTCCGCGGGCCCTCCGGACGCAGCTATCCGCTGCCATGGGCGCTCCACAGCGGTAAACTGCGGCATATACCCGCACAGCCGCCAGGTAGCGATCATGCATCAGCTCAGCCCCCAGGACGCCCAGTTCCTGTACATGGAATCGGCGAATAACTTCACCCACGTCACGGGTGTGCACGTCTTCGACCCCTCGACCGCGCCGGGCGGCAGGGTGCGCTTCAAGGACATCATCGCCCACGTAGAGAGCCGGCTGCACACCTCGCCGATCTTCCGGCGGCGGCTCGTGCGCGTCCCGCTGGAGCTGGACTTCCCCTACTGGGCGGACGACGAGTACTTCGACATCGAAT
>CAZRSA010000089.1:0-11622 GCA_964602525.1 uncultured Woeseiaceae bacterium
TACACGAGGACAAGCCGCTGACGCCGGAGGAGCGCAAGGGCCTCAAGTGGGCCGGTGTGGCGGTACTCGGCGTCGTCGCGGCCTGGATCTTCTTCACCGTCGGGCCGGGCACACCGCTCATCGACGAGGAAGCCGACCCGACCGCCCGTCTCTCACCCTTCTACCGTTCGCTCGTGGCCGGCTTCTTCATCCTGTTCCTCGCTGCGGGCTGGGCCTACGGCTCGGCCGCCGGCACGGTCAAGGGCCATCGGGACATCGTTACCATGATGTCGGAATCCATGGCGGATCTGGCCTACTACCTGGTACTCGCCTTCGCCGCCGCCCATTTCGTGGCCATGTTCAACTGGTCAAACCTGGGGCTGATCTTCGCGGTACAGGGCGCGGGTGCCATCGAGTCTTCGAACCTGCCCATGCCCATCCTGCTGGCACTGCTGGTGCTGTTCGCCGGCGGCATCAATCTGCTGGTGGGTTCGGCCAGCGCCAAGTGGGCCCTGCTGGCGCCGGTGATGATCCCGATGATGATGCTGCTCGGCGTCAGCGCCGAGATGACCACGGCCGCCTACCGGGTGGGCGACAGCGCCACCAACATCATCACTCCGCTGATGGTCTACTTCCCGCTGATCCTCACCTTCTGCCAGCGCTGGACGCCGGACTTCGGCATCGGCAGCCTGATGGCCGCCATGATCCCGTATTCCATCTGGCTCATGATCTCCGGCCTGGTGATGACCATGATCTGGGTGGGACTCGGGCTGCCGCTGGGGCCGGGGGCCTCGGTGGGCTATCAGCTGCCCGGGTGATGCCGGGCGCGCCGGCGGCGAGGCGGCGATGAGCGGGACGGCGAAGAACGCCGGCCTCTCGGCGCCGCCGGTCGGCGAGGCCGTGCCGCGGGACCTGTGCACCGACTGCGGCATCTCCCGCACCGCCGAGCCGAAGCGCTGCGGCCGGGCCTGCCAGTTCATCCGCCCGGACTACCCCGGGCTCGAGCGGCAGGTGCACGGCCGCGCCCGGAACCCGGCGCGGCCCGACGAGCTGCACTTCGGCCCCTTCCGCCGCATGCTGCGAGCCCGGCTCGCCGAGCCGCGGGAAGGCGCCCAGTGGACCGGCATCACCACGCGTATCGGCGAAAGGCTGCTGGAGGACGGACTGGTGGACGCCGTGCTCACCATGGCACCGGACCCGGAGGACCGCTGGAAGCCCGTGCCCGTGCTGGTCACCGACTCGCGGCAGATGGCCGCCTGCCGCGGCATGCGCATGGGCTACGCGCCGCTGCTGGCCCTGCTGGAACCCGCCGTCGAGGCCGGGCATCGGCGCATCGCGGTAATCGGCATCCCCTGCCAGGTCTACGCGCTGCGGGCACTGGAGCGGGAACTCGGGCTGGAGCGCCTGTACGTCATCGGCACGCCTTGCTCGGACAATACCACCACCGAGCGCTTCCACCAGTTCCTGGCACTGCTCTCCGACGAACCCGAGACCATCGAGTACCTGGAATTCCGCGCCGACTACCACGTGGAGCTGCGCTACACCGACGGCCGACGGCGCGAGATTCCGTTCCTGAAACTGCCCATCTCGCAGCTGCCGCCGGACTTCTTCCCCCTGACATGCCGCACCTGCGTGGACTACACCAACGTGCTGGCCGACATCACCGTGGGCTACATGGGCGGCGAAGGCGAGCAATGGCTGCTGGTTCGCAACCATCGCGGCGAGGAACTGCTGGGACTGCTGAGCGGCGAGGTCTTGACGAGCGAGCCCGGCAGCGCCGGCAAGCGCAAGAACCACGTGGCCGGTTTCCTGAAGAACACGGAACGCGCCGCCGGCGGGCTCCCGGTGCGGGGCATGCCGGACTGGCTCCGGCCGCTGGTGGGCTGGCTCATGCCGCGCATCGGCCCACGGGGTCTCGAGTTCGCCCGGGCGCGCGTGGAGATGAAGGCGGTGGAGACGGTGCTGCACCTGGCACGCCAGGCCCCGCGGCGCATGCGCCACATGGTGCCGGCGCACGTGTGGAAACTGGTCGCTCCCTACGGACTCACGCGGGACGATTCGAAATCCATGCGCGACAGCAACTCCCGGTAGCGGGGGTCGCCTTGCAGCGGCTCGAGGAGCGGGTCGACTTTCAGATCGGTCATACCCGGGTCGCGCGCCTCCCACGCTCGCTCGAGCCAGCGGAAGGCGAGGTCGGTCTCGCCCAGCCAGGCGTAGACCTCCGCAATCTGGTACGGCGCGGTGTCCGCATGGTCCCGCTCCAGGGACGACACGGCCGCGAGTGCCCGCTGTCTGTCGCCGCGGGCCTCGGCGATCAGTGCATCGGCCACCAGCCCCAGTATGGGGTTCGGCTCCACCCGGCTCCCGGCCAGCGCAACGTTGCCGCGCTCGAGGTCGATCTGGACCCGGAGAAGCCCTGCGCGGGGATAGCCGGGCACCAGTTCCTCGGCGCGGTCGAGCGCGTGCTCGGCACCCTCTAGATCGCCGGCGGAATAGCGGAAGTACGCGAGGTTGTAACAGGGGCTGGCCCGCAACGGGTCGCGCTCGGCTGCCATGGCGGCAAGTCGCACCGCCCGGTCGAACTCCCCGAGGTGGAAGTTCAGCGCGGCGTTGGCCATCAGCACGAAGCCGTCGCCCGGGGCCAGTTCCAGGGCCCGCTCCAGCGAACGTCCGGCCGCCTCCCAGTCCCAGTCGTGATAGAGGTGCATCCAGCCCAGCAGCAGGTGCGCCTCCGCCAGGTCGGGCGCGAGCTCCAGGGCCCGCCGCGCGTGAGCGCCGCCGCGCCGGTAGCCGTCGTCCGACGGGATGGCGCCGATATCGGCGAGCCGCATCCAGGCGCCGGCGAGGGCCGAGTACGCCGGCGCGAATTCACGGTCGGCCGCCAGCGCCTCCTCGAGGTAACGGATGGCTTCGCGCAATCCTGCCTCGTCCCGCGCCGTCTCGAAAAGGTAGCGGCCGTGCAGGTAGGCGATATAAGCATCCCCGTCCGGCGCCACGGGGGCCGGCACCGCGCTGCCGGCCAGCTTCACGCTGAGCTGGCCGGCGATGGCCCTGGCGATCTCCGTCTGCAGCAGAAAGGTATCGCCGATGCGACGGTCGTAGGTCTGCGCCCACAGGTTGTAGCCGCTGGCCGCGTCGACCAGCTGCACATTCACGCGTATGCGGTCACGGTCCCGGCGGATCGTGCCGTCGAGCACCGCATCCACCTTCAGGCTGTCCCTGATGGCCGCGAGGTCGTCGGCGCGATCGCGGAATTCGAAGGCCGAATGGCGGGCCACGACCCGCAGCTCGCCGATGGTCGACAGCGTGGTCAGAATCTCCTGGGCGAGACCGTCGCCGAAGTACACGTCCGCCTCCGCGCCGCCCTGCACCGCGAACGGCAGCACGGCGATGGCGCCGGGTGTCGCGGAGGCGTCGCCACCGCCGTAGCGCAATACTGTGAGCGCGGCCACCCCCAGCACCAGCATGAGACCGGCCGCGAGCATCCACGTCCGCGGACCCGTGTCCCGCCCGGTCGCTACCGGTTCGGGGGGTGAGGCGTCGGCGTCCGCCACCTGCTGTGCAGCGGTCGCCGAGACTTCCGCCACCAGCCGGTAGCCCCGCTTCGGGATGGTCTCCACGTACCGGTAGTCGCCTCTGCGGTCGCCGAGCATGCGCCGCAGTTCGCCGATGGTGGCCGTGAGCGGTTCGTCGGTAACAGCCGTACGGCCCCAGACCTCGCTCAGGATGGTATCGCGCTCCACCACCTCGCCGGGACTCGCAGCCAGCAGGCACAGTACATCCATGGCCTTCGGCCGAAGGCGCTCGGATCTCCCGTCACGGACGATGCGGCCTTCGAGAGGAAACACCTCCCAGTCGCCGACGACGAACGGCTGCCTGCGCATCACGCTGCTTCTCTGCCGTGGTTCACGCTGATTCTAGACAGCTGATTCTAGACCGCCCGACCGGGCCCGAGACACGTCCCTGCGCGGTCCCGCAGCCGCCTGCGGAGAAATTTCGGTTTTTCTTCGGAATTAAAGCGCTTCTATTTCAGTTAGTTAGCGCACTGCCTCCCCATCATTCGCTGCGTTGGTGGCGCGGTTGCCGCCGACGGGCAACGAGGAGGAATCGTCATGAAGACACGCAGGCAATGGCAGGAACGCGCGATCTCGCAGGCCATCGGCTGGCTCGTGCTGGCCGCATTGGTCACGGGCTACGGCTACAGCGTCGCGCAATTCGCCGGCCTGGTGAGCTGAAGCGGTGCCATCCGTGGATGCATCCCGCCACCCGAAACGATCCCGTCCCGGCGGCGAGCACACCGCTGGCGGCCGGGGCGAGGAACTGGAGCCGGCGGTGATCGCGCTGCTGGTGTTCTACGGCCTGGCCATCCTGTGCGCAAACGTCGCACTGGTGGCGGGCTTCTGAGATAGAGGAAAAAGAGATGATCGAGATACTGGGCATTATCGGCCTCGCCTTCATCCCCGCCTTCATGGCGCTGGACCTGGTCTACGAGGCGAGAGAGTTCGAGGCACCGCGCTGGTACCGGCTGCACATGTTCGCCGCCACCATCGCCGTGTTCGGCGGATCCATCGCCATCACCGGGTTCTGGGGCAGCGTGTTTGAGGGCGTGAGCCTGCTAGACGGCTCCGGCCTGGGTACCTGGGGCGGCGTCGCCGCGGGCATCCTGGTCTACGAGCTGATCCATTACTGGTACCACCGCTCGGCGCACCGCTTCGACCGGCTGTGGCTGGCCGGACACCAGGTGCATCACAGCGCCGAGAAGCTGGACGCTTTCGGGGCGAACTACCTGCACCCGATCGACCTGTTCTTCTTCACCACGTGGAGCTCACTGGTGTTCTTCCCCCTGCTGGGGCTCACTCCCGAGGCGGGTGCCATCTGCGCGACCTGGCTCGCGTTCAACGCGATGTTCCAGCACGCCAACATCCGCACGCCATACTGGCTCGGTTACCTGATCCAGCGGCCGGAGAGCCACCTGGTGCACCACGCCCGCGGCCGGCACGAGTTCAACTACGCGAATCTGCCGCTCTGGGACATGGTGTTCGGCACCTTCGCGAATCCCCGCAGTGTGGAGGATATGCAGGCAGGCTTCTGGAACGGCGCATCCACACGCATCGTGGACATGCTGCGTTTCCGCGACGTCTCCAGACCGCCGGGCGAGGCCGTCGTCGACGAAGAGCAACCGGCGCCGGTGCGCGAGACAGCCTGACCCCCCCCGCCCCGTGAGGGGCCCTTGCCCGGACGCCGCCGCAGGCGGTGTCCGGGCTTTTTTTCTGCGTCGCGGTCTGTACACGACCCCCCGCCGGCGCACAGGGGCCCCCGGCTGTGGAACAATGGAGAGATGCGTATCGTCCTCGACCAGGTCAGCAAGCACTATCAGGCGGGCGAACACCGCCAGACCGTGCTCGACGAAGTCGGCGCCGCCTTCGACAGCGGCCGCTTCGTCGCCGTGCTGGGCCGCAGCGGCTCCGGCAAGTCGACCCTGCTGAATCTGATCGCGGGTTTCGACGAGCCGAGCGCCGGGCGCATCGCCATCGGCGAGCAACGGCTGAGCGATGCGCCGGACCGGGAGCGCACGCTGTTCCGCCGCCGCAATCTCGGCTTCGTGTTCCAGTTCTTCAACCTGTTGCCCACATTGACCGCCGGCGAGAACGTGCGCCTGCCGCTGGAGCTGCTGGACGTGCCGACCGCCGAGGGCCGTGAGCGCGCCGAGGCGGGACTGGCCGGGGTGGGCATGGCCGGGTTCCGCGACCGCTTCCCGGAGGAGATGTCCGGCGGCGAGCAGCAGCGGGTGGCCATCGCCCGGGCGCTGATCCACGAGCCCGCCATCGTGCTCGCCGACGAGCCCACGGGTAACCTGGACCTCGCCACGGCGCAGCAGGTGGTGGAGCTGCTGGACGACGCCTGCCGCCGCCAGGGCACCACCCTGATCATGGCGACCCACAGCACCGAGGTCGTCGGCTATGCCGACGAGGTCTACGAGGTGCGCGAGGGACGCCTGGAGCGCCAGTGAGCAGCCTGCGGCGCCAGTCCGCCATCCGCTTCTATCTGCGCCATCCCGGCCAGCTGGCACTGGCCCTCGCCGGCATCGCGCTCGGTGTGGCGGTGGTCGTCGCCATCGACCTGGCCAATGCCACGTCGCTGCGCGCCTTCGAACTCTCCCGCGAGCTAACCTCCAACCGGGCCAGCCACTACGTGGAGGCCGCCGGCGGCACGCTGAACGAGGCGGTCTATACCCGGGTGAAGACGGAACTCGGGCTGGATCTCGCAGCACCGGTGGTGGAGGGCCGCGTGCTCCTGCCCGGCCACGGCGAGCGCTCCGTGCGCCTGCTGGGCATCGACCCGGTGGCCGAACTCGCCTTCGACGCGGCACTGCAGCTGGTCCGACGCGGTGCCGACGGCGAGGGGCTGGACGTGCGGCCGCTGATCGCCCAGCCGAACACTGTGCTGCTGCCGGAAGCCTTCGCGGCCTCCCTCGGCGTGTCGACGGGCGACGAGCTCAGGGTCACGGCACGGGAGACATCGCATACCCTGCGGGTGCGCGGCGTGGTGGTGCTGGAGGCCGGCCGCGGCTCCGGGGAGTCCGGTCCGGTCATCGCCGACATCGGCACGGCCCAGGAGGTGCTCGGGCGGCTGGGCGAACTGAGCCGCATCGAGCTGGCCCTGGACGCGGCACAGTCGGGCCGGGTCGGCGAGGCCCTGCCGCCGGGGGCGGTGCTGGTACCCGCCGGCTCCAGCGACGACGTCACCGGCCAGATGCTGCGTGCATTCCGCATCAACCTGACGGCGCTCAGCCTGCTCGCGCTGGTGGTCGGCATGCTGCTGATCTACGCCACCATGTCGTTTGCCGTGGTGCGCCGCCGCCGCAGCCTCGGCACGCTGCGCGCCATCGGCGCGACCCGCCGGGACGTGGCCGGCGACATCCTGGCCGAGAGCGTGCTGCTCGGTGTGGTCGCCACGGCCGCCGGCCTGACGCTGGGCTGGATCCTGTCCCGCTCGCTCACCGACCTGGTGCTGGCCACTATCAACGACCTCTACTTCACCGACCGGGTCAGCCCGGACGGCTTCTCCTGGTTCCCCTTCTTCAAGGCGGGCGTGCTGGGCGTGGGAGCCACCGTCGCCGCGGCCCTCAGGCCGGCGATGGAGGCGGCGAACGAGCCGCCGCGCACCGCCATGACCGACATCGCGCGGGAGCGCAGCATGCAGCGGCGCTTCCGGGCCGGCCCGGCCGTGGCAGCCGTCGCGTTCCTGGGGGCGGCGGCGCTGATCGCCTGGCCCGGCGCGGGCCTGGTACCCGCTTTCGCCGGCCTGTTCCTGGTGCTGGCCGGCTACGCCCTGCTGATACCGCCCGGCACCGCCCGGCTGCTCTCCGCGGCTCAGGCCGCCACGGGCCGGCGGCTGGGCCTGCCCGTGCGGATGGCCGTGCGCGGCGCCGTCGCCTCCCTGTCGCGCACCGGCATCGCGGTCACGGCACTCGCCGTGGCCGTAGCCACGGTGGTGGGCATCGGCGTCATGATCGACAGCTTCCGCGGCAGCGTCACCGACTGGCTGGAACAGTCCCTGATCGCCGACTATTACGTGGTCACCGAGAGCGCCGGCACCGAAGGGTTCAGCCGGGCGGAGATCGAGCGCCTGGGCGCCATCGACGGCGTGGCCGGCACCAGCCTCTCGCGCACCGTCACGCTGCCCACGGCGGCCGGCGAAGTCTCGGTACGAGCGGCGAAGGCCGGGCCGCGTGGCTATGGCGAGACGCTGGTGGCCGGCGACCCGGAGACGGCCTGGCCGGCGCTGGAGGAGGGCGACGGCATCCTGCTGGCCGAGGCCTTCGCCAACCTGCGCGGCCTCAAGGTGGGTGACACCCTGACGCTGCCGGCAGACCGCGGCCCGCACGAGTTCCGCGTGCTCGGCGTCTTCCGCGACTACCGCACGGCCGGCAGCTCCGCCATGCTGCCCTATCACGTGGCCACCGAACTGTGGGGCTACGAGGCGCCCAACGGCGTCGGCATCTACCGCGAGCCGGATGCGGACCGCCAGGCCATCGATGACGCGCTCGGCGCCTTCGCTGCGGAGCGCGGCGACGTCACCCTGGCCGCCAACGAGGAGATCCGCCGGGTCACGCTGAACGTGTTCGACCGCACCTTCGAGATCACCGGTGTGCTGCGGCTGCTGGCCGGCATCATCGCCTTCTTCGGCATCCTGAGTGCGCTCCTCGCCCTGCAGCTGGAACGCAGCCGGGAGGTGGCCACGCTGCGGGCCGTCGGTTTCACCCGGGCCCAGACCGGCGCCAACTCCCTCGCCCAGACCACGCTGCTGGGCGTGGTCTCGGGCCTCCTGGCGCTGCCCCTCGGCGTGGTGCTGGCCGCCCTCCTCATCTACGTCATCAACCAGCGCTCCTTCGGCTGGACCATGGGCTTCGTGGTGGCGCCGGAGCAGCTGGTGACGGGCATCGTGCTGGCAGTGGCGGCGGCATTCCTGGCCGGTCTCTATCCGGCCCGCCGGCTGGCGCGCCAGCCCATCGCGGCCAACCTGCGGGGAGAATGACGATGGCCCTGCGCCGCCGGCTCCGCCCGCTCCTGCTGCTGATCGTCCTGCTGTCCGGCTGCGGCGCACCGCCGGCGGACGACCCCGAAGCCGGCGACACCTCCAACGTCACCACCTTCCTCGGCAGCGCCGACGACGACGCGCGCTACGCCCGGGCGGAGGCGCCGCGGGAATTCCGCTTCCCGGAGGATCACGGTCCTCACCCGGACTACCGCACGGAGTGGTGGTACCTCACCGGCAACCTGGAGACCGGCGCGGGCCGGCACTTCGGCTTCCAGATGACCTTCTTCCGCTTCGCCATCGGCGCGGAACCGCCCGAGCGGGCCTCGGCATGGGCCACCGACCAGCTGTGGATGGCGCACGTCGCCGTCACGGACACCGAGGGCGGCACCTTCCACGCCGACGAGAAGTTCGAGCGCGAGGCGCTCGGGCTGGCGGGCGCACACACGGCGCCGTTCCGCGTCTGGCTGGACGACTGGGAGCTGGCGAGCAGCAGCGACGCCGGCTGGTTCCCGCTGCGTCTGATCGCCGATGCCGACGGCTTCGGCCTGGACCTCGAGATCGCCGCGGGCAAGCCGCTGGTGCTGCAGGGCGAGGACGGGCTCGACCCGAAAGGCCCGGAACCGGGCAACGCGTCCTATTATTACTCCTTCACCCGGCTGCCGGCCGCAGGCAGTGTGCGGGTGGGCGGCGACGACCACGCCGTGGAGGGCCTCGTCTGGATGGACCGGGAGTGGAGCACCAGCGTGCTCGGCGCCGGCGTGGAAGGCTGGAACTGGTTCGCCATCCAGCTCGACGACGGCTACGACCTCATGTACTACCGGCTGCGCCAGACCGACGGCGGCACGGCGCCCCACTCCGGCGGCCTCCTGGTGGACCCGGACGGCGAGGTGGCCGCCCGCTTCGGCGCGGACGAGGCCCGACTCGAGGGCACCGGACGCTGGACGAGCCCGCAGACGGGCGTGCGCTACACCGTGGCCTGGCGCCTGCAGGTACCGCGCCTCGGCATCGACCTCGCGGTGACCCCGCGGCTGCCGAACCAGGAGCTGGACCTGACCGTGCGCTACTGGGAGGGGGCGCTCACCGTCGACGGCGAACGTGACGGCGAGCCGGTAACGGGCGTAGGCTATGCGGAGCATGCCGGCGTCTCTGCTCGGGGGGAGTAAGCGCCGGACGGGTTTGTACCGCCCGGCGGGCGCCGTTATCGTACCGTCCCCGGCCGCAGCGTGAGCAGCGCCCCATGAACGTCACCGGCAACGTCCCTGGCAACCTCTCTGGCAACGTCCCTGGGAATGTCCCTGGGAATGTCCCTGGCGAGAACTTCCGGACCATCTGGCTGCACCCGGAGGACCCGGGCATCGTCCAGATCATCGACCAGCGCCGCCTGCCCCATCGCTACGAAGTCTTCGACCTGCGCACCCATGCCGACGGCGCCTTCGCCATCCGCGAGATGCTGGTGCGCGGCGCGCCGCTGATCGGCGCCACCGCCGCCTGGAGCCTGTACCTCGCCGCGCTCGAGGCCGACGATGCCGGGCTGGAGGGCGAGAGCCGGCGCGACTTCATCCGCGAGGCGGCGGGCGCGCTGGCCGCCACACGGCCGACGGCGGTGAATCTCCGCTGGGGCATCGAGCGGATGCTGGAGACGCTGCGACGCTCTTCCGACGCCGAACTGGTCGCCCGGCTGCGCGCCGAGGCGGCGGCCGTCTGCGAGGAGGACGTCGCCATCTCCCGGGGCATCGGCGAACAGGGCGTCGAGCTGCTGGCGGCGATTGCCGGGCGCAAGAACGGCGAGCCGGTCAATATCCTCACTCACTGCAACGCCGGCTCGCTCGCGACCATCAACTGGGGCACGGCCACCGCGCCGATGTATCTCGCGCAGGAACGGGGCATACCCATCCACGTCTGGGTGGACGAGACCCGGCCCCGCAACCAGGGCTCCCAGCTCACGGCCTGGGAACTGGCGGCCAGCGGCATCGATCACACCGTGATCGTGGACAACGCCGGCGGCCATCTCATGCAGCACGGCCTGGTGGACATCTGCATCACCGGCACCGACCGCACCACCCGCGCGGGTGACGTCGCCAACAAGATCGGCACCTACCTGAAGGCCCTGGCGGCACGGGACAACGGCATCCCCTTCTACGTGGCCCTGCCCTCCACCACCATCGACTGGGACATCGCCGACGGGCTCGCCGACATCCCCATCGAGGAGCGCAGCCGCGAGGAAGTCAGCCACGTCGCCGGCCTGGACGGCGGCGAGATACGGGTGGTGCAGACGGTGGCTGACGACTCGCCGGCCGCCAACTACGCCTTCGACGTGACGCCGGCCCGGCTGGTCACCGGACTCATCACCGAGCGGGGCATCTGCGCCGCCAGCGAGCAAGGCCTGGCCGCCCTGTTCCCCGAACGCGCCGGCACGGCCGCCTGAGGCCGATGGCGGTGACTCCCCACGGGTCCATCGACGAGGGCTATACCAAATACGGCGTCGACTGGAGGCCGGCGCCGGCCCTGCCCGCCGGCACCGTGCAGGAACTCAACGACTGCCGCAACCGGCTCCACGACGCAGGCCTCGTGGGCTACTACGAGGAACACGGCGTGGGTTACGGCAACCTCAGCATCCGCGGCCCGCAACCGGGCAGCTTCATCATCAGCGGCACCCAGACCGGCCACATCCCGCGCACCGATGCGAGCCACTACGCCCTCGTGACCGGCTACGACATCGACGCCAACCGGGTCGCCTGCGAGGGCCCGGTCCAGGCGTCCTCCGAGGCGCTGACCCATGCGGCCATCTACGAGCTGGACCCGTCCATCCGCGCCATCGCCCACGTGCACAGCGGCGGGCTCTGGCACCGGCTTAAGGACCGGATAGCGACGACCGCACCGGACGTCCCCTACGGCACGCCGGAAATGGCCCGTGAGTTCCGCCGCCTGTACGCGGAGACGGAGTTCGCGCGCTCCGGCGTGGCGGTAATGGCCGGCCACGACGAGGGCCTGGTCGCCTTCGGCGCCACCATCACCGAGGCCGCCGACCGCATCCTGACCCTCCCCCGCCGGTAGATCCTATGTAAGGGGCTGCTTGCCTACCCTCTATAGTTGGTTATTCCA
>CAZRSA010000090.1:0-11375 GCA_964602525.1 uncultured Woeseiaceae bacterium
CAGCGAGTCCGCGCACCAGAGAGACACGATGAAGATCGACCTGTTCGGACAACACGCACTCGCACTGAAGCTGCGCTCGATGCGTACCGAGTTGCTGGCGACCAACATCGCCAATGCGGACACGCCCAACTACAAGGCGCGTGATCTGGATTTCGGTGCCGCGTTCGAACGGGCGCAGACCGAGCGGGTGGCCATGAAGAAGACGCACGCCGCCCACCGTGATACCGCGTCCGGGCCGGGCGGAGCCGAGCTGAAGTACCGCATGCCCCACCAGCCGTCCCAGGACGGCAACACGGTGCAGCCCGACGTGGAGCAGGCCGAGTTCGCCGAGAACGTGCTGCGCTACCGCGCGAGTCTCATGTTCCTGAACGGCAAGGTCCGCACGCTGAAGCTCGCTATCAAGGGGAGTGAATGATGTCGATGCTGAAGATATTCGATACCGCCGGTAGTGCCATGAGCGCGCAGTCGCTGCGGCTGAACACCACCGCCAGTAACCTGGCCAACGCGGAGAGCGTCAGCGGCGACCCGAACAAGGTCTACCGCGCACGCCATCCCGTCTTCGCCACCGCGCTGCAGGAGACCATGGACGGCGGGGATCATGCCGCCGGCGTGAAGGTGCTCGGCATCGTCGAGAGCCAGGCGCCGCTGAACGTCCAGCACCGCCCGGAGCACCCCGAGGCGGACGAGAACGGCAACGTCTTTCTCAGCAACGTCAACGCGGTGGAGGAGATGGTCAACATGATGTCGGCCTCGCGCTCCTACCAGAACAACATCGAGATCCTGAAGACCACCCGCGACCTGATGCTGCAGACGCTGCAGCTCGGCCGCTAGCAACGGTAACCGGAACCGGTAACCCGGAGGAGAGCACATGGATTCCATCAACGGCTTCGAGGACCTGGGCAGCCTGGGCATCGCCACCCGGCGCGAATCCCAATCCGCGGCGCCCAGTGACGAATTGGGCCAGGAACAGTTCCTGAAGCTCATGATCGCCCAATTCCGCAACCAGGACCCGATGGAGCCGATGAGCAACGGCGAGTTCCTGAGCCAGCTGGCCCAGTTCGGCACGGTGTCGGGCATCGGCGAGCTGCAGGACTCGTTCAGCGCGCTCTCGGAGTCCATCTACTCCGACCAGGCGCTGCAGGCTGCCGGACTGGTCGGCCACCAGGTCCTGGCCCGCACTGACACTGGCCACCTGGCGGAGGGCGGCACCCTGAACGGTGCGGTCAACCTGTCGGCCGGTGCCTCCGGCGTGACCGTGGAAATCACCGACCGGACCGGGGAGCTGGTCCGCCGCCTGGATCTGGGCGCCCGGGGTCCCGGCCTGACCCAGTGGCAGTGGGACGGGCTGAACACCGAGGGTGAGCCGGCCGCGCCGGGCGACTACCGGGTGGCGACCATCGTCAGCCGGGGCAACCAGGTGGAGAACGCGCAGACGCTGGTCGGCGCCACCATCGAGAGCGTGACCCTCGGCCGTAACGGCCAGGGGCTGACGCTGAACATCGCGGGAGAGGGCTCGCTCAGGCTGAGCGAGGTCGACCGCATCCTCTGATTCGCACATCCATTCGCATCGTCACAGTCATCGCGTATTCGTTCAAGGAGACAGCACCATGCCTTTTCGCATCGCACTCAGCGGCCTGAATGCCGCATCGGCTGACCTGGGGGTCACCGCCAACAACATCGCCAACGTGAACACCACCGGCTTCAAGGGGTCCCGGGCGGAGTTCGCCGAGGTCTTCGCCGTGGGCACCCAGAGCACGGGTTCCTCGGCCGTCGGTTCCGGCGTGCGCCTGTCTAACATCTCCCAGCAGTTCGCCCAGGGCAACGTGGACTTCACGGACAACGCGCTGGATCTCGCCATCGGCGGCGAAGGGTTCTTCGTGCTGAGCGACAACGGCTCCCGGGTCTACACCCGCGCCGGCAACTTCAGCGTGGACAACAACGGCTTCGTAGTGAACCCGGCCGGCAAGCGCCTGCAGGCGTATCCGCCCTCCGGCGACGGCAATTTCAACACCGGCTCACTGAACGACGTCCAGCTCAGCACCGGCGCGAATCCGCCCCAGTCCACCACGGCGATCGACTACGGCGTGAACCTGCCGGCGGATGCCGAGGTGCCGTCGATCACGCCCTTCGACCCGGCGGATCCGAATACTTTCAACCACACTACCTCCGTGACCCTCTACGACTCGCTGGGCGCGGCCCACACGGGCACCCTGTACTTCATCAAGGATGCCGCCACCAATACGTGGAACACCCAGTTCACGGTGGACGGCAACGTGGTGGGCGCGGGCGACCAGCTGGTCTTCGGCAATGACGGCCAGCTGCAGACGCCGACGGGCGGCGTGATCAATCTGCCGCCCTACACGCCGAGCAACGGCGCTGCGGACATCACCATGTCGCTGAACCTGGACGGTGCCACCCAGTTCGGCAGCAATTTCGGCGTGAACTCGCTGTCCCAGGACGGCTTTGCGACCGGGCGGCTGACCGGCATCGAGGTGACCTCGGAGGGCATCCTTTTCGCCCGCTTCACCAATGGTCAGTCGACGGAGCTCGGCAAGATCGCGCTGGCGGACTTTGCCAACCCGGGCGGGCTGCAGCAGCTCGAGGATACGGCCTGGGGGGAGAGCTTCACCTCCGGTGACGCACGCCTGGGCGAGGCCGGCACCTCGAGTTTCGGGCTGATCCAGTCCGGCGCGCTGGAGGCGAGCAACGTCGATCTTACCGAGCAGCTGGTGAACATGATCACGGCCCAGCGGAATTTTCAGGCCAACTCCCAGATGATCTCCACGGCGGACACGGTGACCCAGACGGTCATCAACATCCGCTGATGACGGGCATCGACCGACGGAGGCCTGAACAGGGGATATGAGCAATGGATGATCTCGTCTACGTGGCGATGACCGGCGCGAAGCAGACCGAGCTTGCGCAGTCCGTCAACAGCCACAACCTGGCCAATGCCGGCACCACCGGTTTCCGGGCCGACCTGCACGCGTTCAGCGCGCTGCCGATCGAGGGCTTCGGCGAGCGGACCCGGGTGAACGCCGTCGCCGAGAACTACGGCACGGACTTCACCCGCGGTGCGACCATGTCGACCGGCAGGGACCTGGACGTGGCGGTGCAGGGCGACGGCTTCATTGCGGTGCAGGCGCCGGACGGCGGCGAGGCGTATACCCGGGCGGGCGACCTCCGGGTCAACTCGGTGGGTGTTATGACCAACGGCGCCGGCCACCCGGTCATCGGCAACGGCGGCCCGGTGGCCGTCCCGCCCCACGCCAGCATCACGGTGGGCGCCGACGGCACCATCTCCATCCAGCCGCTCGGCCAGGGTCCGGAGACGCTGGCTACGGTGGACCGCATCAAGCTGGTGCGGCCCGACCACGAGCAGCTGGAGAAGGGCGCCGATGGTCTGGTCAGGCTGAAGGACGGCTCCGTGGCGCAGGCGGACGCCGAGGTACGTCTGACCTCCGGTGCACTGGAGTCCAGCAACGTCAACGTGGCGGAGACGCTGGTGAACATGATCGACCTCGCGCGGCGCTACGAGCTGCAAGTGAAAGTGATGAGCACGGCCTCCGAGGATGCGGACAAGGCCGCGCAGCTGCTCAGCATGAGCTGATCAGGCAACCAGACATACAGGCTAACGGGAGCTAAACGATGAATCAGTCACTCTGGATCGCCAAGACCGGGCTCGATGCGCAGCAGACGCGCATGTCCGTGGTCTCCAACAACCTGGCGAACGTGAATACCACCGGCTTCAAGAAGGGCCGCGCGGTGTTCGAGGATCTCATGTACCAGAACGTGCGCCAGGCGGGCGGCCAAACCTCCCAGGATACGGAGCTGCCCTCGGGCATGATGCTCGGCACCGGTGTACGGGTGGTGGCGACCGAGAAGCTGTTCACCCAGGGCAACATCCTGCAGAACGGTAATGCGCTGGACACGGCCATCCAGGGCCGCGGATTCTTCCAGGTGCAGCTGCCGGACGGCACCACCTCCTATACCCGCGACGGCAGTTTCAAGCGCAACGCCCAGGGCGAGCTGGTCACGGCCAGCGGCTACCTGCTGCAGCCGGGTATCACCATCCCGGATGCCGCGCAGAGCATCACCGTCGGCTCGGACGGCACGGTCTCCGTGCAGCTCGCCGGCCAGGCGACGCCGGTGCAGGTGGGCACACTGCAGCTGGTGGACTTCATCAACCCTGCGGGCCTGCAGCCCCGGGGCGAGAACCAGTATCTGGAGACGGCCGCCAGCGGTTCGCCGCAGCCCGGTACACCGGGCCTGAACGGCCTCGGCACGGTGATCCAGGGCGCACTGGAGGGCTCGAACGTCAACGTGGTCGAGGAACTGGTCAACATGATCGAGACCCAGCGCGCCTATGAGATGAACTCGAAGGCCATCTCGACCAGCGACCAGATGATGCAGTACGTGAACAACAACCTCTGAGCGAATGCCGCGAGGTAGGACGAAGAGCAATCCCATGGATGCACTGAACAGAATCATCGCCGTTGCCGCCTTCGCAACCCTGCTGGCCGCCTGCGGCGGCTCGCCGCTGCGCCAGGAGAGCTACGCGCCGCCGGCTCCCGTGCCGCCGCCGCCCGCGGCCCAGCCGGACGGCTCCATCTATCAGGCCGGTCAGGACGTCCGGCTGTTCGAGGATCTGCGCGCGGGCCGGGTGGGCGACATTCTGACGGTCCGCCTCGACGAGCAGACCGCCGCGAGCAAGAATGCGCAGACGTCGACGGACAAGACCACGAGTGCCGATTTCGATGGCCCGACCGTGTTCGGCCGCCCGGTCACGAAGGACGGCGTGCCGGTACTCTCCGGTTCGCTCGACGGCGGCTCCGAGTTCTCCGGCGAGGGTGCCAGCAGCCAGTCGAACAGCCTGCAGGGCGACATCACGGTCACCGTGGTGGAGCGCATGGCCAACGGCAACCTGCGCGTGCGCGGCGAGAAATGGGTGACGCTGAACCAGGGCGAGGAGTTCATCCGCCTGTCCGGCATCATCCGGCCCTTTGACATCGAGCCGGACAACTCCGTGTCCTCACGCAAGGTGGCGGATGCCCGCATCACCTATTCCAGCAAGGGCGTACTGGCCTCAGCGAACAAGATGGGCCTGCTGTCGCGCTTCTTCAACTCGGTCATCTGGCCCTATTGAGGGTAAACCATCGTGAAATTCCGTAAAGAACCACAATTGCAATCGGCACACCTGCAGTCGGCACACCGGCGTTGGCTCGCAGCGCTCGCGGCCGGCCTGTTGGTGGCCGTCGCCGGCGGCGCCGCCCAGGCCGAGCGGGTCAAGGACCTGGCCTCCGTCGCCGGCGTGCGCAACAACCAGATCGTGGGCTACGGCCTGGTGGTCGGCCTCGACGGCAGCGGCGACCAGACCAGCCAGACGCCCTTCACGGTGCAGAGCCTGAAGAACATGCTCACCCAGTTCGGCATCACCGTGCCCCCGAACGTGAACCCGCAGCTGAAGAACGTGGCTGCCGTGTCCGTACATGCGGACCTGCCGCCGTTCGTGAAGCCCGGCCAGACCATCGACGTGACCGTCTCCTCCATCGGCAACGCCAAGAGCCTGCGTGGCGGCAGCCTGCTGATGACGCCGCTGCGCGGTGCCGACGGCAAGGTGTACGCCATCGCCCAGGGCAACATGGTGGTGGGCGGTTTCGGCGCATCCGGGCGCGACGGCTCGAGCGTCACGGTGAACGTGCCGAGTGCGGGGCGTATCCCGAACGGCGCCACCGTCGAACGCGAGGTGCCCTCGGCTTTCGACCAGGGCGAGGCGGTCATGCTGAACCTGCATTCGCCGGACTTCACCACCGCTCATCGTCTGGCCGACGGTATCAATGAGCGTCTCGGCGCCGACATGGCCCGGGCCATCGATGCCGTCTCGGTGCGGGTGCGCGCGCCCCGGGATCCCTCTCAGCGGACCTCGTTCGTCTCGGTGCTCGAGAATTTCGAAATCGACCCGGGGCAGGCGCCGGCGCGGGTGATCATCAATTCGCGGACCGGTACCGTGGTCATCGGCTCCCAGGTGCGGGTGCGCCCGGCCGCCGTTTCCCACGGCTCGCTGGTGGTCACCATCAGCGAACAGCCGTTCGCGAGCCAGCCGGAACCCTTCAGCGAGGGCGAGACCGTGGTGCTGCCGGACTCCGAGGTGGAGATCACCCAGGAGGCGAACCGCATGTTCCTGTTCCAGCCGGGCACCAGCCTGAACGAGATCGTGCAGGCGGTGAACCGGGTGGGGGCGGCACCCGGCGACCTGGTGGCCATCCTGGAGGCGCTCAAGCAGGCGGGTGCGCTGCGCGCCGAGCTGCTGGTGATCTAGCCATGAAGCCCGTCGTCACCGACTTCCAGCAATTCACGGCGCTGCGCACGGAGGCCCGCGACGGCCGGGATGCCGCGCTGCGCGAGGCGGCCGAGCAGTTCGAGGCCATTTTCCTGCAGACCATGCTGAAGTCCATGCGCGACGCGAGCATGGGCGACCCCATCTTCGGCAACAGCAACGCCTCGGAGACCTACCAGGACCTGTTCGACAAACAGATGGCCATGGAGATCTCCGGCGGTCCCGGTCTCGGCTTCGCCGATCTGCTGGTGCGTCAGCTGGGCGGCAGCCACCGTGCCGGCGGCGACGAAAGCGGCCTCGCGATCGGCAGGGAACTGGACCGGGCCATGGACCAGGCGCCCGCCATCGGCCGGCGCGTGCCCGTGGAGGCCACCACGGAGCGGCCGCTGTGGCAGAGTCCCGCGGAGTTCGTGCGCAAGCTCTGGCCCTATGCGAGCCGCGCTGCGGACAAGCTGGATGTGGACCCGCGGGCCCTGATCGCCCAGGCGGCGCTGGAGACCGGCTGGGGCAAGCACGTGATCGCGGATGAGAACGGCAGAAGCTCCCTCAACCTGTTCGGCATCAAGGCCAGCGGCGGCTGGCAGGGCGATGCGGTCAGCGTGCGCACCATCGAGTACCGGGGCGGCGCCGCCCGGCCCGAGGTGGCGAGCTTTCGGGCCTATCCCTCGCTGGCCGCCGGCTTCGACGACTACGCCGAACTCCTCGGCAGCAATCCCCGCTACGAGAGCGTGCTGAACCGGGGCGACGACGTCGAGGGCTACGCCGAGGCGCTGCAGGCCTCCGGCTACGCCACGGACCCCGCCTACGCGGACAAGATCAAGTCGCTGCTCGGCTCCGAGACCATGGGCCGGGCGCTGGAATCACTCAAGTTCGGCGGACTCATGCCGATAGACAGGGAACGGTTCTCCTTCTGACGGGAGCGCACTGACGAGCGACCATGCCCAGTATCCTCAACACCAGCGTCTCCGCCCTGCTGTCCTTCCAGCGCGGCATAGAGACCACCGGACATAACATCGCCAACGCGAGTACGCCGGGCTACAGCCGCCAGCGGGTGGACCTGGAGACGCGCCCACCCGGCATGGTGGGCAACCAGTACATCGGCGCCGGCGTCGACGTGGGCAACGTGCGCCGTATCTACGACCAGTTCCTGGGCAACGAGCTCGCGGCCGCCACCACCTCCCAGTCGCGGCTGGACACGCTGGCGCGGCTTTCCGGTCAGGTGGACAACCTGCTGGCCGACCCCAGTGTGGGCCTCGCGCCGGCGATCCAGAACTTCTT
This sequence comes from uncultured Woeseiaceae bacterium, assembly GCA_964602525.1. Lineage (GTDB taxonomy): Bacteria > Pseudomonadota > Gammaproteobacteria > Steroidobacterales > Woeseiaceae > Lentisalinibacter. The sequence continues at coordinate 7,616 of CAZRSA010000090.1, forward strand.
CAACGCGGTGCAGGACGCCGCCGGCGACCCGGCATCGGTGCCTGCCCGCCAGGCGCTGGTCAGCCAGGCCGATACGCTGGCCTCCAGCTTCGGGTTCATCGACGATCGCCTGCAGTCGCTGGAGCAGGACATCAACGGCCGGCTGAACCAGTCGGTGACCGACGTCAACGAACTCGCGACGGCCATCGCCGAACTGAACCGGCGCATCGTGAGCGCCGAGGCCGGTGTCTCGGGCCAGCCCAACGACCTGCTCGACCAGCGCGACCTGCTGGTGCGCCGGCTCTCCGAGCAGGTGGCGGTGACCACGCTGCCCCAGGACGACGGCGCGCTGAACGTCTTCATCGGCAACGGTCAGACGCTGGTCACGGGCAGCCAGGCCCGCCAGCTCGCCACCCGGCCGAACGAATTCGACCCGGGCCGGCTGGAGGTCGTGTACGAAGGCGATGCCGGCACGGGTGCCCTGGGCGGTGAACTCACCGGCGGCGCCATCGGCGGCATGATGGACTTCCGCCGCCTGGTGCTCGACCCCACCCGCACGGCCATCGGCGAGACGGCGGTGGCGCTGGCCACGGCCTTCAACGAGCAGCACGCCGCCGGCATGGATCTGAAAGGGCGGCTCGGCGGCGAGTTCTTCGGCGTGGGCGACCCGACGGTGATGGTTTCCTCGCGCAACGGCGGTACCGCGAGCGTGGATGCCACGGTGGCAGACGTGAGCGGCCTGCAGAGCACCGACTACCGGCTGAGCTACGACGGCAGCGCCTGGTCGCTGGCCCGCGCGGACAACGGAGAGGCCATCCCGATGAGCGGCAGCGGCACCGCGGCCGACCCGTTCCTGGCCGGCGGGCTCGAGATCACCGTGGGCGCCGGCGCCGCCGCGGGCGACCGCTATCTCATCCAGCCGGCGAAGGGCGCGGCGGGCACGCTCAGCCGTACCGTCGCGGACGCTCAGTCTGTGGCGCTGGCCGCGCCCGTGCGTACGGCCACCGGCAGCGGCAACGTCGGCGATGCGCAGGTTTCGGCAGGCGAGGTGACCGACCCGGCCGACCCGGCGCTGCTGGCCGGGGCGGTGATCGAGTTCACCGCGCCGAACACCTATACCATCGACGGCGCGGGGTCCTACACCTACACCAGCGGCGACCCCATCGACGTGAACGGCAGCCGGGTGGTCATCACGGGTACGCCAGCGGCCGGAGACGTCTTCCGCATCGAGTCGAATACGGGCGGCACGGGTGATAACCGCAACGCCCTGGGGCTGGCCGACGTGCAGACCCGGGGTCTGCTCGCCGGCGGCACCGTGGCCGTCTCCGAGAGCTACGGCCGGCTGGTCGCCGAGGTGGGCACCGTCAGCCGCCAGGCCCAGATCGGTCTGGACGCCCAGACGGTGGTGCGCGACGACGCCGAGCAGGCGCTCATGAACAAGTCCGGCGTGAACCTGGACGAGGAAGCCGCCAACCTGATGCGCTACCAGCAGGCCTACCAGGCCGCCGCCCAGGTGATCGGCGTCACCAACACGCTGTTCGAGACCCTCATCGGGGCGTTCCGCCGCTAGGAGCAGGGACTGATGCGCATATCCACGGCAGGCATGTTCCGGGCGAGCCTCGGCCAGATGCAGGAGCTGCAGTCGGCACTGACCCGCACCCAGGAACAGATCGCCAGCGGCAAACGCCTGCTGGCGCCCTCCGACGATGCCATCGGCGCGGCGCGCAGCATCGAGTTGCGCGAGCTCTCCTCGCGCATCGAGCAGTACAACCGCAACGGCAACCTGGCCCAGAGCCGGCTGTCCGTTCAGGAGCAGGCGCTGGCCAGTGCCGGCGACCTGCTGCAGCGAGCCCGGGAGCTTGCGGTGCAGGCGAGCAACGGCACCCAGAGCAACGAGACCCGCGCGTTCATTGCCACCGAGGTCCGCCAGCTCAAGGAGCAGATGATCCAGCTGGCGAACAGCCAGGACACCACCGGGCGCTATCTGTTCTCCGGCTACAGCGACAAGGTGCAGCCGTTCAGCGCCACCTCGGACGGCGCCGTCTACAACGGCGACGAGGGTCAGCGTCTGGTCGAGATCGCCGAGGGCCGGCGCATCGCCGACGGCGATTCGGGGGCACGGGTCTTCCAGCGCATCCCCCAAGGCAACGGCACCTTCGCCACCGCGGCCGCGGCCGGCAATTCGGGCTCCGGCATCATCGACTCTGGCGCCGTGACCGATCCCGCCGGATGGAACCGGGACAGCTACACCATCGGCTTCGTCGCCGACGATGCGTGGGAAGTGACGGACGGCTCGGGCGCCACCGTCGCCGCCGGCGCCTTCGATCCGGGCTCGTCCATCGAGTTCGCCGGGGTCGTCGTCAGCATCACCGGCACCCCGGCGGCGGGTGACGAGTTCACCGTCGAGCCCAGCCGGGACCAGAGCGTGTTCGCCACGCTCGACCGGCTCGCGGATGCGCTCGAACGCCCCACCACGAACGACGCCACCCGGGCCGGACTGAGCAACGATCTCAACTCCAGCATGAGCGACCTCGATCGGGCCATCGGCAACCTGCTGGACGTGCGCGCCACGGTGGGCTCCCGCCTGGCGGCCATCGAGGACCAGCGTGACGCCAACGAGGGCTTCGCCATCACGGTGGAGCAGACCATCTCGGAGATCGAGGACCTCGACTACACCGAGGCGCTCACCCGCCTGGCCGAGCAGATCAACAGCCTGGAGGCGGCGCAGAAGTCCTTCGTTCGCATCCAGTCGCTGTCGCTGTTCAGCATCCTGTAGACGTCACGTCCGCCTTTCGAAGCCCCGTTCCGTTGCACCGGAACGGGGCTTTTCCGTATCCGGTAACGGCCCGTTCCCGGGTCATTGCCGCAGCCCGCCCGGCAAAAATGTGCACTGCTTCACGTCTGCGGGAATTTCTGCCCGTAAACGGCGTCCGGGCCTCAAGTAACCCCCGCTCCGACCGATAAAGAAGCTGTACTGCGGTGAGGCCGAGCCCGGACATGGTGTGCGGGAAGCTGAGCGGCAGACCAGCAAATATCGGAAGGAGTGTATGTAATGACACAGTCGATCAACACCAATGTTGCCTCGCTCAATGCGCAGCGCAACCTCAGCCAGTCGCAGGGTCTGCTGAACACGTCGCTGGAGCGGCTGTCCACGGGCCTTCGGATCAACAGCGCCAAAGACGACGCTGCCGGTCTTGCGATTTCCGAGCGCTTCACCACGCAGATCCGCGGCCTGAACCAGGCCGTGCGTAACGCGAGTGACGGCATCTCCCTGGCCCAGACCACGGAGAGCGCACTGGGTGAGCTCACCAACAACCTGCAGCGGATCCGCGAGCTGGCCGTCCAGTCGGCCAACGCCAGCAACTCCGCTTCCGACCGCGCCGCGCTGAACGCCGAAGTGAACGAGCGTATCGCCGAGGTCGATCGCATCGCCAAGCAGACCAACTTCAACGGTCTGAAGGTGCTGGACGGCTCCTTCGGTTCCGCCACGTTCCAGGTCGGTGCCAACGTCGGCGAGACAATCAGTGTTAGTCTGGAGACCAATGTGACCTCTGGCGCCATCGGCCAGGTCTCCACTGCTGTTGGCAGTGGTGGGTTTACCGATCCCAGCGGTGAGACTACGGCGTCTGCTGACATCGACATTACGGTTGGTAGTGACACGACGACAGTGCAGGTCGCAGCTGGGTCTAGTGCCCAAGAAACGGCTGATGCGATCAACAACGCTAACATCGCGGGAGTTGCTGCTTTCGTTGATGGTGGCCAGATTCGGATTTTGTCCGAT
>CAZRSA010000091.1:0-11235 GCA_964602525.1 uncultured Woeseiaceae bacterium
CGCTCGTGCCGAGTGCATCCGACGGTCCGCGGAACTCCTGCAGCCCGAGGGCGCCAGGGAACTCGACCTCCAGCAGCACCAGGAGCCCGATCAGGCCGCCCGTACCGAGGGCGTAGGCCGCGTAGCGCAGGAGTAGGGTCATCCGGAGGGTCCTGCCGGGAAGGGCCAATCACTATAGGAGACCCGGCCCGGCGGGGCCAGCCCCGGCCCCTGGCGGCGGCCGGCGGCCGGCCTCAACCGGCCGCGTCCCGTGAGCTCGGCCGCGGCCGCCCGTCGGCATCGACCAGCCCCGCGCGCACCAGCCAGTCCAGCGCGTCCGCGGCGTCCTCGCGGAACCAGGCGGCGGCGCTGCCGAGCCGGAAGCTGTAGCCCCAGTCGTCCATGTCGGCGAACAACCGCTCGCGGGCGACGCCGGGCAGCGCATCGGCGAGGAGCACCTGCAGATAGCACACGGCGCACTCCTCCTGGTCGTCGCCGCCGGCATCCGTATGCAGGCCCGCACGGCGCGCCGGCGGCAGACACACGTAGTGCGCCCCCTCGTGCAGCAGCGAATGCACCGGCGTATCGTCCCGGAAATACAGGGTGTCCCCCACGAGCCCTGCCTCCGGTTCGCCCCAGTAGGTGCCGGGGATGGGGCTCGCGTGCGGCAGACGCTCGGTACGCAGGCGGTGGGGCGCGAACAGGGCATCGATCGCCCCGTCCGCCAGGTCGGCACAGCGGAGCATGTTCAGTCGATGCTGGCGAGCTGGCGCACGACCTGGCGCACGAGATCGCGGACCAGGGCCTCGCGCAGCATCTCCTCCTCCCGGCGCTTGCCCAGCACCCGGGTCTCCTCCCAGGTGTAGTCCTGGGTCAGCGTGATGCGCTCGGGCGCGAGCACCGTGCCCTCCGTCGTGCGCACCGAGTATTCGACGGTGTAGTAGATCTCGAACTCCCGCGGGACGTTGCGGCCGGAGACGGACAGGACACGCTGGCCCGTGTCGTCCCGGGCTATTTCCAGCACGGCGGAGGCCCGGGCGGGATCATCGGTCACCTCGACGCCGCGGGCCTCGAGCGCCGAAACCAGCTCGCGGTGGAAGGGGGTGTAGCGGTCCGGCGTACTGATGTAGCTGCGTGCGATCTTCGGCGGCAGGCTCTCGCTGCCCTGGAGGCGGAAGCCGCAGCCGCCGAGCACCAGCACGAGCGCCAGGAGGACGAGGCGCTCAGACCACCACATTGACCAGCTTGCCCGGCACGTAGATGGTCTTGCGGATGGTCTTGCCCTCAGTGTGCCGGCGCACGTTCTCGTCGGCCAGGGCATGCTCGACCACCGTGTCCTCGTCCGCCTCCGCGGGCACGCTGACCCGGGCGCGGAGGCGCCCGTTCACCTGCACCACCACCTCGATGGCGTCCTGGGCCAGGGCGGACTCGTCGACGGCGGGCCAGGGTTCGTCCACCACGGCGTTCTCGTGGCCGAGCGCCTGCCAAAGCTCGTGGGTGATGTGCGGCACGATCGGCGAGAGCATCAGCACGATGGCCTCCAGGGCCTCCTGGCGCACGGCCTGCAGGCCCGGTGCGCCGCCTGCGGCGCGGTTGATCGCGTTCAGGAGCTCCATCACCGCCGCCACCGCCGTGTTGAAGGTGTAGCGCCGGCCGATGTCGTCACTGACCTTGGCGATGGTCTCGTGCAGCTTGCGGCGCAGCGCCGCGGCCTCCTCGCCCGGTCGGCCGCCGTCCCCGCCCGGGCCGGACTCCACGTGTTCGCAGACCGTCTTCCAAAGCCGCTTCAGGAATCGGTTGGCGCCGGCCACGCCGGAATCCGACCATTCCAGCGCCTGATCGGGCGGCGCGGTGAACATCATGAACAGCCGCACGGTGTCGGCGCCGTAGCCCTCCAGCAGCTCCTGGGGGTCCACCGTGTTGCCCGCCGACTTCGACATCTTCACGCCGTCCTTCAGCACCATGCCCTGGGTGAGCAGGTTGGTGAACGGCTCGTCGGCGGCGGACAGGCCGCAGTCGCGCATCAGCTTCTGGAAGAAACGCGCGTAGAGCAGGTGCAGGATGGCGTGCTCGATGCCGCCGGTGTACTGGTCCACCGGCATCCAGTAAGCCTCGCGCTCGTCCAGCATGGCATCCGCGTCGGGGCAGGTGTAGCGGGAGAAATACCAGGACGACTCGACGAAGGTATCGAAGGTGTCCGTTTCCCGGCGCGCGGCAGCCCCGCACTCCGGGCACTCGGCCTCGACGAACTCGGGAATGTCCTTCAGCGGCGAACCCGCGCCGGTGATGGTCACGTCCTCGGGCAGTACCACCGGCAGGTCGGCCTCCGGCACCGGCACCGCGCCGCATTCGCCGCAGTAAATGACGGGGATAGGGGTGCCCCAGTATCGCTGGCGGGAGACGCCCCAGTCGCGCAGTCGGTAGTTGACCGTACGCCGGCCGATGCCCTCGGCCTCGAGCCGGTCGGCGATGGCATCGAAGGCCTGGCGGAAGTCCATGCCGTCGTACTCGCCGGAATTCACCACGATGCCGTAGTCGGTGAAGGCGCCTTCCTCCATGTCCGCATCCGGGCCTTCAGCCGGACGGATCACCTGGCGGATGGGCAGCCCGTGCCTGCGGGCGAAGTCCCAGTCACGCCGGTCGTGGCCCGGCACCGCCATGACGGCACCCGTGCCGTAGCCCATCAGCACGAAGTTGGCCACCCACAGCGGCACTTCCTCGCCGGTAAAGGGATGGACGGCGGAGACACCGAGCGGCATTCCCTTCTTCTCCATCGTCTCCATCGCCGCCTCGGCGGCGTGGCTGGAGCGGCACTCGGCCAGGAAGGCCTCGAGTCGCGGATCGTCCTCCGCGGCCTTCACCGCCAGCGGGTGCTCCGCGGCCACGGCCATGTAGGTCACGCCCATCAGCGTGTCGGGCCGGGTGGTATAGACGGTGAGTGGCGCCTCCTCGCCGGGCACGCGGAAAGCGATCTCCACGCCCTCCGAGCGGCCGATCCAGTTGCGCTGCATCACCTTCACCGGCTCCGGCCAGCCGTCGAGGTCATCCAGCGCCTCCAGCAGCTCGTCGGCGTAGGCGGTGATCTTCATGAACCACTGGGGGATCTCCCGGCGCTCCACCAGCGCGCCCGAGCGCCAGCCCCGCCCGTCGATGACCTGTTCGTTGGCCAGCACGGTCTGATCGACGGGATCCCAGTTCACCACCGAGTTCCTGCGGTACACCAGGCCCTGCTCGAACAGCTTCGTGAACAGCCACTGCTCCCAGCGGTAGTACTCGGGCCGGCAGGTGGTGATCTCGCGGCGCCAGTCGTAAGCGTAGCCCAGCCGTTTCATCTGGCCCCGCATGTAGTCGATGTTCCGGTAGGTCCATTCGGCCGGCGGCACCCGGTTCTTGATGGCCGCATTCTCGGCGGGCATGCCGAAGGCGTCCCAGCCCATGGGCTGCAGCACGTGGCGTCCCTGCATGCGCTGGTAGCGGGCGATGACGTCGGAGATGGTGAAGACGCGGACGTGGCCCATGTGCAGGCGCCCGCTCGGGTACGGGAACATCGTCAGGCAGTAGAACTTCTCCCGGCCGGGATCCTCGTCCACCTCGAAACACCGGTGCTCATCCCAATAGTGCTGGGCGGCCGGTTCTATCGCCTCCGGCCTGTAACTGCTGTCCATGGTCTGCCGTCTTTAGCCAACCCGCTCAGGACCGGCAAGGATACATGAGGCACCCGGCCGCCGGTACCGCCGTCAGCGGCGCCGCCGGGCCGCCAGCGCCCCCGCGGCGAGCAGCACCAGGCAAATGCCGACGACCGGCCGGTTGCCGGTGGCCGCGTAGGGCGTGAGCCCCGTGCGGGGCTGGACCCGTGCACGCAGCACCGCGGTCTCGAACTGGGGCGAGAGTGCATGGATGCGCCCCCGCGGATCGATGAAGGCCGTGATGCCGGTGTTGGTGGCACGGAGCTGCCAGCGGCCGGCCTCGAGGCTGCGCAGCCGGGCGATCTGCAGGTGCTGATGGGGTGCGATGGAATCGCCGAACCACGCGTCGTTGCTCACGTTAACCAGCAGCGTGGCTTCCGGGAAGGCGTACAGCTGCTCGGCGCCGAAGGCGTCCTCGTAGCAGATGGTGAGCGCCACGCGCTCGCCCGCCGCCTCGAGCAGTTCGGGCTGTTCGGGCCCGGCCACCGTATCGGTGTAGGGCAGGCTCATCAGTCGCATCCACTCACGGATGAAATCGGGCACCGGGAAATACTCCCCGAACGGCACCAGGTGGCGCTTGCGGTAGATGCCCTCCCCGGGGCCGAGCAGCAGGATGCTGTTGCTGTAGCCGCCCAGGTCCTCGTCGTAGTCCATGATACCCAGCAGCAGCGAGGCGTCGCGGGCCTCCATGATCCGGTCTATCCCGGCCAGGTAGCCTGCCACCTGGCTGGTCTCGGCGGGCACCGCCACCTCCGGCCAGACGATGATGTCGGCGTCGGCCTCGGCCAACGTCAGTCGACGGTACAGGGCCAGCGTCGGTGCACGTTCCTCGGGCAGCCATTTGCGGTCCTGGGTGATGGCACCCTGCACCAGTGCGGCGCGCAGGGGCTCGCCGGCGGGCCCGGTCCAGTCGATGCGGCCGAGTCCTGCGCCGGCGGCCGGCACGGCCAGGACGATGACCGCGGCAGGCAACCGCCAGCGGGGCTCGCGCACCAGCACGATCAGGGCAGCCGCCACCAGCGCGACTGCGAGGCCAGCGCCGTAGACGCCGCCCACCGGCACGAAGCCGGCCAGCGGGCCGTCGGTCTGGCTGTAGCCCAGCGACAGCCACGGGAACCCGCTGAGAAGCCAGCCCCGCAGCCATTCCATCGTCACCCAGGCCGCCGGCAGCAGCCACAGCAGGTGGCGGGCGTCGCCGCGCGCGAGCCGCGCCACCACCCAGGCGGTGCCCGCGTAGTAGACCGCCATGATGAGCACCAGCCCCAGCATGAGGAAGATGGACAGCGCGGGCGGCGCGCCGCCGAAAATGGTGATGGAGATGTAGAGCCAGTAGGTGCCGGTGAGAAACGCCCCGGCGCCGAAGGCGAAGCCGGCGCCGGCTGCCTGACGCGGGGTGAGAGCGGGCCACAGCGCCGCGCCGAGCGCGACGACTACGGGCGCGTACCACCACGCGCCGAACGGCGCGAACGCCAGCGGGAAGGTCAGCCCGACCGCCAGGCCCAGCAGCCGCGGATAGCCGGAAGCCGCTTGCAGGGCCCTTCCCATCCCGGAGAGCGTGCCGGCCCGGTCCGCGCCGGTCTATTCGGCCCCGGCCCCGGCGAGCGGCGAGACCTCCAGCAGGTCGATGCGCCGGCGGTCGGCCCGGGTCACCGTGAAACGGTAGCCGCCGTAATCGATGGCTTCCGAGCGTCGCGGCAGGTGCCCGAGTTCGTGCATGACCAGGCCTCCTACCGTGTCGTAGTCGTCGTCGCTGAACTCGGTCTCGAAGTAGTCGTTGAAGTCCTCGATCCGGGTCAGCGCACGCACCGCGTACACCGGTCGACCGCCCTTGTCGCCCGCCTCCTGGATGTAGGGCATCTCCTCCGGATCGTGCTCGTCGTCGATCTCGCCGACGATCTCCTCGAGTACGTCCTCGATGGTGGCGAGGCCCGATACGCCGCCGTACTCGTCCACCACGATGGCCATGTGATTGTGGCTCGCGCGGAACTCCTTCAGCAGCGTATTCAGGCGCTTCGCCTCCGGAATGAACACGGCCGGGCGCAGCCAGCGCACGATGTCCTCGCCGGAGTATTCGGCCTGGCCGACGAAACGCAGCAGGTCCTTGGCGAGCAGGATGCCCAGCACCTCGTCCCGGTCCTCGCCGATGACGGGAAAGCGGGAATGCCCGGAGTCGATGATGATCTTCAGCATCTCCTCGACCGGCTGGTCCTTCTCGAGGACCACCATCTGGGAGCGGGGGATCATCACGTCCCGGACCTGGGTGGCGGAGACTTCGAGGACGCCCTCCAGCATGGCCTGCTCCTCGGGGTCGAAGATGTCCCCCGCCTGGGCGTCCTTGATGATGTTGAGAATCTCTTCACGGCCCCTGGGCTCGCCCCGCAGCGCCTTCAGCAGGCGACTGAACAGACCGGGCGGCTCGGAGCCGTTGCTACTGGGAGGTTTGTCTTCCGTCATGTTTCCGATTGGGGCAGCGCCGATCGCGCCGAGCTGGATATTGTACCAGTGTCCGTGGATTTCAATCCTCTCCGTAAGGGTCCGGATAACCCAGTTCCGCGAGGATCTCCCGCTCCAGGCCTTCCATGCGTGCGGCCTCCGCCGGCGTCTGGTGGTCGTAACCGGCCAGGTGCAGCGTGCCGTGGACGATCATGTGGCACCAGTGGGCCGCCGCGCTCTTGCCCTGCTTGGCCGCCTCCCTCGCCACCACCGGGGCGCAGACCACCAGGTCGCCCAGGGGGTAGTCCGCCCCGCCGGGCAGATCCGGCTCGCCGCCGGGGAACGCCAGCACGTTGGTCGGGCGGTCCTTACCGCGCCAGCCGGCATTCAGTTCCCGGCTCTCGGCCTCGCCGACGATGCGCACCGTGAGCTCCCCGGCGCTCGCCCCGGGCCCCGCGCGGCGCAGCGCAGCCGCGGCCCAAAGCCGCAGCCCGTCCTCGTCCGGCGCCTCGCCGCCCTGGCCGGCCGGGACGGCCACCTGCCTGACAAGCGTGAGGCCCAAGGGCCGCTAGAGCTCGCCGTCGCCGTGCACGTCGTAGGCCTCCACGATGCGCTGCACCAGCGGATGCCGGACGACGTCGGCGGCGGTGAAATAACTGAAACCGATCCCCTCGACGCCGCGCAGCACGTCGATGACGTGGCGTAAACCCGACAACTGTCCCCGGGGCAGATCGATCTGGGTGACGTCCCCGGTGACCACCGCCCGGGAGCCGAAACCGATGCGGGTCAGAAACATCTTCATCTGGGCGGCGGAGGTATTCTGCGCCTCGTCCAGCAACACGAAGGATTCGTTCAGCGAGCGGCCGCGCATGAATGCGAGCGGCGCCACCTCGATGACGTTGCGCTCCACCAGCCTTCCTACCCGCTCGAAGCCCATCATCTCGTACAACGCGTCGTACATGGGCCGCAGGTAGGGGTCGACCTTCTGCGACATGTCGCCGGGCAGGAAACCGAGCCGCTCGCCCGCCTCGACGGCCGGTCGCACGAGCACGATGCGGCGCACCTCGTCGCGCTCCAGCGCCTCGATGGCGGCAGCCACGGCGAGATAGGTCTTGCCCGTGCCGGCCGGACCGATGCCGAAGGCGAGGTCGTTCTCGCGGATCTGCGCGAGATAGTGGCGCTGGTTCGGACCCCGCGCGCGAATGCGCTTGCGCGGCGTCTTGATGAGCGTCTCCTCCGCCCGTTCCCGCTCCGGCGCCTCGGCCAACGCGTCTTCGTCCGCCGGTGCCTCGCGGGCCTCCATGGCCGACTCCTGCAGACAGATGTGCACACGGTGCGGGTCGATGTGCTCCGAGCCGGTGAGGCGGAAAAGCTCCTGCAGCACCTGCTCGCCGGCACGCGCCGCGCCGGGCTGGCCCACCACCCGGAAGCGGTTGCCCCGGTTGGCGATCTCCACGCCCAGTCGGCGTTCGATTTGTCTCAGGTGTTCGTCGAACTGGCCGCAGAGGTTGGCCAGACGATTGTTGTCGGCGGGTTCCAGGACGATGTCCCTGGCTTCGTTTACGGATTCCAAGAGAAGACGAGACTCCCCGTTCGAGTTGCCATGGTGCTAGCCTAACCCCTCCTCATGACGAGGGGAAGTCAGGACGCGCGGCGCCGGGCGGGCGGTGCGACGAGGCGTCCGCGCAGAGAATTCGGCATCGCCTCGGTGATCTCCACGTCGACGAAATCGCCGATGAGCGATTCGTCTCCGTCGAAGTTCACCCAGCGCATGTTCTCGGTACGGCCGGCCATCTGGCCGTTGTGGCGGCGGGCACGGCGCTCCACCAGCACCCGCTGGACACTGCCCACCATCGCCTCGCTGATGGCTGCGGCCCGCTGCTTGATGCGGGCCTGCAGCAGCGCGAGGCGGCGCTTCTTCTCCTCCGGGGTCACCTCGTCCGGCAGGGAGGCCGCCGGCGTGCCCGGCCGGGCACTGTAGATGAAGCTGAACGACTGGTCGAAGCCGACCTCGGCGATGAGTTTCATGGTGGCGTCGAAATCAGCGTCGGTCTCGCCGGGGAAGCCGACGATGAAATCCGAGGAGATCGAAATGCCCGGGCGGGCTTCCCGCAACCGGCGGATCTTCTGCCGGTACTCGAGCGCGGTGTGGCCCCGTTTCATGAGCGCGAGCACCCGGTCCGAACCGCTCTGCACCGGCAGGTGCAGGTAGGCCGCTAGTTTCGGCACTTCGGCGTAGGCGCGGATCAGCGAATCCGTGAACTCCACCGGGTGTGACGTGGTGAAGCGGATGCGCTCGATGTCGTCGATGGCGGCGACGTAGTGGATCAGGGTCGCGAGATCGGCCGTGGTGCCGTCGTGCATGGCGCCCCGGTAGGCGTTCACGTTCTGGCCGAGCAGGTTCACCTCCCGCACGCCCTGCTCCGCGAGTTGCGCCACCTCCACGATGACGTCGTCGAAGGGGCGGCTGATCTCCTCGCCACGGGTGTAGGGCACGACGCAGAAGGAGCAGTACTTGCTGCAGCCCTCCATCACGGAGACGAAGGCCGTGGGGCCCTCGGCACGGGGCTCCGGCAGGCGGTCGAACTTCTCGATCTCGGGAAAGGAGACGTCCACCACCGGTTCGCCGGATCGGCGCACCCGCTCGAGCATGTCCGGCAGCCGGTGCAGGGTCTGGGGCCCGAACACCAGGTCCACGTACGAGGCCCGGCGGATCACGGCGTCGCCCTCCTGGCTGGCCACGCAGCCGCCGACGCCGATCACCACATCCGGGCGCTCCGCCTTCAGCCGCTGCCAGCGGCCGATCTCCGAGAAGGTCTTGTCCTGGGCCTTCTCCCGGATGGAGCAGGTGTTGACCAGCAGTACGTCGGCCTCGGACGGGTCGTCCGTCAGCGTCAGGCCATGGGAGTCGCGCAGCACGTCCGCCATCTTGTCGGAATCGTACTCGTTCATCTGGCAGCCGTAGGTGCTGATGTAGAGCCTGCCGCTCATAGCCGAAAACCGCTCCCTCGTCCTGGCGTCCGTTGCGGGCGAACCCGTGATCCTAGCGCAGGAAACCGAGGCTTTCGAGGACCACCAGGATGCGGTGGGCCGCCAGGTCCGGCGTCATCTCCTGGGTGTCGATGCGGATCTCCGGCGCCTCCGGCTCCTCGTAGGGGTCGCTGATGCCGGTGAACTCCTTGATGATGCCCGCCCGCGCCTTGGCGTAGAGCCCCTTGCGGTCGCGCTCCTCGCAAACCTCCAGCGGGGTGGCGACGTGGACCTCGACGAAGCCGCCGAGCGGCTCGATGGTCTGGCGTACCTCGCGGCGGGTGCGGGTGTAGGGGGCGATGGGCGCGCAGATGGCGATGCCGCCGTTCTTCGTGATCTCGCTGGCCACGTAGCCGATGCGCAGGATGTTCAGATCCCGGTGCTCCTTCGAGAAGCCGAGCTCGCTGGAGAGGTTCTTGCGCACGATGTCGCCGTCGAGCAGCGTCACCGGCCGCCCGCCTGCCTCCAGCAGCTTCACCATCAGCGCGTTGGCGATGGTGGACTTGCCCGAGCCGGAAAGCCCGGTCATGAACACCGTGAATCCCTGCTTGTGTCGGGGCGGATGGGTGCGGCGCAGTTCCGACACCACCTCCGGGAACGAGAACCAGTCCGGTATCTCCAGGCCTTCCTGCAGCCGGCGGCGGAGCTCCGTGCCGGATATGTTCAGTACGTTGTCCTGGTCGGTGGTCTCGTCCAGCGGCATGTACTGGGCCCGGTTCTCCGCGTAGACCATCAGGCGGAAGGGCACCATGGAGATGCCGAGTTCCTGCTCGTGCTCGCGGAACAGGGTCTGGGCGTCGTAGGGGCCGTAGAAGTCGTTACCCTGGCTGTCCTTGCCCGGCCCCGCGTGGTCGCGGCCGACGATGAAGTGGGTGCAGCCGTAGTTCTTGCGGATGATCGCGTGCCACAGCGCCTCGCGCGGGCCGCCCATGCGCATGGCCAGCGGCAGCAGGCTGAGCGAGGTGGTCTGGTCCGGGTACTGGCCCAGCACGTGCTCGTAGCAGCGTACCCGGGTGTAGTGGTCCACGTCCCCGGGCTTGGTCATACCGACGACCGGGTGGATCAGCAGGTTCGCCTCCACGTCACGGGCTGCCCGGAAAGTGAGTTCCTGGTGGGCGCGGTGCATGGGGTTGCGGGTCTGGAAGGCCACCACCTTGCGCCAGCCGAGCTTGCGGAACCGGTCGCGCATCTCACGCGGCGTGTCGCGCAGGTGACGGAAGTCGTAGTGGGTGGGCGCCTCGACGCCGCGCAGCGGGCCGCCCAGGTAGACCCGGCCGGCCTTGTTCATCAGGTAGTCCACCGCCGGGTGCAGCTCGTCGGTAGTGCCGAACACCTGCAGCGCCTCGGACTCCTTGTCCGGCGTCCAGCGGCTGGCCACCTTCATCGTCGCGATGAGCACGCCCTCCTGGTCGCGCAGGGCGATCTCTTCGCCCTCGGCCACATCCGCGGCAAACTCCTCGCTTACGTCCAGGGTGACAGGCATCGGCCACAGCACACCCGAGGCGAGGCGCATGTCCTTCAGAACGCCCTCGTAGTCGGTCTGCTCGAGGAACCCGGTCAGGGGGGAGAAGCCGCCGTTCAGGAGCAGCTCGAGGTCGCAGAGCTGGCGCGGCGTGAGGTCCCAGGACGCCATATCGCGGGCGCGCTTTCTTTCCTCGGTGGCCGCCGTCTCGCCCAGGTACAGTTCGGTCAGTTCGCCGCCATGCGGCTTCTTGTAGGCTCCCATGTCCGGTTCCTTTTTCCGTGTGCAGTAATTCAGTTGCAATCATTCGTGCGGCCCGCCGCTCCGGCGGACAGCACGCCAACGTAGCAGAGCCCGTGCCGCGCTGCCGCGACCGGGCTCACAGAACATTGTGCGATCGTCCGCGCGGGACGTTAGCGGTACAGGGCAGGAATCCTCGACGTTAGAACGGGATGTCGTCGTCGAATTCGCCGCCACCCGAGTCGGGATAATTCCCCCCCGGGGGACCGGAATCCTGGGACGACATCGGCGCCGGGCCGCCACCGCCGCCGCGCCCGCCCAGCATCTGCATCTCGTCGGCGATGACCTCAGTGGTCCAGCGGTCGTTGCCCTGCTTGTCCTGCCACTTGCGCGTGCGCAGCTTGC
>CAZRSA010000092.1:0-10849 GCA_964602525.1 uncultured Woeseiaceae bacterium
GGATGTGGAACACGGCCCAGGCGAAGTGCAGCGGCAGCTGCCACAGCCCGACCAGCGCAATGAGGATGAAGATCAGCTCGCCGGCATACAGGTTGCCGAACAGTCGCAGCGAGAGCGAGAGCGGCTTGGCCAGCAGCGAGACGCCCTCCAGGATGAAATTGAAAGCGATGACGAACGGGGCGCCGATGAGACCGATGCCCTTGGTAGGCGGCTTGATCGGGTGCAGCGTGAGCTCGCCGATGAAACCGCCCAGGCCCTTCATCTTGATGCTGTAGAAGATGATCAGCGCGAACACCGAGAGCGACAGCCCGAAGGTCACGTTGACGTCGGTGGTGGGCACGACCTTCAGATAGGGGATGCCGATCCGTTCGGCTGTGTACGGCAGCCAGTCCACCGGCACGAGGTCCATGAGGTTCATCAGGAACACCCAGATGAACACGGTCAGCGCCAGCGGCGCGATGAGCTCGTTCTTGCCGTGGAAAGCGTCTTTGACCGAGCCGTCGACGAACTCGACGATGAGTTCGATGAATGCCTGCAGCTTGCCGGGCACGCCGCTGGTTGCCCCGCCGGCCACCTTGCGGAACAGCCAGATGAAGCCGAGACCGAGGATCACCGCGACCGCGATGGAGTCGACGTTGATGGCCATGAAGGTGCCGCCGCACTTGTTCCAGACCCACTCGCCGTCCACCCGGCACACCTGCAGGTTCTGCAGGTGATGCGAGATGTATTCACTCGCGGTTCTGTCCGCCGGGGAGGTGCCTTCGCCTGCCATGCCGCTCTCTATCCGTCAGAATGTGTCTTTCGCGCGCCGCCCTCGAGGACGGGCGCAATCAGAATCACCAGTTGTGCCAGTATGAAGCCGGCGAGTACCGCGACAAAGGAGAGCGGCCTCACCACCGCAAAGACCACGCCGAACAGGAGCACGGTCAGTGCGAACTTGCCGATCTCGCCGACCCACGCGCCGCGCATGAGCCCCTCGAGATCCGCTTTCAGGATCCGCGCGGCCAGGAACGCATTCGGCAGAATGCAGATCAGGCCGCCGATCAGCAGCGAATAGCCCGGGACCGTCCCGTAGCCGATCCAGACCACGGCGGTCAGGAGCAGCGTCAACCCTGTCTGCGTCAGCAGGATTTTTACGACCAGCTGCCTGGGATCATCCCTCACGCGGAGCAGCCTTCAACCCTGTGATGACGACAATAAAAACGCCACTAACCCCGGGGTACGTGGCGTGGACAGGTCTCTGGAAACGATCCTGTGCAAACCGGAGCATTATAGAGAGCGTTCTGCTGCTTCGCAACATGACGCGGAGCGTCTCCGGGCGGCCCCGGCGGCGGCTCGGCGGTCTGCGAACTGGCGCACAGAACCACCGCGCCGCAGCCGTATGATTCATGTTCGATGAGGAGTCTGCGGTGCCGGCCGACGCGCCGCAACGACCCCGGAGGTAATGAATGACGGACATGGCACAGACGCCGGAGCTGGTCATCACGGCGGCGGACCTGGACGCGGCGGTGGCCCGGCGCGAGTTCGTGGTGCAGTTCCAGCCCAAGGTGGAGCGCGCGGAGGAGAGCGGCGAGTGGCGCACCACCGAAGCCGAGGCGCTGATCCGCTGGCGCCACCCGGAGCACGGGCTTCTCGGGCCCGGGACGTTCCTGCCGGCGGCCGAAAGGCTCGGGCGCATCGGAGAGCTGGACGAGCTGGTGCTGCGGAGCATGCTCCGGAACCTCTGCAAGTGGCGCGAGCGGGGGCTCGCGCTGAAGGGGTGCATCAACCTGGCGCCGGCGGAACTCACCGACGCCGCGCTGCCCTGGCGCTATGCCCAGATCGTAGAGCAGTACGGGCTGGAATGCGCCGACATCACCCTGGAGATCGCGGAAGCCGACGTCATCGAACCGGGTTTTGCCGGCCGCCGGGTGGTCTCCGCGCTGCGCCGGCAGGGCTTTCGCATCTCGCTGGACGACTTCGGCGCGGCGGCGTCCTCGCTGAAGGCCCTCGGCTCGCTGGAATTCGACGAGATCAAGATCGACGCCACCATGCTGGCTCACGCCCGCGCCAACGAGATGTCGCGCAAGGCGCTGGCCGCCATCACGGGGCTGGCGCACAGCTCCGGCATCACGGTGTGCGCCGAAGGCGTGGAGGACGAGGAGACGCTCGCGTTCCTGCGCGAGATCCGTTGCGACAAGATGCAGGGTTTCCTGATCTCGGCCGCGGTGATGCCGGAGATCATCCGCAGCTGCTACCCGGCGGTGGCGGCCTCGGCCGCCTGAGGCCCGGCTCCGGGGCTCAGCGGATGTGCTCCAGGATGCCCTCGAGCTCGTCGAGGCTGTTGTAGCGGATCACCAGCCGCCCCTCGCCGCCGGCGCCGTGCTCGAGCTCCACCCGGGCACCCAGCCGCTCCGCCACCTGTGATTCCAGCCGGCGGACGTCGGGGTCCACCGTCTTCGCCCGCTTGCCGGCCGACGGCTTCTTCCGGGGTGCAGCCAGCTTCTGCACCAGCTGCTCCGTGGCCCGCACGGAGAGCTGGCCCGTCGCCACCCGGCGCGCGGCCTCCAGCTGGGCCGCCGGATCCGTCAGCGCGAGCAGTGCGCGGGCGTGGCCCATCTCCAGCTTGCGGGCCTCCACCAGCTTCTTCACCTCCTCGCCGAGCTCCAGCAGCCGCAGCAGGTTGCTGACCGCCGCCCGGGAGCGTCCCACGGCCCCGGCAGCCTGCTGGTGGGTCATGTCGAACTCGGCGATGAGCCGGGACAGCGCCTGCGCCTCTTCCAGCGGGTTGAGGTCCTCGCGCTGGATGTTCTCGATGAGCGCCATGGCCACGGCGGCCTCGTCCGGGATTTGCCGGACCACCGCCGGAATGGTATCCAGGCCGGCGATCTGGGCGGCGCGCCAGCGGCGCTCGCCCGCGACGATCTCGTAGCGGCTCTCTGTCTCGCTGCCCGCGGTCGAGCCGACAGGCCGCACGACGATGGGCTGTACCACCCCCTGCGCGCGGATGGAATCGGCCAGATCCTCCAGCGACTCCTGGCGCATGTCCGTGCGCGGCTGGTAGCGGCCGCGCTGCAGAAGATCCACAGGGATCTCGCGCAGCGCATCCGACCCGCCCGCCGGGACCTCGTCGCCGGTCTCCTGCGCGCGCGCCGAAGACTGGGACAGCAGCGCGTCCAGTCCTCGTCCCAGCCTCTTCTTCTTGGTCACCATGTCGGGGTCTCGCGGATTCTCTCGTCTCGCCCGCCGCGGCCGCGGCGCCGCCTTCGCGCCCGCCGGGCGGGGAGCGGGATTGTAGCAGGTTCCCCCGCGGCCGCCGGGCGTCAGGAAGCCGTGCGCACCCGGGGCACCGGCTCGCCCTCCCGGCGCAGGATCTCGCCGGCCAGCGCCAGGTAAGCCAGGGCGCCACGGGAGTACTTGTCGTGATACAGCACCGGCAGACCGTAACTCGGCGCCTCGGCCAAGCGCACGTTGCGCGGGATGACCGTGCGGTAGACCTTGTCGCCGAAATGCTCGATGAGCTGGGCCGAGACCTCGTTGGCCAGGTTGTTGCGCGGGTCGAACATGGTGCGCAGCAACCCGTGCACCTCCAGCCTCGAATTCACGCTGTCGCGGATCTGCTCCACCGTGTTCAGCAGCGCGCTAAGGCCCTCCAGTGCGTAGTACTCGCACTGCATGGGGATCAGCACCCCGTCGGCGGCAGTAAGAGCGTTGATGGTGAGCATGTTGATCGACGGGGGGCAGTCGATCAGCACGAAGTCGTAGACTCCCGCCACCGGCTCCAGCGCCTTCGCGAGCTTCATCTCGCGGCCGATCTCCTGCAGCAGCTGCACCTCGGCCAGCGTCAGGTCCTCGTTGCCGGGCAGCAGCGCGAAGTTGCCGGTGGGCACGGAGACGATGGTGTCTGCGGCGCTCGCCTCACCGAGCAGCACGTCGCAGGTGCTGGCGGCGAGTTCCATCTTGTTGATGCCGCAGCCCATGGTGGCGTTGCCCTGGGGGTCCATGTCCACCAGCAGCACGCGGCGGTGGGTGGCCGCCAGCGAGGCCGCGAGGTTCACCGCCGTGGTCGTCTTGCCGACGCCGCCCTTCTGATTCGCTACCGCGATGATTCTCGTCATGCCGCCTTCTCTGTTCTTCGCAGGCTGACCACGTGCCGGGTCCTGGCGAGGCCGGGAACGGTGACCGGCTCGGCCGTCGCCGCCCAGCCCGGCGGCAGCGCACCCAGTTCGCCGTCGGGCGAGAGGCCTTTCTGCGCCAGGAGCTTGCCGTGTCCGGTGATGAGGTGGGCGCTCGACTCGACGAACCGTGGCAGCGGCGCGAACGCTCTGCAGACGACGGTATCAAAGCCCGCCTCCGGCGCATAGCCTTCCACCCGGGCGTGCACCACCTCCACGTTTTCGAGGCCGAGTTCGGCCACGGCCTGGCGGACGAAGCGCAGTTTCTTGCTGCTGGAATCCACCAGCGTGAAGTGCCGGCCGGGCTCCGTGACTGCCAGCACCAGCCCGGGCAGCCCGGCGCCGGTGCCCACGTCGGCGATGCGGCGGCCTTCCAGCCAGGGCCGGATGCTGAGCGCGTCCAGCACGTGCCCGGTCACCATGTCGGCGGGCCGGCGCACGGCGGTCAGGTTATAGGCACGGGACCATTTCGCCAGCAGCAGAATCAGCCCCGCCAGACGGGCCGCCACACCAGCCGGCAGCTCCTGCCCGAGAGCAGCCGCGCCGCGGTCTATGGCGGCCTCCAGATCCGCTGCCTCTGTACTGTTCGCCGTTTCGTCCGCCATGGCCCTGCCGTGCCGTCGGGGGCGGGGATTATAGCGGCTTGCGGCCGCCGCGGCGCGGGCCGGCGTAGGGACGTTCTGGGACACAGATCACGCCGCGAAACCGCACGATCCCTACACTTTGAGCTTCGAATTATGTGAAACCGCGGCAGTCCGCCTTGAGCAAGAACCCCGAGCCCATTCTCAAACCGGCACGTCGTGTCCTCGTGGTCGAGGACAACGAGCACACGGCCTATATGCTCGAGTTCCTGCTGCACCGCTCGGGCTACGAGGTCATGGTGGCACCGAACGGGCGCGACGCCCAGGAGATCATGCGCAACGTGCCGCCGGTGGACGTGATCGTGCTGGACCTGATGCTGCCCTACGTCTCCGGTTACCAGATCATCCTGGATGCCCGCGAGGACCCCGGCTGGCGCCACGTACCCATCCTGGTGCTATCGGGCAAGGTGCTGGAGATGGACGTGACCCGGGCACTGGACCAGGGCGCGGACGACTACGTCACCAAGCCATTCCGTCCCCAGGAGCTGCTGGCCCGCATCCGCCGGCTGATCGCAACCCACGAGAGGCTTAGCGCATGAGCCGGCGTGTGCCATCGCTGCTCCTGGCGGTCCTGCTGCTCGCCTTCGTAGCGGCGGCGCACGGCGACACCGGTGAGCTCGACCACGCCATCGAGCGGAAGGACTGGCCGGCGGCGCTCTCGCTGCTCGGCGAGCGGCTGGCGGAGCGGCCGGACAACCCGGCGCTCAGATTCCGCCGCGCCCAGGTGCTCGGCTGGTCCGGAGACCCGGAGGCCGCGCTGGCCGCCTACGACGGCCTGCTGGCCGACTACCCGGACAACGTCGACTACGTCTACGGCCGTGCCCTGGCACTGCGGCAGCTGGGGCGCGAGGCCGAAGCGCTGCAGGCGGCGCGGCGGGCCGCCCGGCTCGCGCCGGATTACGAGGCCGTGCGGCGGCTCGAACTGCGCCTCGCACGGGGCCGGTTGCCCGAAGCGGAGGTGGAGGCCCTCACCGCCGAGGCGTCCGACCGCTTCCCCGGGGCCGGGTGGTGGCGCAGCGACACCAGCGGCGACAGGTCCGGGAGCCGGGGGCAGACCCGCTACTTCCTGACCGCGGGCGCCGGCTACGAGAGTCTCACCGACGGCCTGCCCGGCTGGCAGCAGCAATTCCTGCGCCTCGATCGGGAGGATGCCGGACCCGTCGGCTACCACGCCAGCGTCTCCCGCTACGAGCGCTACGACCGGTCGGACACCGAACTCGGCCTCGGCGGGCGCTGGCAGGCGGGCGACGACTGGTCCCTGGAACTCGCCCTTGCCCTGGCGGGCGAGGCCGACTTCCTGCCGGAAACCGGCGTATCCGGTCGCGTCCGCCGACAGCTGGGCGACGGCTGGAACGTCGCCGCCGGCCTTCGCCAGCGCCGTTACGAGGAGACCACCGTGACCACCTGGTCGGGGGAGGCGGAGCACTACTTCGGCAACTACCGGGCCGCGTACAGACTGAATGCCTCCCGCCTCCACGGCGCGGCCACCTCGCTGTCCCACGTCGTGTCCCTCGGCTGGTATCCCCGCGCGGGACTGTCGTTCGGGCTGGTGGCGGCCACCGGCGAGGAAGCGGAAGTGATCGCCCCCGGGCAGATCCTGGAGACCGACGTCGACAGCTTCACGCTGACCGGCCGCCACGCGCTGACGCCGAGGGTCACGCTCGACTGGTGGCTGGGCACACACCGACAGGGAGACATCTACCGGAGGCGCTATGCTGGCCTGGCTGTTCGATACGGGCTATGAGACCCAGGTCACGGCCGCGCTCTGGTCCGTCGTCGCGGCAAGCCTCGCAACCGTCGTGCTGTTCGTCTATACCCTGGGACTGCGCTTTGCGACCGTGATCGGCGACCGGCGACGCCGGCATCTGGTGGACCGCTGGCGCGGTATCTTCGCCACGGCGGTGCTCTCGCGGCGGGACGCGGAGGGCGAGTTGCTGCCGCCGATTCGTCGCCATCAGCAAACGGACCTCCTGGAGGAATGGAACCGGGCCCGGGACATGGTCGAGGGCAGCGCGGCGGACAACCTGATCATCCTGGCCGACCGGCTGGGCTTCGCCCGCATCGCCCGGGGGCTTCTCCGCAGCCGCCGGCTCAGCGCCCGGCTGCTGGGCGTGCAGACACTGGGGCATCTTCGTGACGCGGACAGCTGGGAAGCGATCACAGGGCTGGTCGCGAAACCCAACACCGCCCTGTCGATCACCTCGGCAGTCGCTCTCGCCGAAATCGACCCGGCCCGGGCCATCGAGAAGCTCGTGCCGCTGATCAGCGAGCGCCGCGACTGGCCGCGCACCCGGGTATCGCGGATATTGCGCAAGGCCGGAAGCGAACTGGTCAGCGAGCCACTGTACCGGGCAATCCGCTCCGCCAATGACGAGGAGAAAATCTACCTGCTGCAGTTCGCGCCGCTGGCCGAAGCCGAGATCGTGGACGCGCTGTGCGACGAGCTCGTCCGGACGACGAATCATCCCGGCGTGCTGACCGCAGCGCTGAAGCAGGTCAGCGGCCATGCCGGCGTACCGCGGCTGATGAGTCTCGCCCGCCATGAGGCGTGGTACGTGAGGATGCAGGTGGCCAAGGTGCTGGGCCGCATCGGTCAGATGGAACACGTCTCGCTGCTCGCCTCGCTGCTGGACGACCCGGAGTGGTGGGTCCGCTACCGGGCGGCCCAGTCAATGGTGCGGCTGCCGTTCCTGGGACCGTATGCACTCCGTGATCTGCGCGAGCGCCAGGAAGACCGCTATGCCCGCGACATGCTGGAGCAGGCCATGGCGGAGGCGGGACTGGCATGACGCTGGCCGATTTCGTCCTCGGCGCCCAGTGGGTCTTCCTGGCCTACTTCGTGGGCATCAACCTCGGGTACCTGTCCCAGAACGTGATCGCGACCATCGGCATCCGCCGCTACCTGCAGACGGCGGACCAGTTCGAGGCGGAAGGGGTGTTTTCGGCGCTGGATATCCCCATCAGCCTGGTGGTGCCGGCCTACAACGAGTCTGCATCGATCATCGCGTCCGTAAAGGCGCTGCTGCAGCTGGAATACCCGGACTTCGAGCTGGTGGTAGTGAACGACGGCTCCAGTGACGATACGCTGGAGAAGCTGATCGAAGCCTTCAACATGCAGCCCTTTCCGGAGGCCTATCGCGCCCGCGTGACGTGTAAACCGGTAAAGGCCATCTACCGGTCGGCTCGCTACAAGAACCTGCGCGTGATCGACAAGGAGAACGGCGGCTGCAAGGCAGACGCCTCCAACGCCGGCGTCAATGCCGCCCGCTACCCGCTCGTCTACATCGGCGATGCCGACTCCATACTGCAGACCGACAGCCTGCGCCGGATCGTACGCCCGTTCCTGGAGGACTCGACCACCGTGGCCGTCGGCGGCACCGTACGCATCGCCAACGGCTGCACCGTGCGACAGGGGTTCCTGGAGAAGGTGGCACTGCCGCGGAACTTCCTCGCACTGGTGCAGGTAGTGGAGTATCTGCGCGCATTCCTGTTCGGGCGCATGGGCTGGTCGCCCATCAACGGGCTGCTGATCATTTCCGGCGCCTTCGGCGTCTTCCACAAGGAGACCCTGGTCGAGGTGGGCGGCTACAACCCGAAGGCCGTCGGCGAGGACATGGAGTTGATCCTGCGACTGCATCGTACGATGAAGAAGAAGCGACGGCCCTACCGCATCACCTTCATCCCGGATCCGGTTTGCTGGACGGATGCGCCTGAGTCGCTGAAGGACCTGAAGAGCCAGCGGGTACGCTGGCAGCACGGCCTCGGCCAGGCCCTGTTCATGAACCGGTCCCTGATCTTCAACCCGCGCGGCGGAACCGTGTCATGGGTGGCGATACCCTTCTACATGATCTTCGAGCTGTTCGGCCCGATAATCGAGGTGGCGGGCTTCGTGTTCATCATCATATGCGCCCTCATGGGCTGGCTCGCGTGGCCGGAAGCAGCCATCTTCCTCGCGCTCGCCATAGGACTGGGCATATTGCTGTCAACCAGCGCCATCATGCTGGAAGAACTCTCGTTCCACATGTACCCGCGAACACGCGACCTGCTGATACTGTACTTCATCGCGGTAGTCGAGAATTTCGGCTTCCGCCAGCTCACCGCCATCTGGCGCCTTCAGGGTCTCGTCCGCTGGTGGCGCGGCGGTCAGCACAAGTGGGAGCCCATTACCCGCAGCACCAGCCTGGCGGACAACTGATGCAGCAGGGCCTTCCGCCCCGACCTTGATTTCTATCGGCGTTGGCCCGCCATCGGGTGGGCAAGGGCGGCCACGAAAGAAGTGGAGTCGAATGGACTGGCGGGCGGGCACGGAGGCCCGCCCGCCCGGGAAAAATCACCCTCAGCGGTCGAGTATGCGCAGCTCCACGCGGCGGTTCTCGGCACGGCCCGCCGCCGTCGCGTTGTCGGCGACCGGCTGGGATTCGCCGTAGCCGCGGAAGCTCAGCATGTCCTCGTCGACGCCGCGGCCGATCAGGTAGTCCATGACCGTGCGCGCGCGGCGCTCGGACAGGCCCTGGTTGTACCCGGCGGCACCCTGGCTGTCGGTGTGGCCGGCGACCTCCACCTCGAGTTCCGGATTACGCTTCAGCGTCTCGGCCGCCTCTTCCAGCACGTCCTCCGCGCCGGGCCGCAGCCGGTCGGAGTTGGTCTCGAAGTTCACGCCAGGCAGGCGGATGACGTCGGTGATTTCGCAGCCGCGCACGTCCACCGGCACGCCGGCAGCGGTGTTCGGGCACTCGTCTAGACGGTCCACGACGCCGTCGCCGTCGGAGTCGAGTTCGCAGCCCGCCTCGTCCACCGGGGCGCCGGCCGGGGTGCCCGGACACTGGTCGCGGCTGTCCACCACGCCGTCGCCGTCGCTGTCACGCTCGCAGCCCCGTGCGTCCACGGCGGCGCCCGGCGTGGTGTCCGGGCACTCGTCGACGCTGTCCGCGACGCCGTCGCCGTCGCTGTCCAGCTCGCAGCCGAACCGGTCCACGGGCGTGCCGATGGGGGTGCCCGGACAGCGGTCCGCCTCGTCCGGGACACCGTCGCCATCCGTGTCCACTACCCGCGGTTCGCCGCCCGCCAGCGGGAACTGGATGCCGAGGGTGGCGATCTGGTCCTCGTATTCGTAGCCGGCGAGTTCGGTGCGGTAGCGCCACTCCCCGCGCAGGGTGGCCGGGGTGTTACCGAGGTCCAGCATGAAGCCCGCGCCCAGGCTCGTGGCCGCCTCGTTGTTGCTGCCGCCCAGGGGCTCGTCCGTATCGGTGTGGCTGATGCCGGCGAGCAGGTAGGGCGAGAAGAGGCCCTCGCGGTTGAACACGCCGAGCAGGTTGGCGCCGATCTCGTAGTGGTCGAGGTCCGGGGCGCCGTCCAGCTGGCCCACGTTGACGAAGCCCTCGATGTTCAGGAAGCGGGTCCACGCGTAGCCGATGGCCAGCTGTCCGCCGGTGACGCCGTCGTCCACATTGCGGGCGGCGTCGTCGTCCATGTAGACGATGGACGGCGTGATGTAGACCTCGCCGACGTTGTCGCCCGCGGTTGCCGTGGCGGCACCGAGGCACATGAAAGCGGCGGTGAAGACTGCGATGGTCCTGCTCATTTTGGGTCTCCCTGAAGATTCGAGGCAGTCATGTCGTGGGACGGCGACAGTCGCACGTCAAGCGAACATTGTCCGGCCGCGCAACGAGGCAAGTCAACAGAGCGCCCGGAAAGAGGGCTCGTAATGGGCGTTCAGGAGAGCGATGCAGGAGGGCCTTCAGGCCCGATGCATCGGATCGGGCCTGAAGGCCCTCCTGCCGCTTATTTCACCAGGAGTGCCACGAATTCGTCGACAGGGGTGGCGGCGAGTTTGTCCCGGTCGGCCGAGAGTTCGGACAGCTGTTTCCACTGGTCGCCGGCGAGTTTCTTCTGCAGGCTCTTGCGGAATTTCTGCATGAGCACCGGGATGCCTTCCTCGCGCCGCTTGCGGTGACCGATGGGGTATTCGATCTCCACCCGCTCGGTCTGCGAGCCGTCATTGAAGAACACCTGCACCGCGTTGCCGATGTAGCGTTTCTCCGGGTCGTAGTAGTC
>CAZRSA010000093.1:0-10783 GCA_964602525.1 uncultured Woeseiaceae bacterium
GCCTCCGCCGATGGCGGCGCATCTGCCAGGCGATCACCGCATGATCGATGGCCGGTGCCGCGAGACTCACCAGCAGCACCGCATAGAGGGTACCCTCCGGGTGGCTCGAGTTCGCCACCCGGAACAGGACGGCCGCTGCGCCGATCACGAAACCGTAGACCCAGCGGCCGGGACGGGTGACCGCGGCCCCGACCGGATCGGTGGCGATGAAGGCGATCAGGAAGGCGAACCCGCCGGTCACCAGGTGCCACTCCCAGGGCAGGTCGAAGGCCGGATCGTCCGGGCCCCAGCCGTTCAGCGCCAGGGTCATCAGGAGACTCCCCGCCAGCGCGGCCGCCACGATACGCCAGGAGATCAGGCCGCCGAGCATCAGCAGCGCGGCGCCGAGCGCGCAGGCGAGCGCCGAGGTGGTGCCGAAGGCGCCCGCATCATTGCCGAGCGCCAGCGACGCCAGGCTGTGACCGGCCGCGTTCAGGCCCTCCACCCCTTGCTCGAGCGCCGTATCCAGCGCCGGCTGTACCTCGGCGCCGGCCACCGGGAAGGCCGCGACGACATCCGGCGTATCCGGATAGGCGAAGTTCAGGAAGACGATGCCGAGCAGTGCCGGGCTCACCAGGTAGCGGCCGGTGCCGCCGAACAGCAGCTTGCCCACCACGAAGGCGAAGCTCGCGCCGATGACCACCGGTACCAGCGTGGCGCCGGCGGGCAGCATCAGCGCGAACAGCCAGGCCGCGCAGAAGACGCCGGTGTCCACCGGGCGGTTGCGCAGCCGGGCGAAGAGGTATTCCCAGAAGAAGCCGGTGGCGAGTGCCGCCAGCAGCAGCGGCAGGAAATAGCTCAGCCCGACCAGAGCGGGTGCCACGGCGTCCGGCACCGCAGCGAGCAGGGCCGAACGCCAGGCCCCGAATCCGTCTTGCGCTCCGGCCGCTGCGGCGAGCAGCCGCTCGCCGGTGAACCAGGTGCCGGCGGCCCAGGCCGGCAGGGTGGCCGCCACGAACAGCCACAGGGCGACGGGCACGGACAGGCGGTCGCGGACGAACGGTGCCCGGGTGGTGACGCCCGCCCCGGCCACCGGCAGCGGCAACCGCCGGCGCAGACGGTAACCGTGGCTCTGCACCTTCATGACGAGATGATCCGCCGCTGCTCCGCGGCGAAGTCCTGCCAGGCGGAGGCGTAGTCGTAGCGGGCGGGGCAGACCGCACTCAGCAGGCCGAAGTCCTCCGCCGCCAGTTCCAGGGCGCCGAGCTCGATGGCCTTCTCTGCGTCGCTGGCCACCAGCGAGCGCAGCAGGGGGATGACGGGCAGGTCGAAGGGGAACAC
The DNA here is from genome assembly GCA_964602525.1 of uncultured Woeseiaceae bacterium. Taxonomy (GTDB): domain Bacteria; phylum Pseudomonadota; class Gammaproteobacteria; order Steroidobacterales; family Woeseiaceae; genus Lentisalinibacter. Next base: position 1,321 of record CAZRSA010000093.1, read on the forward strand.
CCGCTCGTAGACCTCGAACGGCACCAGGCCGGCCGGACGTCCGACCCGGCGGGTGTCCAGGCGCCGCGGCCGGCGCCACAGCCAGCGCGAGAAGGGGCTCGTGAGCGACAGACCCTCGCCGGGTGCCTCCCGGCGCTCGTCACGGCGGATCGCCTCCACCAGCGCGCTGATCTGGCGGTGATAGCGGCCGAGGAAGGGCTGCTCCGGGGTCCACTCCCGCCCGGCGAGCACGGAACCGGAGATCACCCGCGCGTCGGCGCCGAGACCCCGGTCCCGCACCAGCGGGTCCAGTTCGGCGCCGAGACGGGTCCGGACGAGTGCGGGGCTGGCCACCGCCGGTCCCGCCACGGCCACCGTGCGGCTCATGTCCAGCATGCCGTCGCCGAACAGGCGGCCGATGGCGATCACGTCCTGGTAGCCGATGTGCCAGGCCGGCCGTTCCTCGGAAGCCGGCGCCAGATGGTGGATATGGGTGCCGGCCAGGCCGGCCGGATGAGGCCCGGCGAAGCGCACGTGCTGCAGCCGGTCCGGGGTGGGCAGCTCGACGTCGAAGTCCGGCGACGTGCAGAGGTACAGGGGGCCCGCATGCAGCCGCGCCAGCACTCGCAGGCCGGCACCGAACGCATCGGCCGCCGCAGCGATGATCGGCGCCGGTTCCGGCGCCAGCGGCTCGGTGTCGGCAGCCGTGACGAACAGGGCATGGGCTTCCGCGTCGGCGTCCGGGAGCCCGCCGTAGGGGCGCACACGCAGCGCGGGCCAGAGGCCGTGGCGCAGCAGCGTATCGCGCACGGCGTCCGGGGCGAGACCGTCGATGCGGCCGGCGGGTACGTCCACCCGGCGGGTCATCGCCGAATCCTCCAGGTCGATCACCACCGCCAGCAGCGCGCGGCGCCGGCCGCGGCGGATAGCGCTCACCCGCCCGCTGCCGGGAGCACAGAAGCGGATGGCCTCCCGCTTGCGGTCGACGAACAGGGTATCGCCCAATGTCACCGGGTCGCCCTCGGCGACGTTCAGCGACGGCCGGATCCCCGCATAGTCGGAACCGAGCACCGCCACACGGCGCACCGCCGCGCCACGCTCCACCCGCGTGCCGGCACCCCCGGAGATAGGCAGGTCGTAACCCCGCCGTATTCTTATATTGCGGGCGCTGCCCTCCATATCTCCGATTCTAGACGGGGCATCCGAAGTATCGATACGCACACACCGCAGCACCGGCTGGGCACCCTCCGCCGCCGCTTAGGTACAAGCCAGAATTGTCGAACCGCCGTGATGCTGAGAAGGTTTAGGAGACATGCAGTAGGGCCTTAAGGCCCGACCGGTTCAGACCTGACCGTTCGACGAATCGGGTCGACGAATCCGGGCTGAAGCCCCTCCTGCAGGGTCGAAGAGACCACAGACAATCCGGGATACCCGGGGGAGGCGTCGCATGAAGACGGTCTTCATCAACTCCGAGCGGTGTATCGGTTGTCGGCAATGTGAGTTCGCGTGTGCCGTGGCGCACTCGAAGAGCCGCGATCCGGCCACAGCCATCGGCGAACAGCCCGCACCCCATACCCGCATCCACGTACTGCCCGGACCTGCATTCAACACTTCCTTCCCGTCGCGTTGCCGGCACTGTGATCCGGCGCCCTGCGTGGGCGTCTGCCCGACCGGTGCCATGGGCCGCGACGAGGCCGAGGGAGTGGTGCTTGTCGATCCGGAGCGCTGCATCACCTGCGCCATGTGCGCCATGGTTTGCCCTTTCGACGCCGTGGACTTCCACGTCCAGGGCAACGGAGCGCCGGCGCGGCTGGTCGCCACCAAGTGCGACGGCTGCATCGACCGCGTCCGGGAGGGCAGGCAGCCCGCCTGTGTCGAGGCCTGCAAGGTCGGCGCACTGGTCTACGGTGAATTGAACGATCTGATTGCGGCGGGCCGCGCCACGCAGGCGAGCGCGATGTTCTCCGCCGCGGCTGCCACCGAGACCCTGCCGACGCCCGCCGCCGTAACGGGCTGGCGCGCCTGGGGCCGGGAGGCGGCACAAGTGAACCGGGAGGTGGGTCATGGCCGCTCATGACAACGTGAAGCAATTCAGCATCAACAACGACGCACTGGCCATGATCGCCAGGGCGCGGGAAGAAGGCATAGAGACCGTATGGGACCGGCTCGCTGCCCAGCAACCCCAGTGCGGCTACTGCGCCATGGGCGTGAGCTGCCGCAACTGCTCCATGGGGCCGTGCCGGGTCGACCCGTTCGGCGACGGACCGCAGAATGGCGTCTGCGGCGCGGATGCCGACATCATCGTGGCCCGCAACCTGGGCCGCAGCATCGCCGCCGGAGCGTCGGCCCATTCGGATCACGGCCGCGACATCCTCGAGGTGTTTGCCGAGCTGGCGAAAGGCGAGAGTTCCGGCTACGAACTCCGTGACGAGACCAAGCTCCGCACCCTGGCCGGGGAATGGGGCATCGACACCGACGGCCGCTCAGTCGACGAGGTGGCCCGGGATCTGGCCGATGCCATGATGGAGGAATACGGCACGGCCAAGGGCCATCTGACGTTCGCGGACCGGGTCCCCGAGGTACGGACGGAACTGTGGAAGAAGCTGGGCATCGCGCCCCGCGGCATCGACCGCGAGAACGTCGAGATGCTGCACCGGACCCACATGGGCGTGGACAACGACTACGTGAACACGCTGCTGCACGGCATGCGCACCAGCCTGTCGGACGGCTGGGGCGGCTCGATGGTGGCCACGGAACTCTCCGACGTGATGTTCGGCACGCCGAAGCCGGTGAACTCGCGCATCAACCTCGGCACGCTGAAAGAGGAGTGCGTGAACATCGCCCTGCACGGGCACAACCCCGTGCTCTCCGACGTAATCCTGCAGGCGGCCGACGACCCCGAGCTGGTGGCGATGGCGAAGGAGAATGGCGCCGAGGGCATCAACCTGGTCGGGCTCTGCTGTACGGGTAACGAGCTGCAGATGCGCAAGGGCATCCCGATGGCCGGCAACCACCTGATGCAGGAACTGGTGCTGCTCACCGGCGCGCTGGACGCGATGGTGGTGGACTACCAGTGCATCATGCCGTCGGTCACCGACGTGGCGAAGTGCTTCCACACGGAGGTCATCTCCACGGCGGACAAGGCCAAATTCACGGGGGCCACCCACATCTCGTTCGATCCGAAGCGGGGTCTGGAGATTGCGAAGGAGATCATCGGACGCGGTATCGAGGCCTACGGCAACCGCAACCCGGAACGGGTGCGCATCCCGGAGGGCACGGTGGAGATGATGGCCGGCTTCTCGGTGGAGGCGATCCTGGGCGCCCTCGGCGGCACGCCGGAGCCCCTGGTGGAGGCCATCAAGGACGGCCGCATCCGCGGCGCCGTCGCCGTGGTGGGCTGCAACAACCCGAAGATCAAACAGGACCACGGTCACGTGACGCTGGCGAAACGGCTGATCGAGAACGACATCCTCGTGCTGGTCACGGGCTGCTCCGCGGTCGCTAACGGCAAGGCGGGCCAGATGATGCCGGAGGCGGCCGGGATGGCCGGTCCGGGTCTGAAGGCCGTCTGCCAGGCGCTCGGCATCCCGCCGGTGCTGCACATGGGTTCCTGCGTGGACAACACGCGGGTGCTCGCGCTGGCGGCCGCGCTGGGCAACTACCTCGGCGTGGACATCGCCCAGCTGCCGCTGGCCGGGGCCGCGCCGGAGTGGTACTCGGAGAAGGCCGTGTCCATCGGCACCTACGTGGTGGCGAGCGGCATCTACACGGTACTCGGGGTGCAGCCCGCCATCTTCGGCAGCCCCAACGTGGTGAACCTGCTGGCCGAGGGCCTGGAGGACGTGGTCGGGGCGAAGTTCGCGGTGGAGGCCGATCCCGAGAAGGCGGCGCTGCTGATCCGCCGGCACATCGAGCACAAGCGGGCCGGGCTCGGCCTGCCGCACCTCGAGGACGCCGAGATCGGCGCCGCGGCCTGAGGGGGCAGCCATGTGCGAGACATGCGGACAGCATGGCCACTCTCACGACCATGAGCACGGTCACGGGCATGGCCACCCGCACCTGCCGCGGAACGCCAGGCCCGAGGACTTCCGTGTCGTGGTGACGGGCAAGGGCGGCGTGGGCAAGACCAGCCTCACCGCCCTGCTCGCGCTGCGCCTCGCGCGCCGCGGCCTGCGGGTGCTGTCGCTGGACGCGGACCCCCAGGTGAACCTGCCCTGGGCGCTGGGTCTCCCGGCGGAGGAGGCTCGGGCGCTGACGCCGCTGTCGGCGAACGCGGACTACGTGGAGGAGACCACGGGCGCGCGTCCCGGCGACGGCTGGGGCCTGTTCTTCCGCCTGAACCCGAAGGTGGACAACGTCGTAGACCGCTTCGGCGCCGTGACGCCGGACGGCGTGCGGCTGCTGGTGATGGGCAACACGGTGCAGCCGGCAGCCGGCTGCCTGTGCCCGGAGAACGCGCTGCTGGAGGCCGTGGTGAACGCGATCGCGCTGCGGGAGGGCGAGGCCATCCTGATGGACACCCAGGCCGGCTTCGAGCACTTCGGCCGGGCGCTGGCGCGGGGTTTCCGCCACGCCATCGTGGTGGCCGACCCGACCTTCAACGGCGTGCAGGCCGCCCTGCACGCGGCCCGGCTGGCCCGCGACCTGGACATCGGCGCCGTCCACCTGGTGGTCAACGGCGTACGTGACGACGACGAATACCGCCGCGCGCTGGCACGGATCGACGAGGCGGGCGGGTTTGAATTCGCGAGCTGCCACCGGCTGCCCTGGGATGAGGCGCTGCGGCGCTCCGAGCCCAGGGTGGCACCGGCGCTGGACGAAACCACCGACGCCGCGCTGGCGGAGGCCCTGGACGGCCTGCTGCAGGCGCTGGTCGACGACGAGACGAGGACTTTTGCATGCGCATCCTGATACTGGGCGCCGGGCCGGCCGGCATTTCCGTGGCGGAGAACATCCGCGACCTTGAAGACATCGCCGGCACCTCGCCGGAAATCGCGATGGTCTCCGCGGAACCCTTCGCGCCCTACTCGCCGCCGGCCATGGCGGATCACTTCCTGACGGGTGACGAGTCGCGGCTGTACTGGAAGGGCGGCGACGTCTGCGATCGGCTGCGCGTGGGCTACTATCCGGGCAGGGTGGTGACCGGCATCGACGCGGCCGCGCGGCAGGTCGCGTTCGGCGAGGGGGAACCACTCGGTTACGACCGGCTGGTGATCGCCACGGGCAGCCGGCTGCATGCGCCGATAGAAGGTGCGACCATGCCCGGCGTCTACAACTTCAAGTCGCTGTCGGCGGCCCGGGAACTCGTCGGGTACGCCCGCCGGGGCGAGGTCCAGAAAGCCGCCATCGTCGGCGCCGGGTTCATCGGCGTGGAAGTGGCCCTGCTGCTGGCGGATCTCGGCATGGAGGTGACGCTGATCGAGCAGGCCGACCGGGTGATGCCGCGGATGCTGGACGAGGAGACCGCAGGCATCGTCCGCGCGGCGCTGGTGGCGCGAGGCGTGCGCGTGCTGAGCGGCACCGAGGCGAGCGCCTTCGCCGGCAATGGCCGGGCGCGTGCCGTGGTGCTGGAGAGCGGCGACGTGGTGACCGCGGATGCCTGCATCGCAGCGACCGGCGTCAAGCCGAACGTCGGCTACCTCGCCGGCAGCGGGTTCGAGGTGGACTGGGGCGTGCGGGTGGACGATCGCCTGCATACCGGCGTGCCCGACGTCTGGGCGGCGGGCGACTGCGCGGAGACCCGGGACCGGATGAGCGGCGAGCGCTTCGTGCACGCGATTTTCGCGAACGCGATCAACCAAGGCCGGGTGGTGGCCGAGCAGCTCATGGGCTTCGAGAGCCTGTATGAGGGCGCCGAGACCATGAACAGCCTCCGGCACCTGGGCGTCCCGGTAATGGCGGTGGGCGAACTCGCGGGTGACGCGGAGGCGGTGCGATCGACGGCAGACTCGCTGCGCCGCATCGTGCTCCGCGACGGCTGCATCGTCGGCTTCAGGCTGGCAGGCGATATCAGGGGCGCCGGCGTCTATCGTTCCCTCATGCTGCGCCGCATCGACGTCGGCGCCTACGGAGAGGAGCTGGCCGACCCGACCTTCATCGACCGGCGGCTGGCCGACCCCTTCGTCCAGCTCGCAGCCTGAGAGGGTGGAGAGGGTGCCGGTCCGAACTTTTCCAACTTATCGAACTTGTTTGCCGGATTGAGGAGATAGAGACCCCTTCCGAAGGGGAGAGAAACGAAAGCCCGGCGGCCCCCGAAGGCGGCGCCGGGCTTTCGACGGTCAATAAGTTGCAAAAGATGGAAAAGTTCGGACCGGCACCTCAGTCGCCGCCGAAGAGTTTGCGCAGGCCCTTCGTCACTTTCTCCTTGGCCTCGCGCTTCGTCTCCTGCTTGGCGGCTTCCTCGGCGCCCTCTTTCGCGGAGTCGGCCAACTCCTCGGCCAGGCCGGGCTGCTCGCCGTCCTGCTGGTCGCCGCCGATGCCGGGCATACCCTGCATCATCGAGCCCAGGCCACCGCCCATGCTGAACTTGCGGTAGCCGGTCGGAATCTCGAACAGCGAATCCGGCTGATCGCCCCGCTCGAGCTTCTTCACCTCGTAACGGAACCGGCTACGCTCACCCCGCGTCTCCGAGACCGCAAAGCTCTTCACCGCGATATTGTCGTCGGTGAACCAGGTGAAGCCCCCGTATTTCCCCTCGGGCCCCTCGTAGATCACCTTGTACTTCGTGGTATCGAAACCGTTGACCTCTTCCCGGCCGACCACCTCACGCTCGACGAGCCGGTACTCCTGCATCTGCTCGTTCGACTGGCCCATGTCCATTTCCATGTACATACCCTGGGGCATGAGCATGTACATCTTCTGCGCCTCCAGATCCTGCAGCACGACCATATCCTGACCACCCATCTTCATCTCGTCGCGGATGTGGCCGGGTTTGTAATAGATGACCGTGTCGATATTCTGCTGTTCGGTCTCGAGCCGCGCTTCGGCACGGAAGGGCGTCTCCACTTCCCCCACCTGCGCGGCCTCGTTCATACCGACGGCGATCATGCCGCCGAAGGCGAGTGCGGCTTCGGCCGCGAGCAACGTGGAGAACGAGGCGGCTAGAACCAGTGCTGTTTTTCTCATTTTCTCCCCCATGGAGGCCGGATACCCAGCATAGAACTTACGCCTGCGCCCGAGCGCCCGTCAAATTCCCTGCCGCGCTTTCAACCACCGGCCGAGCCCATTAGTATTTCGCAGGAGGATAACGGCCGCCGGCATCCGACGATCGGCGGCATAACAGGGGGATAGACGCCATGACTCATTCGCTGCGCTACACGACCACAGCAATGGCGCTGCTGCTCATAATTGCGACAGCGTCGGCGGCTGAAGCCGCGGACGATATCGTCTCGGCTGACACCCGGGCATGGGCCGCCGAGAAGCTCGATACCGCGGAAGCGGCTCTGCAGCGAGGCGACATGGAGACCGCCTGGAAGGCCACCGAGGCTGCGGCGGATGCACCCACCGACTTCCATGGCCGCGGCCTCGCCCTCGTCTCCGCTCGCGCGCTCGGGGACGAGCTCTACGGGCGGATCTATCAGCTGCGCAAGAGCATCCGGACCCGACTGGGTCGCGAGGCAGAGGCGCAGGGCCTGGTCTACGGCCAGCCTGGTGCACACGAGCGCGACAAACCCTGGGAATGGGACTATCGGGATGCACTCGGCTGGTACCAGGGGGCCCCCGATGCGGATGCGCTGATCCGACTGGCCCGCACCGCACCGGCCGATCGTCACATACTCCTGCGCATGCTGGGCAGCATTTCGGCGAACGACGAGGGCGAAATCGAGTACGGCGTAGGCCGGGTCGGCTCCGGTATCTCCGTCGGCCACGAGCCGCTCCGCGGCCAGTATGTCCCCCTGCCGGAAGAGGTGGCGATACAGCAACGATTCGAAGACGAGGTGATCCCGACGATCATCGGCCGCATGCAGCAGGAGGCGGACGAGCTGATGGCCGAAGAGCAAACGCTCTACGACCGCCCGATGACGGACATGGAGAAGCAGGCCTCTGTGGGTGACTGGGAAGCCATGGCCGCGGCCGTCGCGGGCGTGGAAGCGGAGGAGCCGCCCGATCCGGAGGTGCAGCTCCGGCTGTGGCGGGCCAGCGATTCTCAGAAGCTCCTGCGGGAGGCCAAAGAGTGGCACGAAACCCTGACGATCCGCGTCCGCATCGACGGTGAAACCCGCATACGGCGGGCTGTCGCGGTGCCCGTCCTCGAGGTTGCCACCAAGCGTGCCGATGAGCTGATGGCGATCGGCGACGACACCAGCGTCCCCTTGACGGCGCGCGCCGACGCCTACGGCGACGCGCAGGACTACTATGCGATCGCGGATAACCGGGAGCGCACCGACCTCGCCTACCAGAAGCAAGTCGCTCTGCAGCCGGAGCTGGACGCCTACCGCGAGAAACGGGAGGCGGCACTGGAGAAGGCCGCGGAGGAAGGCAGGGGAATGGCGGCCGAAATGGAAAAGGCCGTCAAGGACATGGAGAAGACCGAGGAAGAGAAGGAAGCCTTCAAGGAAGAAGCCGACGCCCTCGAAGACGAACTCGGCTTCTGACGCCTCGCCGGGCGCGGCGGGAGCCTAGCCGCCGTCCGTCGTCGCTGCCCGCCAACGCTGCACCACGATCCGCGGGTCGCGGATGACCGGCAGCTCGCCGCGCGCGTCGGGCAGCCTCAGAATCGCCGTCACCAGCGGATAGATGTCCGTCACGTGCCGCTCGCCCACGCTTGCGCCCGCCGGAAGGCCCGGCCCGCGGGCGAGGAAGATACCGTGCATCGCCGGAACGGACGGGTCCCAGCCGTGGTTGCCGGCCTTGATCTTCGCGATCCGCTCCGGGTCGGATACCACCGTGTGGCCGGGCTCGGCCATCAGCATGACGTCGGCGAAGCGGCGGTCGTCGGCCGGCACGCGCCAGTGGGACGGGGATTCCTGCCGTAGCCACGCACGGCCGTGATCCCAGGTGGCGTTCACACGGTCGCGGATTGCCGCGGCCCGCGCGGAGTGGGGTGTGTCCAGCCAGAGGCCGAGATAGGTCGTGCCGTCGCGGATCGTCAGTCCGTCGAGTTCGACGTGCTCGGAGAGCACGTAGGGCGGCGCCTCCCGGTCGGTCGCCAGCTGACCGTGGTCCGAGACCACGATGACGTAGACGCGGTCGGCGACGGGCAGCCGCTCGAGGCCGTCGAGCAGGCGGCGGAGGTGGCCGTCCACTCGGCGGATGGCCGCACGGGTCTCCTGCGAGCGCGGACCCGTGCGATGGGCCGTGAGGTCCACGTCGTCGAAGTAGAGGGTGACGAGGTGTGGCCGGCCGGGCGCGGGCAGCGCCAGCCAGTCGAGCACCTGGTCCACGCGGGCCGCGCCGGGCACGGAACCATCGTAGGGATACCAGTAGGTAGGCCGGATGCCCTGGATGTCGGCCTCGGTGCCGACGAAGAAGAACGCGGCGCTGA
>CAZRSA010000094.1:0-10560 GCA_964602525.1 uncultured Woeseiaceae bacterium
ACGGCAAGGTGGGCAAGCTCGCCCAGCGCGTGGGCATGGAGCGCACGCACCTGTACCGCAAGCTGCGTGCCCTGGGAGTGGACTTCCGCCAGGCGGGCGGCGGCGACGACTGAACGTCAGCGCCCCGCCGGCTGCTGCGGCACGGCTGGTGCCGGCTCGACCGGATGGACCTTCGGTGCCGGCCGTGCGACGGGCAACAGGCGTCCGTCCGCCTCGAAGCGCAGGCCCGGATTACCGAAGTCCTGCCGCGACAGGCGGGCCAGCAGCTGCAGCGCCCGGTCCGCCGGGTCGAGGGTGGGGCCCGACGGGCGGATCTGGCGCGTCGACACCACCCGGCCCTCGACGAACTCGCCGTTGCCGTCCAGGGTGGTCACGAGTATCGGCGCGATGCCTTTCAGGCCGGCGACGCTGATGCCGTAGTAGGTGGCGAAGTTGCCCAGGCTGTAGGCGATGATGCGGCCCCGGTAGCGCTCCATGGCCCGGATCACGTGGGGGCCGTGGCCGAAGACGAGATCCGCGCCCGCGTCCACCATGGCGCGACCGAACGCCACGACGTCGCCCCGGGGCTCGCCGTAGTATTCCTCCTCGGCGAAGGGCAGGCGCAGCGCATCGATCCCCTCGGCGCCGCCGTGGAACGAGACCACGACCACGTCGTGCGCGGCGGCGAGATCCGCCACGGTTGCGGCGGCCGCCTCCTCGTTCAGCATCGGGTTGGCACCGCGGGTACCGGAGAAGGCGACGAAGCCCACGCGGATACCGCCCGCCTCCAGGCTCGCGGTGGTGCCCTCCCGGCCCGAGTGGCGGATGCCCACGGTGTCCAGCGCCGCCATGCTCGCGTCGCGGCCCTCCTCGCCGAAGTCGCGGGCGTGATTGTTCGCGAGGCTGAGGGCGTCGAAGCCCGCGTCCCGATACACCGCCGCGTAGCGGGTGGGCGAGCGGAACAGCCAGCAGGCGGAGGGGTCGCTGCACTGCTTGACCGGCTCGCCGCCGTCGAGCAGCACGCCCTCCAGGTTGCCGATGGCGAGGTCGGCGCCGCGGAGCACGTCGGTCACGCCGGCGAAGAAGGCGAGGGCGTCGTCGTCGGGCAGCCGGTTGTCCGGGAAGTCGGTGCCGATCATCATGTCGCCGACGGTGGCGACGGTGACGCGCAGCGCGGAGAGATCCGGTTCCGGCGGCGGTGGCGGCGCGGCGGGTGCCGCCGACTCCGCGGGGGGTGACTGCGGCTGCGCGGGCGGGGCCTCCGGCGGGGCAGCCGGCGGCGGGGCCGCGGCGCAGCCGGCCAGAGACGCGGCGACCAGCAGCGCGGCCAGTGCGGGTCCGATCCTCACTGGCCGGGCACCCGGATCATGAGCACCTCGATCTCGGCCTCGCGCAGCCGCCGGCGCAGATCGTCGAGTTCCTCCATGTCGGAGACCGGGCCGATGCGCACCCGGTGATAGGTGCGCTCGTCGATGGCGACGCGCTGGATGCGCGAGGGGATGCCCTGCAGCGCCAGCTGGGCCTTCATGCGGTCGGCATCCTCGAACGCGCTGAACGAGCCGGCCTGCAGCACGTAGGTGCCGGGCTCGGTAGGCAGGTCCGGCCGGTTGTCCGGGCGGGCGTGGGGTTCCTCCTCCGGGACGACCACCTCGAAGCGGGGCAGCATCTCGTAGAAGTCGAAGCGGGACTCGCGGGCGGCCGGCGTCTCCACCCGCTTCGGCTCCGGCCGGGGTGCCTGCTCTTCCTCGCGCAGGCTCGCCGCCTCCCGGGCCTGCGGCTGCTCGACGGCCGCGCGCCGGTCGCTCATCCAGACCGCGGCAGCCACCGACAGGCCGATGGCCAGCCCGAACAGCATCCACACCCAGTTGGATGCCTGCGGGCTGCGGCTGCCGCGCGTGCGGCTGCGCTTCGTCCGGCGGCGTCGCTTCGCCATGGCTACATCGCGTCCGGGGCGGAGACCCCCAGCAGCCCGAGGCCGTTGGCGATGACCTGGCGTGCGGCCAGCACCAGTGTGAGTCGCGCGTTCCTGAGCCCGTCGTCGTCGACGATGAAAGTGTGGGCGTTGTAGTAGGTGTGGAACTCGTTGGCGAGGTCCCGCAGGTAGAACACCAGCGTCTGCGGCGCGCGTTTTTCCGCCGCCGCCTCGACCACCTCCGGGAACCGGGTGAGCGTCGCGATCAGCGCGTTCTCCTGGTCCTCTCCGAGGAGGTCGAGAGAGGCGAGCCCCTGTTCCCGGTCCCAGGCATGGCCCTTCTCCTCGAGCTGGCGCATCACGCTGGCCACCCGGGCGTGGGCGTACTGGATGTAGTACACCGGGTTTTCGTTCGAGCGCGACTTGGCCAGCTCCAGGTCGAAGTCCAGGTGCTGGTCGTTGGAGCGCATCACGTAGAACAGGCGCGCAGCGTCGTTGCCCACCTCATCGCGCAGCTGGCGCAGCGTCACGAACTCGCCGGAACGGGTGGACATCTGCATCTTCTCGCCGCCCCGGTACAGCGCGACGAACTGGACCAGGCGCACCTCCAGCGCATCGCCGGGCTCGCCCATGGCCTCCAGGCCGGCACGCACCCGGGCGATGTAGCCGTGGTGGTCGGCGCCGAGCACGTCCAGCAGCAGGTCGTTGCCGCGCCGGCGCTTGCCGTAGTGGTAGGCGATGTCGCTCGCGAAATAGGTCTTCTTGCCGTTGTCGCGGACCACAACCCGGTCCTTCTCGTCGCCGTAGTCCGTGGCGCGGAACCAGACGGCGCCGTCGCGCTCGTAGAGCATGCCGCGTTCGCGCAGCCGCTCGAGGGCCTCGTCGATGACACCCTCGTCGGTGAGGCTCGCCTCGGAGAACCAGGTGTCGAACTCCACGCCGAAACCGGCGAGGTCGTCGCGGATGTCGTCCAGGATGCTCGAGAGCGCGTGGCGCCGCACGACGTCGAAGCCCTCGTCGCCCAACAGCGTGTGGGCACGGCCGATCAGCGCATCGATGCGCGCCTCCTTGTCGCCGTCCGGCGCGTCGTCGGGCAGGTCGCGTAGCACCTCCGCCGCGCCGGCCATGAAGCGCTCTGCCGGCAGTTCCCGGGCGATTTCCACGATGTAGTCGCCGCGGTAGCCGGCGGCCGGGAACGGCAGGGTCTCGCCGTGCAGGCCCAGATAACGCAGCCAGACGCTCACCGCCAGGATCTCCATCTGCCGGCCGGCGTCGTTCACGTAGTACTCCCGGTGCACCGGGTAGCCGGCGGCCTCCAGCAGGTTGGCCACCGTGGCGCCGTAGCTCGCGTGGCGGCCATGGCCGACGTGCAGCGGACCGGTGGGGTTGGCGGAGACGAATTCCACCAGCACGCGGGGAGCGTCGCGCTTCTCCCGCCGGCCGTAGCAGGGGCCCTCGGCGAGCACGCAGCCGATCTCGCGCCGCAGCGCCGTGCGGCTCACCCGGAAGTTGATGAAGCCCGGCCCGGCCACCGAGACCTCTTCCACCAGCTCGGACTCCGGCAGGCCGGCGATGATGTCGGCGGCGAGTTCCCGCGGGTTGCGGTCGAGGCTCTTCGCGAGGCGCAGGGCGACGTTGGTGGCGAAGTCACCGTGGCGCGGGTCGCGGGCCCGCTCGACGTCGGCGCCGACACTCGCGAGCTCGACCTCGTCGGCGATCTCCGGCCGTGAGGCGAGCGCCGCTTCTACCAGTCTGGCGATGGTCTCTTTCAACTGAGGTCCCCAGCGAACGAACAGGGAATACGAGGTGCGACTAAGGCGCAATGTTACCCGGTCACGGCGGCTCCCCGCACCCGGGGGCGGTCAGAAAAGCTCGATGGGATCGACGTCCAGCGACCAGCGCACCCGGCTCGCGCCCGGGGCCCGTTCCGCCGCCTCGCGCAAGCGCTGGAGCAGCCGGTGCAGCGGCGCGCGCTCGGCACTCTGCAACAGGAGCTGGCAGCGATAGCGCCCGGCGCGCCGGGCGAGTGGTGCCATCACGGGCCCCAGCAGGCGCACGTCCGCGCCGGCACCGGTGGCAAGCATGCCCTTCATCTGCTGCAGGAAGGCGACGGCGGTCTCCGGACGGGTGGCGGAGGCGCGCAGCAGCGCGATGCGCGAGTACGGCGGCCAGCCGCTCTCGCGCCGCTCGTCCAGCGCGGCCCGGGCGAAGTCCGCGTAGCCCTGCTGCACCAGCCTCTGCAGCAGGGGATGCTGCGGGAAGTCGGTCTGGATCAGCACCTCGCCCGGCCGCTCGGCCCGCCCGGCACGGCCGGCGACCTGCAGCAGCGTCTGGGCCAGCCGTTCGGCGCTGCGGAAGTCGCTGCCGAAGAGCCCTTGGTCCGCGTTCAGCACGCCCACGAGCGACAGGCGGGGGAAGTGATGGCCCTTGGACAGCATCTGCGTGCCCACCAGGATCTGCGCCCGGCCGCTGCGTGCGTCTTCCAGCGCGGTCTCGATGCTGCCCCGGCGCTGGGTGCTGTCGCTGTCGATGCGGCTCACCCGGTAACCGGCGAAGCGCCGTCGTACAGCCTCCTCCACCCGCTCGGTGCCCCGGCCGAGCGCGGCCACCGTGCCGCCGCATGCCGGGCAGCTCGTATCCACCGCCCGTTCGCTGCCGCAGTGGTGACAGCGCAGGCGCTGGTCGCCGGCGTGCAGAGTCATGCGGGCGTCGCAGCGGCGGCACTCGGCCACGTGGCCGCAGTCCCGGCAGAGCAGCGTGGGCGCATAGCCCCGCCGGTTGAGATACAGCAGTACCTGGCCGCCCTCCCCGAGGTGGCGTTCGACCGCCGCGATCAGCGGCGCCGACAGGCCGTCGATGGGCGGATGACGGCCCAGGTCGACCAGGCGCAGTTCGGGCGGGGCGGCGCCGCCGGCCCGCCGGGGCAGCTCCACCCGCCGGTACAGGCCCCGCTCGACGTTGGCGAGCGTGTCCAGCGACGGGGTCGCCGAGCCAAGCACCACCGGCACGGCCTCGTGGCGCGCCCGGGCCACGGCGAGATCGCGGGCGGAATAGCGGAAGCCTTCCTGCTGCTTCAGCGAAGGGTCGTGCTCCTCGTCGACGATGATAAGCCCCGGCCGGGCCAGGGGCGTGAAGACGGCAGAGCGGGTTCCCACCACCACTCCGGCGGTGCCGCCGCGGGCATCGCGCCAGGCGGCCAGCCGCTCCGCATCCCCGAGCCCGCTGTGCAGGATCACCGGCCGCCGGCCCAGCCGCTCGGTGAACCGCTCCACCAGCTGGGGCGTGAGCCCGATCTCCGGCACCAGTACCAGCGACTGGCGGTGCCGGGCCAGGGTGCGCTCGATCAGCGCCAGGTAGACCTCGGTCTTGCCGCTGCCGGTTACCCCGTCGATCAGGGTGGCCGAGTAGCCCGGCGCCACCGTGGCCGCTGCCACCGCAGCCTGCTGGTCCGGGTTGAGGCTGACGGCGCCTGCGGACGGGGGATCGCTGTCGGCGCCGGTCTTCTCCCTGTCGATCACCCGGCCGACCTCCTGGCTGACCTCCGGGTCACTCTCCGGCCCTTCGGCCGGCTGCTCCTGCTGCTCCATCAGACCCTTGTCTTCCAGTGTCTTGCGCACCCGGCGCCAGGACGGGCAGCGGCGGTCCAGCTCCGCGGCCGCCAGCCCGCCCGCCGGGGCTGCGGCAAGCGCGGCCAGGAGTTCCGCCTGGCGCGGCGCACGCCGTGACGTCTTCTCGTCTCCCGCGGCTGCCGCCCCGGCCGCAGTCAGGCGCCAGAAGGTCTCGGTGGCCAGCAGTGGCCGGCCCTGGCGCAGCAGTGCGGGCAGCGCGGCGGCGGCCACCTCGCCCACCGGGTGATGGTAGTAGCCGGCGGCGAAGTCGATCAGCCACGCCAGCGCCGGGTCGACGGCTGGCTCCTCGTCGAGCACCGCGAGTGCGCGGCGCAGCCGGGAGGCGGGCAACTCGCTCTCCGCCGCCGTGTCCCAGAGCAGGCCGACGCGGTGACGCCGGCCGAACGGTACCTTCAGCCGAACCCCGCGCCGGAGGGTGGCCGGATCGACCCCGGCGGGCGGCAGGTAGTCGAACAGGCGAGACAGCGGTGCCTTGATAGCCACCCGCAGCACCGCGGGGGCGGCCCGGGCGATGTTCTGCTCGTTACTCGACACGTTGTGGATAAGTCTGTGGATGGATACGGACCAGCCGGGCGACAGTCCGCCCCCCGGCCCTGGGAGGCGAGCCGGCCGATAGCCTTCTGTACACCTCGAATATCACGTTGAATCAGAGAGTTGAACGAGTCCGGCCGGGTCGTGACCGATGCCGCCGGCCTGCCATGAAAGTGCAATATCCCCTGTGCACAAGGAAAAGCGGCCCGCCCTGTCAACCGCGACCCCGCCGCCGCGTTAGAACACCGGACGACAACATAGTGTAATGCTTACGGGAGTGGAGCATGGAGGCTGTACGTCGCGTGCAGGGCGCCGGGGGCCGGCGGTCATGACCGGCATGGAGGCGGTGGCGCGGCCGCCGGGCGGCGACGCGCAATCGCCCGCGCGATCGGTACGCCGGCTGGAGCGGGGAGTCAGGGCACTGGAGCAGGAACAACGACTGAATGCCTTCCTCGCCGGCGTGGAGCGGCGCGCACTGCGCATCGCGGAGATCGGCACCGGCGACCGGGACGAGGCGATGGACCTGGTGCAGGACGCCATGATACGCCTCGTGCGCAAGTACGCCCGGCGTCCGGAAGCCGAATGGGCGCCGCTGTTCTTCCGCATCCTCATGAACCGGGTGCGTGACAGCCAGCGGCGCCGCACGGTGCGCAACCGCGTGATGTCCTGGTTCGACGGCGACGAGGACGGCCCCGACCCGGTCGCGGAGGCGCCGGACCGCTCGGCGGGCGCGCCGGAGGAGGAACTGGAGATGCGCGAGACGATGGCGACGCTGGAGGCGGCGCTGCGCGGGCTGCCGGCGAGGCAGCAGGAGGCCTTCATGCTGCGAAACTTCGAGGGCCTGGACGTCGCCGACACCGCGGCGGCCATGGGCTGCTCCGAGGGCAGCGTCAAGACACACTATTCGCGTGCCTTGCATGCACTGCGGGCACGCCTGGGTGAGAGCTGGCAATGAACGACAAGCGATACGGTGGCCGGGACGAGCCCGGCGAGGGCGCCTTCGCGGAGCGCACCCGCCGCGCCTTCGACGAGAGCGTGGATGCGCTGGACGTGGCGACGCTGTCGCGGCTGAACCGGGCACGCCAGGCTGCGCTGGCCGGGAAGGACCGCCCCGGCCCGCTTGCCGGGTGGCGGCCGGTGGCCACCGCGGCCGTGGTGGCGGTGCTGGCCGTCGCGCTGTGGCTGGGCCAGGCGCAGGACAGGCCGGTGGCGGAGCCGGAAGTGGCGGTGGCGGTCGCGGCTGAGGACGCCGACGACCTGGAGATCGTCCTCCAGGACGAGGCCCTGGACATGCTGGCGGAGCTGGAATTCTATGCCTGGATGGATGCGGAAGAGGACTTCCGCGGCGCGCCCGGCGGGAGCGGCAACATTGGCTGAATCACGGCCGGCAAGGGCGAGCGCCGCGCGGCTGTTCGCCGGCCGCGTCGCGGGCGTGGCGCTGGTGATCGCCGCCCTGCCGGCGCCCGCAGCGGACCGGACCGAGGAACTGCCGGATGCGGCCTTCCTCGAGTACCTCGGCAGCTGGGAAGAGGACGACAGTGACTGGATTGCGCTCACCGGGACGGCGTCGGAGGACGCCGAACGACGGGCGGCGCCCGCGGACGACGGGCAGGACGAGGAGAGCAGGAGCGATGAAGAGACGGGCTGAATTGCACGGGCATGCGGACGCCGCGGCGGGGACGACCGCATTACTGCGCGCGTGGCTGCCGGCGCTGCAGATGGCAATCCTGATGGCGGCACTGTTGCTGGCCGGCGGAGCCACGGCGCTGGCGCAGGATGCGCCGGAGGCGCCCGGCTGGGATGCGCTCACCGGCGAGCAGCAGCGGGTGCTGGCTCGCTTCGAGGAGCGCTGGGAGGAGATGCCCGCCGAGCGGCGCCGCCGGCTCGCCAGCGGCACCGAGCGCTGGCTCGACATGAGCCCGGAGGAGCGTGCCGCCGCCCGTGAGCGCTTCGCGCGCTGGCGCAACCTGAGCGAAGAGCAGCGGGCGAGAATCCGTGAGCGCTACGAGACCTTCCGCGAGCTGCCGCCGGAAGAACGCGAGCGCATCCGCCGCAACTTCGAGCGCTTCCGGGACATGCCGGAAGAGCGCCGCCGGGAGCTGAGGGAACGGTGGCGGTCGCTCAGCCCCGAGCAGCGCCAGAACATCCGCGAGCGTATCCGTGAGCGCCGGCCCCAGCGGGGTCGCTGAGGAGACCCGCGAGCCGCTGTCACCAGGTTGTCACACCCCTGCGGTTGCATTTCCCCGGTCTTGGGGCAAACTAGGCCGGCGCCCCCGGGGGGACGTGACGCATGCAGGCTATCAGCACAGAGAGCATATTCCAGCAGGTCCTGCGCACCGACGTGGCAGGCATGCCGCTGGAATGGATCGACTACCGCGAGGCGGTCCGCCTCTATCACACGGGGCAGGTCGCCTATGCCTGCGGCACGCTCCTTTATACGCTCCACGGCGGCTACAACGCGCTGACCGGGCAACGCAGCGCGGTGGATGTGAACTCCATCATCGCCACCCACGGCACCCACCAGAGCCTCGCCGCCAACCGGGAGCATTACGTGCCGCCGCTCAACAACCGCACGCTGTTCCGGCGCGATGCGAACCTGTGTCTGTACTGCGGCCTGGTGTTCCAGACCCGTGAGCTGACCCGCGACCACGTCACGCCCATCTCCCAGGGCGGCAGGGATCTCTGGACCAACGTGGCCACCGCCTGTCGGCGCTGCAACAACCACAAGGGCGGGCGCACGCCGGAGCAGGCCGGCATGCAGCTCATCGCCATCCCGTTCACGCCGAGCTACGCGGAGTACATCTACCTGAAGGGCCGGCGGGTCCTGGCCGACCAGATGGAGTACCTGCTGGCGCACATCCCGCGCTCCAGCCCGCTGCATTCGCGCCTGCGCGACCACCTGCAGGCAAACGCCGCCGGTATGGCGATGCCCGCCTGAGGCCGACGGCGCGCAAGTGCTCTATCTGATCGACGCCAGCGTCTACGTCTTCCGCGCCTGGTTCTCGCTGCCCGACGACATGGTCGACGGCGACGGCAATCCCGTGAACGCGCTATTCGGCTTCGCCCGCTTCCTGGCGGACTTCGTGGAGGAGGTGCGGCCGGAGTACATTGCCGTGGCCTTCGACGAGAGCCTCGCCAGTTCCTTCAGGAACGAGATCTACCCCGCCTACAAGGCCAACCGGGAACCCGCGCCGCCGGAGCTGGAGCGCCAGTTCCGCCAGTGCCGGGCCTTCACCCGCGCGCTCGGGCTCGCCGAGTGCGCGAGCCCGCTGTACGAGGCGGACGATCTCATCGGCGCGCTGGTCGTAGACGGGCGTGCCCGCGGGCTGCCGGCGACCATCGTCAGCCGGGACAAGGACCTGGCCCAGCTCCTGTCGGCGAAGGATACCCTGTGGGACTACGCGGGCCGCCGCCGGCTCGGCTACGAGCAGATACCGGAGGCCTACGGCGTGTGGCCCGAGCAGATCGCCGATTTCCTGGCGCTGGCCGGAGACGCCGTGGACAACATCCCCGGTGTACCCGGCGTCGGTAAGAAGACCGCGGCGGCGCTGCTCGGCCACTTCGGCAGCCTGGACGTGCTCTACGCCAACCTGGACCGTGTCTGCGACGTGCCGGTGCGCGGGGCGGTGAAACTCGGCGCCCGGCTCGAGCAACACCGGGAGGCGGCGCTGCTCGCCCGCCGGCTGACCGCCATCGCCTGCGATGCGCCGCTGGAGTTCCGCTCGGGCGAGGCGCGCCGGCGGGGCCCCGACATGGACGCGCTGCACGAAGTCTGCGACAGGGCCGGTTTCGGTACGGCGCTAAGGCGCCAGTGTGACCGCATCGCCTCGCTGGGCGTCCTGAGCTGAGCCGTGGCGGAGGCGCTCGCCGAAGCCGTGGCCGCCGCCTGCGGCCTCAGCCTGAAGGCGGCCAGCCTGCGCCCGGTGGGCGGCGGCAGCATCAATGCGGCCGCCCGGTTGGAGAGCGATGCCGGGCCGGTGTTCCTGAAGACCAATCGACCGGACGGCTTCGAGATGTTCGCCGCGGAGGCCGAGGGCCTGGCCGAACTCGCGGCGGCGGGAGCGGTGCGCGTGCCGCGGGTCTTCGGCGCGGGCGTGGACGCCGGCCGCGCCTGGCTGCTGCTGGAGTATCTCGAGCTCGGCCCCGCGGATGCCGCCTGCCGGCGGCGTCTGGGTACGGGACTGGCCGCCCTGCATCGCCACACCGCGGAGCGCCACGGGTGGCACCGCGACAACACCATCGGCTCCACGCCCCAGCCGAACGGGCCCGACGACGACTGGGTGCGTTTCCTGGCCGAGAAGCGCATCGGCTTCCAGCTCGATCTCGCCGGGCGCAACGGTCACGGCCGCACCCTCGCTGCCGACGGCGAGGCGCTACTGGCGCGGCTCGGGGACTTCTTCAGGGATTACACGCCGGTACCCTCGCTGCTCCACGGCGACCTGTGGGGCGGCAATTTCGCCGCGGTGGAGGGCGAGCCGGTGATCTACGATCCCGCGGTCTACTACGGCG
>CAZRSA010000095.1:0-10169 GCA_964602525.1 uncultured Woeseiaceae bacterium
TCGACGTGCGCAGCGTCTCCGACGACAACTACTTCGAGGACCTGGGCGGCAGCCTCAGCGAGGCCAGCACCACCCATCTGAACCAGAGCCTGCGCTTCGACTACCCGGGCCGGCACTGGTATCTGGCCGCCGACTTCCGGATGTTCCAGACCATCGATGCGGCCATCAGCGGCGAGGACGAGCCCTACCGGCAGCTGCCGCGGCTGACCGCCGCCGGCAACTGGCCGTCGACGGGCACGGGGCCCTCCTGGGGCATCGACTCCGAGCTCACGTATTTCGACCGTGACGCAGGCGTCACCGGCTGGCGGCTGAACGCCCGTCCGCGCTTCGAGTACTCCATCGAACGGCCCGGGGTGTATCTGCGCCCCGGCATCGAATTGGACCACACCGCCTACGGCCTGGACCAGACCGCCCCCGGCCAGGCGGACGCGCCGAGCCGGACGGTGCCCCTGTTAAGCCTGGACGCGGGGGCGACGTTCGAGCGCAGCATCGCGAGCCGCGGCTGGGTGCAGACACTGGAGCCACGGATGCTCTACGTGCACGTGCCCTACGCCGATCAGGC
The DNA here is from genome assembly GCA_964602525.1 of uncultured Woeseiaceae bacterium. Lineage (GTDB taxonomy): Bacteria > Pseudomonadota > Gammaproteobacteria > Steroidobacterales > Woeseiaceae > Lentisalinibacter. The sequence goes on from CAZRSA010000095.1 coordinate 563, forward strand.
CGACCTGCCGGTGTTCGACACCATCGAGCCGGACCTGAACCTGGTACAGGTCTTCCGCAAGAACCGCTTCGTCGGCCCGGACCGCCTGGCGGATACGGACCAGGTCAGCCTGGGCGTGACCACGCGTCTGTTCGACGCCGGCACGGGGCGGCAGCTGCTGCGCGCCACCATCGGCCAGACCCGTTACCTGAGCGACCAGGGTGTCAGCCTGCCCGGCCTGGCGCCGGTATCCGCCGACTCCTCGGACTACATCGCCGAGCTCGGCTTCGACGTGTACGGCAACTGGAACCTGGACCTGGGCCACCAGTGGAACTCGGAGACGGACACCACCACCCGTTCGGAGATCCGGCTGCAGTACCGCCCGGAGGACGACCGGGTGCTGAACTTCTCCTACCGCTTCCGCCGCGGATCCATCGAGCAGGCGGACATCTCCTGGAGCTGGCCGATCGGTGAGCGCTGGAACCTGGTGGGGCGCTACAACTACTCGCTGCGGGAGGACACCACGCTGGAACGATTCCTGGGCGTGGAGTACGAGAGCTGCTGCTGGAGCATTCGGCTGGTGACCCGCCGCTACATCAGCCGGCGCGACCGCACGGCCGATTCGTCCATCGCCATCCAGCTGGAACTGAAGGGTCTGACGAGTGTCGGAGACCCTGCAGACGAACTCCTGGAACGTGGTATTCTGGGATATTCTCGCGACTGACTCGCCGGGAGCTGGTACCGCAATTCCCGCCCCTGGGCCCAAGGCCCGAAGAGGCTTACCAGCCGGGAATCGCGGTAATGGTTCCCGCCACTTCAACCGTTTTACAGATCTCATGCAAAGAACCGTCAGCCTCAGCCTCACCCTTGCCGCCATCATCCTGCTCCTGCCCGGTGTCGCGCCCGCCCAGGAGAGCGAACGTCTGGACAGCATCGTGGCCGTCGTCAACGAGGGCGTCGTGCTGGAGAGCGAGCTCGACACCCAGACCGAGATGGTGCTGGCGCGCCTGCAGGAACAGAACGTGCAGCTGCCGCCGCCCGAGGTCCTGCGCGACCAGATTCTCGAGCGCCTGATCATCGACCGCATCCAGCTGCAGCGCGCCGAGCGCATCGGCATCCGCATTTCCGACGAGATGCTGAACAATGCGCTGGCCGATGTGGCCCGCCGCAACAACATCGCCTTCGCCGACCTCCCGCGGGCCCTTTCCGCCCAGGGCATCGACTACACGATGTACCGGGAGGAGATGCGCGACCAGCTCGCCCTGGAGCAGCTTCGCCAGGTAGACGTCATGAGCCGCATCAACGTCTCGGACCGCGAGATCAACCGCTGTCTCGAGGACCTGGAGGCGAATGTAGGCGCCAACTCGGAGTTCGACATCTCCCACATTCTGATCAGCGTACCCGCCAACGCCACGGCGGAGCAGTTCCGCGAGGCCGAGACGGAAGCCCGCCGGCTCTATGAAGAACTGCAGGACGGCGCCGATTTCGCCAAGGCGGCGGTGAGCTACTCGGACGCCCAGAACGCACTGGAAGGCGGCAACCTCGGCTGGCGCAAGGGCACCCAGCTGCCCACGCTGTTCACCGGTGTCGTCGAGGACCTCTCCCCCGGCGAGATCGCCGAGCCCATCCGCAACGCGAGCGGCTTCCACATCATCAAGCTGAACGACCTGCGCGGCGCCATGGCGCGAAGCGAGGTGAACCAGTCTCGTATCCGTCATATCCTCATCCGCCCGGACGAGATCGTTGACGACGCCACCGCCCGGCAGCAGCTCGCGGAGCTCCGCGAGCGTATCCTGGCCGGCGAGAGCTTCGGCGACCTGGCCCAGCTGAACTCGGACGATCCGGGCTCGGCTGCCGAGGGCGGCAACCTCGGCTGGACCTCCCCGGGCACCTTCGTGCCCGAGTTCGCCGAGGTGGCGAACTCGCTCGAGATCGGCGAGCTGAGCGAGCCGTTCCGCTCCCGCTTCGGCTGGCACATCCTGGAGGTCACCGACCGCCGGGTGTACGACAACACCGCCGAGGTACGCGAGCGTAACTGCGTGAACAGCATCCGGGCCGGCAAGCTGGAAGAGGAGACCCAGCTCTGGCTCAGGCGCATGCGCGACGAGGCCTTCGTCGACAAGCGCATCTGAGGCGTGGCCGGCGCGCCGCCACGCCTGGTGCTGACGGCCGGCGAGCCTGCCGGCATCGGGCCCGACATCTGCCTCATGCTCGCGGCGGCCCCCCTCCCCGCGGAGACGATACTCGTGGGAGACCGCCGCCAGCTGGCCGAGCGCGCGGCCACGCTGGGCATCGAGGTGGTGCTGCCCGAGTACCATCGCGGCGAGCCCCGCCGCGGCGGCCATACGCCCGGCGAGATCCCGGTGATGAGCTTTCCGCTGGCGAACGGCGAGTGCCGCGGGGCGCCCGACCCGGCCAACGCCGGCGCGGTTCTGGCCGGGCTGGAGTGGGCCGCGCGGGCCTGCCTGGACGGGGAGTTCGACGCCATGGTGACCGCACCGTTGCAGAAGAGCGTCATCAACGAGGCCGGGCTGTCCTTCAGCGGCCACACGGAGTTCCTGGCCGAGGCGACGGGGACGCCGCTGCCGGTGATGATGCTCGCCACGGACGAGCTGCGTATCGCGCTCGCCACCACCCACCTGCCGCTGGCCGACGTGGCGTCGGCGATCACCGCGGAGCGGCTCACCGGGGTCATCGACGTCCTGCACCGGGACCTGCGCCGGCGCTTCCGCATCGACGAGCCGAAGATCCGGGTCTGCGGCCTGAACCCCCACGCCGGCGAGGCCGGACACCTCGGCAGGGAGGAGATCGAGGTGATCACGCCGGCGCTCGACGAGCTGCGCGCGCGGGGCCTCGCCATCGAGGGACCCGTGCCCGCCGACACCGCTTTCCTGGACACCGCGGGCAAGGCGGATGCAGTGCTGGCAATGTTCCACGATCAGGGCCTACCGGTGATCAAGTACGCCGGTTTCGGCAGGGCCGTGAACATCACGCTCGGGCTGCCCATCGTGCGCACCTCGGTTGACCACGGCACCGCCCTGGCACTGGCTGGGACCGGCCGCGCCGATCCGGCCAGCCTGGGGGTGGCGCTGCGCTACGCGGCGGAGCTTGCCGGACGCGGCGGATGAGCGGGTGGTGAGCCATCGGCCGCGCAAGCGTTTCGGCCAGCACTTTCTGCGCGACCCCTCGGTGGTGTCGCGCATCGTCGCCGCGATCGCCCCGGCCGCCGGCGATCACCTGGTGGAGATCGGCCCCGGCGAGGGCATCCTCACCGCACCGCTGGCCGCCCTGCCCGTCACCCTCGACGCCGTGGAGATCGACCGGGATCTCGCGGCGGCGCTGCGGACGCGCTACGCCGCGGCCGGCAACGTCGTCATCCATGAAGCCGACGCCCTCGAATTCGATTTTGCCGCCCTGGGCGACGGACTCCGCCTGGTGGGCAACCTCCCCTACAACATCTCGACGCCGCTGCTGTTCCGGCTCGTCGCCCAGCGCGACGCCGTCCGCGACATGCATTTCATGCTGCAGAAGGAGGTGGTGGCGCGCATGGCAGCCTCACCGGGTGGTAAGGCCTACGGCCGTCTCACCGTAATGCTGGCCTGCTCCATGCACGTCGAGCACCTTTTCGACGTGCCGCCGCAGGCCTTCCGGCCGCCGCCGAAGGTGCAGTCTAGCGTCGTGCGCCTGGTACCCCGCACCGAGCGGCTCGAGATCCGCGACGAGCGCCTCTTCGCCGCCCTGGTCACCAGTGCCTTCTCCCGCCGACGCAAGACGCTACGCAACGCGCTGACCGACTGGCTGACCCCGGAGGCCATCGCCGAGGAGGGCATCGACCCGACGCTGCGGCCGGAACGGCTCGCGCCCGAGGAGTTCGCCCGCCTTGCCGACCGAGCGCTGCGCGAACGGGACGATGCGCTAGAATGACGACCCGAACGGGATGCCGATCCGACCTGCCACAGCGAGAGGCCATGAGCGACAAGTCGAGCCATCACATCAGGGTAGACGTGAGCACCAACTTCCTCGACGACCAGTCGGAGCCGGAGCTGGACCGCTACGTGTTCTCCTACACCATCACCATCGCCAACCTGGGTGAGGTGCCCGCCTCCCTGCTCAGCCGGCACTGGATCATCACGGATGCCAACGGCAAGGTGCAGGAGGTGCGCGGCGACGGCGTGGTGGGCGAGCAGCCTCATCTCAATCCGGGGGAACAGTTCCGTTACTCCAGCGGCACCGTGCTCGAGACGCCCGTCGGCAGCATGGAGGGCAGCTACCAGATGCTGGCCGACGACGGCGTCCGCTTCGACGCGCCCATCGCGCCATTCACCCTGGCCGTGCCGGGTCTGCTGCACTAGTCGGTAGCAGGCATACCCCCACGGCCGCAACAGCGGAGACCGTACCATGGCGGTCTATGCCATCGGCGATCTGCAGGGCTGTTACGACCCGTTCCGTCGCCTCCTGGACAAGCTGGATTTCGACCCGGCGGAGGATACCCTCTGGCTGGCCGGCGACCTGGTAAACCGGGGCCCGAAGTCACTGAAGACCCTGCGTTTCGTACGCTCCCTCGGCGATGCGGCCGTCACCGTGCTCGGCAATCACGACCTGCATCTGCTGGTGATCGCCCACCAGCGCAGCGCGGCCAAGCGCTCGGCCTCCCTCGCCATGAAGCCGATCCTCCGGGCCGGCGACTGCGACGAACTCGTCCACTGGCTGCAGAACCGGCCGCTGGCCCATTACGACGAGACGATGGACACGCTGCTGGTGCACGCAGGCGTGCTGCCGGAATGGGACCTCGATACCGTGCTCGCCCGCGCGGCGGAGGTGGAAGCGGTGCTGAGAGGCCCGCGGCCGTCCAGGCTGCTGGCCCACCTGTACGGCAACGAGCCCGACCGCTGGGAGGAGGACCGGCGCGGCGTGCCGCGGCTGCGCTTCATCGTCAACGTGCTGACCCGCATGCGTATGCTCGCGCACAAGGGGAGGCTGGACTTCGATTATACAGGCCCGCCGGACGACGCCCCAGAGAGGCTAACACCCTGGTACCGGGCGCCCGGCCGCGCGATTGCGGGGACGCGCATCGTGTTCGGCCACTGGTCGGCGCTGGGCCTGCTGAACGAAGCAGACGTGGTCTGCCTCGACACCGGCTGCGTCTGGGGCCGCGCCCTCACCGCCCTGCGCCTCGACCGGCCTGGGAAACCGGTCAAGGTAAAATGCCGGGCCCAGTCGCGCTAGAATCGGCGCGTGAAACCCGACGACGAGGCCATCAGCACGAATTCAGCGCCGCCGCCGGTGGGCGCCTATCCCCATGCCAGGCGTGCCGGGGGTTTCCTTTTCCTGTCGGGTCTGGGCCCGCGCGACCCGGCCGGCGGCGACATACCCGGCGTGCGCCGGGACGCCGACGGATGCGTGGCGGACTACGACATCGAGGCTCAGTGCCACGCCGTCTTCCGCAACGTGAAGAGCGTGCTAGAGGCCTCGGGCTCCGGCTGGGAGCGGCTCGTGGACGTCACGGTATTCCTGACCGACATCGAGCGGGACTTCGAGGCATTCAACCGGATCTACGCCGAGTATTTTCCCGGCGAGGGGCCCTGCCGGACCACCGTCGAGGTGAACCGTCTGCCGACGCCCATCGCCATCGAGCTGAAATGCATCGCGACCCTCTGACAGGCGCGAGGAACCACGGGGCCGGCGGCAATGTCGTCCGCAACGGGAGAGAATCATGCAGCCCCTGACCGCCTTCAATTTTCGCGCATGGATCGACGCCAACCGGGATGCGCTGCGGCCGCCGGTCTGTAACAAGCAGGTCTTCGAGGACGGCGATTTCATCATCATGGTGGTCGGCGGGCCGAACTCCCGGGACGACTACCACTGGGACGAGGGCGAGGAATTCTTCTACCAGTTCGAGGGCGACATGCTGCTGCGTACCATGCAGGACGGCGAGCGGGTGGACATCCCCATCCGCGAGGGCGAGATCCTGCTGCTGCCGCCCAGGGTACCCCACTCGCCCCAGCGCTACGCCGACACAGTCGGGCTCGTGATCGAGCGCAAGCGCGCACCCGGGGAGCTGGACGGCTTCATGTGGTTCTGCAACGAGTGCGACGCCAAGCTGTACGAGGAATTCCTGCATGTGGACGACATCGTGCGGCAGCTGCCGCCGGTCTTCGAGCGTTTCTACGGCAGCGAGGAGAACCGTACCTGCCCCGAGTGCGGAGCCGTGATGCCGGCCCGCTGAATCCGTGAAGATCGACATCCACACCCACGTGCTGCCGCCGGACTGGCCGGACCTGAAGGAGCGTTACGGCTACGGCGGTTTCGTGCAGCTCGAGCATCACGGCCCCGGCTGCGCCCGCATGCTGCTGGACGGCAGGAACTTCCGCGAGGTGCAGTCCAACTGCTGGGACCCGGACGTGCGCCTGGCCGACTGCGACGCCACCGGGGTGGATGTACAGGTACTCTCCACCGTGCCCGTGATGTTCAGCTACTGGGCGAAACCGCAGGATACCGCCGACCTCGCCGGGCTCCTGAACGACCACATCGCCTCGGTGGTCAACGAGCAGCCGGACCGCTTCCTCGGCCTCGGCACGCTGCCGATGCAGGACGCGGAACTCGCCGTCCGCGAGCTGGAGCGCTGCCTCGAACTCGGCCTTCACGGCGTGGAGATCGGCACCCACGTGAACGGCTGGAACCTGGACGACGAGCGGGTTTTCCCGGTGTTCGAGGCGGCCGCCGAGCTCGGCGCCGCCGTGTTCGTGCACCCCTGGGAGATGCTGGGCCGCGAGCGCATGAACCTCTACTGGCTGCCCTGGCTGGTGGGCATGCCGGCCGAGACGGCGCTGTCGGTGTGCTCACTGATCTTCGGCGGCGTGTTCGAGAAGCTGCCGGCACTGCGCGTGGCCTTCGCCCACGGCGGCGGTGCCTTCCCGGGCCTGATCGGACGGCTGGAGCACGGTTTCGCCGTGCGGCCGGACATCGTCGCCGTGAAGAACCCAGTGCCGCCCACCGAATACCTCGGCCGCTTCTACGTCGACTCGCTGGTGCACGACCCGCGTATGCTCCAGTACATGATCGAGCTGTTCGGCGCCGAGGCCATTGCCCTCGGCAGCGACTACCCGTTTCCTTTGGGCGAGCACCACCCGGGCGCCCTGATCGAATCGATGGGGCTGGCGGCGGAGGTGGAAGACCGGCTGCTCGCCGGCACGGCGCTGGAGTGGCTGGCAGTCGAACGGAGCCGCTTCCAGTGAGCGCGGCGTTCGAGGAGGCGCGCCGCCTGGACGCGGGCGATCCGCTCGCGGGCTTTCGCGAGGAATTCGTCTTCCCGGAGCGCATCGACGGCCGCTCACCGGTCTATTTCTGCGGCAATTCCCTGGGGCTGATGCCGCGCCGGGCAGCGGATGCCGTGCGCGCGGAGCTGGAGGCCTGGGGCAGGCTCGCCGTGCGTGGTCACACGGAGGGCGAGCATCCCTGGATGTCGGCGCACCGCAGCGCCGCCGCGCCGCTGGCGGAACTCGTTGGCGGCCTGCCGGCGGAGACGGTGGCGATGAATACCCTCACCGTGAATCTCCACCTGCTGATGGCGAGTTTCTACCGGCCGGAGGGCGAGCGGCGCGCGATCGTGATCGAGTCGGACGCCTTCCCCTCCGACCGCTACGCCGCGGCCTCCCAGATCGCCTGGCACGGCCACGACCCCGGACGGGACCTGCTGGAGTGGCGTCCCCGCGAGGGCGAGCACCGGCTGCGTACGGAGGACCTGGCCGCCCTGCTGGAACGCCGGGGCCACGAGATCGCCCTGTTGCTGCTGCCGGGCGTGCAGTACTACACGGGCCAGTATCTGGACATGGCGGAGATCTGCCGCCTGGCCCGGCACCACGGCGTCACCGTGGGCCTGGACCTGGCACACGCGGTCGGCAACGTGCCACTCTCGCTGCACGACTGGGGGGCGGACTTTGCCGTCTGGTGCAGCTACAAGTACCTGAACGGCGGGCCGGGCGCGGTTGCGGGCGCCTGGGTGCACGAAGGCCACTGCGGCGACCGCAGCCTGCCCCGGCTGCTCGGCTGGTGGGGCCACGAGGAGAGCACCCGTTTTCGCATGGCGAAGGACTTCAAGCCGGCACCGGGTGCCGACGTCTGGCAGCTCAGCAATCCGCCGGTGCTCGCGCTGGCGCCGGTCGTCGCGTCGCTGGAACTGTTCACCGCGGCGGGCACCGGCGCCCTGCGGGAAAAGTCCCTGTCGCTGAGCGGGTATCTGCGTCGGCGGCTGGAGCAGCGCTTCCCCGGCGGTTTCGGCGTCCTGACGCCGGATGAGCCGTCCATGCACGGCGCCCAGCTCTCGCTGGTCGTCCGCGGCATGGGCCTCACGGGCCGGGACCTGTTCGACAACCTCGCGCGGCTGAATGTCATCGCCGACTGGCGGGAGCCGGACGTCATCCGGGTGGCGCCGGCGCCGCTCTACAACTCCTACACGGACGTCGAGGCCTTCCTGCAACGGCTGGCCGAGGCGGCCGCCATGACCCAGACCCTCGCATGAAAGACCTCGACGGACATCCGATCACTCTCCTGGGCGCGGGCCTGACCGGCTCGCTGCTGGCCACGCTGCTCGCCCGCCGCGGCTACACCGTGGACGTCTACGAACGTCAGCCAGACCTGCGGACCCACGCGGGCCAGGGGGGCCGCTCGATCAATCTTGCACTGGCCGCCCGCGGGCTTCGCGGCCTCGCCCTGGCCGACCTGACCCGGGCGGTCGAGCCGCTACTGACGCCCATGTCCGGACGCATGCTGCACCAGCAGGACGGCGGGCTCGACTTCCAGCCCTACGGCCAGCACGAGGGGGAGGAGAACTACTCGGTCTCCCGCGCCGACCTGAACCGGGTGCTGCTGGACGCCGCCGAGTCCGCCGGCGCCCGCCTGCATTTCGGCGAGGCCTGCGCCGGCATCGACCTGGCCGCGCGCCGGATAACGCTCCGCCGCGAGGACACGGGCGCCGAGCGAGAGCTCACCATGGCACCGCTGATCGCCGCCGACGGCGCCGGCTCGGTGGTGCGGCGCGAGCTGGTCACCGCCGGGCAGGTCAGCGCCAGCGAGTCCCTGCTGGCCCACGGCTACAAGGAACTCACCATCCCGCCCACAGACGACGGTGGGTTCCGCCTCGATCCGGGCGCGCTGCATATCTGGCCCCGGGGCGGCTTCATGCTGATCGCGCTGCCGAACCCGGACGGGGATTTCACCGTAACCCTGTTCCTGGCCAACGAGGGGCCGGATAGTTTCGCCACCCTCACGGACGAAACGGCGGTGCGCGGCTTCTTCGAGCGCCACTTCCCGGACACGCTGACCCTCATCCCGGATCTCACCGAGCAGTTCGCGGCGAACCCGGTGGGCATCCTCGGCACCGTGCGCTGCGAGCCCTGGAACCTGGCCGGCGACGTGCTGTTGATCGGCGACGCTGCCCACGCCATCGTGCCTTTCCACGGCCAGGGCATGAACGCGGGCTTCGAGGACTGCGCCGAGTTCTGCCGCCTGCTGGACGAGGGCCTCGGCGACCGCGAACGCCTGTTCAGCGCGTTCAGCCGCCTGCGCAGGCCGGACGCGGAGGCCATCGCCGACATGGCGCTGGAGAACTACGTGGAGATGCGCGACACGG
>CAZRSA010000096.1:0-10156 GCA_964602525.1 uncultured Woeseiaceae bacterium
CCTGTTCGAGGGTGGTGACGAAGATCTTGCCGTCGCCGATCTTGCCCGTGCGGGCCGTGTTGGTTATCGCCTCGATCACCTGTTCGGCGATGTCGTCGTCCACGGCCAGCTCGATCTTCGCTTTCGGCAGGAAGTCCACGACGTACTCGGCGCCGCGGTATAGCTCGGTGTGGCCGCGCTGGCGGCCAAAGCCCTTCACTTCCGTGACGGTAATGCCCTGTATGCCGATGTCGGCCACCGCCTGGCGGACGTCATCGAGCTTGAAGGGCTTGATGATCGCTGTAATCAGCTTCATTGCGTTCTACCCCTGTTTGCGTTGGATGAGCCGGGAGCGGCACGCGGGGCGGCCGCTCCCCGGCGGGTCAGTCGAGATCGAAGGACTTGCCGATGGTGAAGATGAGGGACTCGTCGGTCTCGTCACGGCCCGTCAGGTCTTCCTCGGCGAAGATCAGCGTGACGCCGAGGTCCAGGCCGGAGAAATCCCAGCCGTAGCCGAGCTCGAGATAGTTGCCGTCGAAGTCCTGGCTGAAGCCGCCGAAGGTCGCGTAGAAACCCTCGTACTCGCCGGTGATGGAGTAGAACGTGTAGTCCTGGGTGGGGCCGTCGAAGTTCTCGTATTCACCCAGTGCCACCGCGACGCTCAGCCAGTCGTAGCCGCCGCTCAGGTTGATCTCCTGGTAGGTGTCGTCGAAGTCGCCGGTGTAGTAGTAGCCGGTGAAGCCGACGCCGTAGCTGAAGCCCTCGAACTCGCCGCCATAGCCGAAGTACCCGTCCACCTCGAGGCCGTCGGCGCCCGGGCCGTTATCCACGTCGGCCGCCCACGTGCCCACGTAGAAACCGTTCTGCTCGAAGTCCAGTCCGGCGCTCGCCGAAGAGCTCTTCTGGAAAATGCCGCGGAAGTGATATTCGCTCGCCCAACCCACGTTTGCGGAGAAATCTGCCATCGCGGCACCGCTGGTGAGCAGGCCGGCCGCAGCAAGAGCCGTCGTTCTGATGAGTGTCATGATTGTCCTCTGCTTGATGCTTTATCGTTTTCGCCCGGCTTGCGGGCCGGTGCCATTGCGGGCTGGTTAAAGCAGGTTCCGTGCCAAACCCTAATGCTCTTTCCAATCAGGCAGTTACGATCTTCGGGGCTCGGCATGCGCACCGTTATAGTGCAAAAGGTATGCTGCTTTGCATCATGATGGACGCCGCCCGCGATCCGTTTTCGCGTGCGCCGGGCCGATTCCGGCCTGGCGTTTCTCGGCCGCCTGCGTTAAACAGAACCCATGGAAAGAGAGACGATCGACAGCCTCGCCAGCCGGCTCGCGGCGGCCGTGCCCCAGGGCCTGCGCTCCGTGCAGGGTGACCTGGAGGAGAATTTCCGGGCGATGCTCCGCACCGCTCTCGCGCGCATGGACCTGGTGACGCGAGAGGAGTTCGAGGTACAGGTGGCCGTTCTGGCCCGGAGCCGGACGCTGCTCGAGGAGCTGGAGACGCGGGTCGCCGAACTCGAGTCCGGCGATTCCGCCGGGGAGAGCGAACAGGACTGAACCCGCGCCGCTAGCCGGCGTCGAGTCTGCCAGGGAGGGCGGATGGGACTCGCCACGCTCTACAGCCGGGGCCAGCGCGGCCTCGAGGCGCCGACGGTTACCGTGGAGGTGCACCTGTCCGGCGGCCTGCCGCGATTCTCCATCGTGGGACTGGCCGAGGCGGCGGTGCGCGAGGCGCGGGACCGGGTGCGGGGCGCCATCCTCGAGAGCGAGTTCGACTTCCCGCAGAGCCGCATCACCGTCAATCTCGCTCCGGCGGACCTGCCGAAGTCGGGCGGCCGCTTCGACCTGGCGATCGCACTGGGCATCCTGGCGGCCCAGCGGCGCATACCGGACCGGGAATTCCGCGGCTTCGAGTTCTACGGCGAACTCGGCCTGAACGGTGAGCTGCGCGCCGTACCCGGCATCCTGCCGGCGGCCATACGCGCCGCCGCCGCCGGCCGCGCGCTGGTGGTGCCCGCCGCCGTCGCCCGGGAGGCGGCGCTCATCCGCGGTGCCACGGTGCATGCGGCCTCGAGCCTGACCGAGGTGGTCGGCCACCTGCGCGGCGGGCCGCGGCTCACGGCGCTGGAGACGGGCCTGCCGGCGGTGAGCGATGCCGACTGCTCGGACCTCGCGGACGTCATCGGCCAGTCACGGGCGCGGCGCGCCCTGGAGGTGGCCGCCGCCGGCGGGCATCACCTGCTGCTGGTCGGCCCGCCGGGGACGGGCAAGAGCATGCTCGCCTCCCGGCTGCCCGGCATCCTGCCGCCGCTGACTGAAGCCGAGGCCCTCGAGTCGGCGGCCGTTGATTCCGTTGCCGGGCGCCCCTTCGACGGCAGCCACTGGGGCCGGCGGCCGTACCGCGCGCCGCACCATACGGCCTCTGCGCCTGCGCTGGTCGGCGGCGGCAGCACGCCGCTGCCGGGCGAGATCTCCCGGGCCCACAACGGCGTGCTGTTCCTCGACGAGTTGCCGGAGTTCCAGCGGCCGGTGCTGGAGGTACTGAGAGAGCCGATAGAGCGGGGCCACATCACGATATCCCGGGCACGGCAGCAGACCGACTTCCCGGCGCGCTTCCAGCTGGTAGCCGCCATGAATCCCTGCCCCTGCGGTTATCGGGGTGACCCCCGCCACGAGTGTCGCTGCACACCGGCCCAGATCGGCATGTACCGGAGCCGCATCTCCGGGCCCTTTCTGGACCGGATCGATATCGGCGTCGAGGTTACCCGCCTGCCCGTCGAGGCCCTGCATGCTTCTCCCGCCTCCGGCGAGCCCACGCGCAAGGTGGCAGCCCGGGTGGCCGCGGCCCGCCGGCGGCAGATCGAGCGGGCCGGGAAGCTGAATGCAGGGCTGGGCGGTCGGGAGCTGGCGTCCTACGCGCCGCTGGACGAACATTGCCGACGGCTGCTGGCGGCCGCCGCCGAGCGCATGGCGTTGTCCATGCGGGCCTGTCACCGGGTGACCCGCGTGGCCCGGACCATCGCCGACGTCTCCGGCAGCGATACGATCCGGGCCGGTCACCTCGCCGAGGCGATCAGCTTCAGGAACACGCTCACCGGTGCCGCGGCGGGGATGCGTAACCGGCCGACGGGTACCTAGCGGCTCTCTTCCACCATGTAGTCGACCGCGGCGATCACCTCTTCATCAGAGAGGTCGGTGCGCCCGCCCTTGGGCGGCATGTAGCCGGCGTCGCCCTGGAAGCCGTTGATGGAGTGGTCGTAGAGCGTCTCCATGCCCTTGGCGATGCGCGCCTCCCAGGCGGAGGCGTCGCCGACCACCGGTGCGCCGGCCACGCCGGCGCCGTGGCATGCGATACACGCCTGGTTGTAGACCTGGGGCCCGGAGAGCGTCGCCGCTACCGGTTCCGGCGTGGGGACCGTGTCGGCTTCGGCGCGCGCGGCGTCTTCCTCGCCCGGCATCACCACCTCGCCGATGGGCGCGATGCGCTCCCTGACCTCGGACTGGAACACGCCCTCGGACTCCGGCCCGGGCGTACGGTCGGTGATGTATTCGGCCAGCAGGAAGATGCCGACCGCCACGGCGATCAGAATGCCGAGGATCAGCATGAAGAGGTCGAAAAAGCGACGGTCGTGCGTGCTCAAGGGATCACTCCGGTTGTTACGGGCGGGTGAGTGGGCTCCGGCGCCGGACGCCAGCGGGAGCAGGTTCAACAGCCGCACAGTATACCGGCGATACTTCCGATTTGGCAGCGCCGGCACCGGGTGGACGACGGCCTGTCTCATTCCTGTAGCCGTCGTTCACCACTGGGCGATGCGGCCATCGTCTAGTCTCCCAAAGACTCCATCTCGGCAAGTATCTCTCGTCGCTTCTCCGGACGGCCCCAGTCCTCGTAGAGTTCCGCGAAATGCTGCAGCAGAGTCCTCCGCCGCTCCCCGCCCGTGCCGACCACATCGATCAGTATGCGCCTGCTCTCGAGTAACGCCGCCTCGGCCTCCTCGAACCGGCCTTGCAGCCGCAGACTGCGACCGTAGCGGCCCTGCAGCACGCCGAGGATGTCGTGTTCGGGCGGGAGCACCGAGCCGGCGCGGTCGATCAGCTCGACAAGCAGCGTCTCGGCCTCTTCCGCGCGGCCGAGGTCGAGGAGGACCATGGTGTAGTTGCTGCTCATCCTGATCGAATCCGGATGATCCTCGCCCAGCTCCCGCACGTACGCTGCCGCTGCACGCTGCAATAGCTCGCCGGCCTCATCGTAACGCTGTTGTAAGCGAAGATTGATCGCCAGATTGTTCACGGTCCCCAGAACCGACGGATGTGTCTCCCCGAGCGCCTCACGCTCGAGTACCAGCGTTTCTCGATACAGCTTTTCGGCGTCCTCGATGCGGCCCGTTTCCTCGTAGACCGCCGCGAGGTTGACGGCGGACGCCAGGGTTTCCGGATGTTCGGCGCCGTAGGCCTCCTTATTGATGTCGAGGCCTTCCTCCCAGAGTGGAACCACTTCGTCATAGCGTCCCTGCATGTAATAGAGGTAACCGAGGTTCGTCAGGACGCTGCCCGTCGACCAGTGGCGCTCGCCGAAGACCTGCCGGCTTTTCCGCAATGCATCCGTCAGAATGCGCTCTGCATCCTCGATGCGATTCAGATCGATGAGCATGTTGCCGTAATCGCCGAGTGCAGCGACGGTGTCCTTATGATCCGGCCCCTGCGTGTCGCGCCGGGTCAGATAGGCGCGTTCGAACGCCTCCGCGGCCTCGGCGTACTGGCCCAGATCGAAATAGACTGCTCCCAGCGATTCGAGGGCCATCAGCGTATCGGGGTGACCGCGTCCGAGGAGTTGTTCACGATCGGCAACGATGCGTTCCCGGAGCGGCAATGCCTGGTCATACATGCCGAGGGCTGCGTAGACGTCGCTGACGACATCGCGGAGTGCAATCGCGACCCTGGGGTCGCCCGCGAAGGAGTCGTCGATGGTTGCGAGCGCACCGGAGAGGATGTTGCGGTCGATGGCCTGGCGGGATACATCGGTGAAATTGACCTTGCCGAGGGCCGCCATGAGCCGGTCCCGTACCGTGTCGTCTGCAGTCTCCCCGAGCGTGTCGCTCAGCTTTCTCCGGATGTCGTCCCGCAGCCGGTCGCCCATCGCCTGAGCGTCGATGCCGAGCAGCATGTCCTGCTGGAAACCGGTGATGTTCTGCAGCGTCGCCTGGGTCGTCTCGAGCCGCTCTTTCTGGATGGTCGACTGGATGAGTGCCGCTGTCGTGCCGAGAATGATCAGTGCCGTCATAGACAGCGGCAGCCAGTTGCGCCGAATCGCTTTCGACAGTCGGTAGCCGGCCCCCTGGCCGACGGCTTTCACCGGAAAGCCGTCGAGGTACGCCTGCAGGTCGTCCCGGAGTGCGCCGGCATCACGGTAGCGGTCCTCCGCATCGGCACGCAGGCAGTGTTCGACGATCCGGACGATTTCACCGGGTAGCGTACGTCTGGCGTTGGCTGAGACATCCGGTGCCCGCTTCTCCCGTGCACGAGCGACCGCCTCCGGCAACGTCGTGTCGGCATTCAACGATTCACCGGTTAGGACCTCGTAGATGAGGAGGCCCAGTTGGTAGGTATCGACAGCCGTCGTAATCGTTTGATGCAGCAACTGTTCCGGGCTCGCATAGCGCGGTGTCATGGGCACGCCCCGGGTCAGGTTTGCTGCCTCGTTCTCCAGGAGTTTCGCTATGCCGAAATCCAGCAGTTTCGGTCGGCCCTCAGTATTGACGAGGACATTACTCGGCTTGATGTCGCGGTGGACGATCAGTCGGGCGTGAGCGAAGGCGACGGCATCGACCACATCGATGAGCAGGCGGATTCTGTCCCTGACTGGCAGCGAATGTGCCGAGCAGTAGTCGGTTATAGACCCACCGTCCACATACTCCATGACGAAATATGGCCAACCCTCTTCACTGACTCTCGCATCGTAAAGCTGAGCAATGTTCGGGTGATTCAGGCTGGCAAGTACGCCCTGCTCGTTTCGGAATCGCTCACTCAGCTGGGTACTGAGGGTGCTGCCTGGCGCGACCTTCAGGGCGACCTGCCGCTCGAAGCTGCCGTCCCGCCTCTTGGCGAGATAGACGCGGCCCATACCGCCCTCTGCGATGAGTTCGACGATTCGGTAGTCGCCGAGCTCACGTCCGACCAGACGGTCTGCATTGTCGCCGGAATTCCGCAGACCCGAGAGGGCGTCAATGCCGCCGCCGGTCCTGAAGTCGTCGCTTGTCATCTGAGGCGCTCTGCCGTTGGATGCCTTGCTACAGATATCGAATCTAGACAGCAATATCCGCCAATTTTTGCAAGTATAGGGGCGTTTCGGGGTACACTCCGTTCCCCTTGACGCGCCCGTAGCTCAGCTGGATAGAGCGCTGCCCTCCGAAGGCAGAGGTCGCAGGTTCGAATCCTGCCGGGCGCGCCAATCCTTTCAAGGTGCATTCCGATCACATGGTTTACACCTTGTTCCGGACACATGGTTAACACTTTGTCCGGCGTGAACGGATTGGGGCCGGGTTCCACCCGGCCCCGTTCATTATCGAAGTATCCCAGGTCGTAATCCA
Organism: uncultured Woeseiaceae bacterium; assembly: GCA_964602525.1. Classification (GTDB taxonomy): domain Bacteria; phylum Pseudomonadota; class Gammaproteobacteria; order Steroidobacterales; family Woeseiaceae; genus Lentisalinibacter. Next base: position 6,563 of record CAZRSA010000096.1, read on the forward strand.
GGAAGCTGACCAGCCAGATCTGGTCCTCGACCTCTCTGATGCCCACGGTTTGGCCGGCGAAGGCGGTGGAGAGGTTGATTTTGCGCTTTCCGAGACAGATGCGTCCGCATCTGGTGACGCGAATGGCGCGATCATGGAATGGGTAGTCTGGCGGTCCTGGCGGCTCGTAGACGCGCGCTGAGGGTGTATACAGGTCACCGGGGTAGGCGCCGTTGAGCGCCTGATGCGGGCGTTCGTTGTTGTAAACCCCGATGAACTGATCGAAGCGCTCCTGCTGCTGCAGGAAGTTGAAGGCAGCGGGCTTGGTCGCTTCCTGCTTGAGCGTCAGGTGCATACGCTCGTGGCGGCCGTTCTGCTCCGGATGACCGGGCTTGATGCGCTGCAGGCTGATGCCTAAGCGCAGCCACCAGACCGAGAGGCGGGTGAGGCCGAACAGCGCGTTGCCGGAGGCGAAGGGCACACCGTTGTCGGTTCGGATGGCGCTGGGCAGGCCGAAGTCCCTGAAGGCGCGTTCAAAAATGGTGAAGGCGATGTCCGATCGGGTGGACTTTACGCCTTCGCAGCTGATCAGGTAGCGGGAGCGGTAGTCGGTGATGGTCAGCGGGTAGCAGTACTGGCGGTTGCCGAGCATGAACTCGCCCTTGTAGTCGGCACACCAGAGCTCGTTGGGCTGGTGAGCGGCGACCAGCGGCGTGCCTTCAGCCTTGTAGCGGCGGCGCTTCTTGCGCTTGACCAGGCCATGGCGGTCGAGCACGGCGTGGATGGTGCTGATGGCGGGCGTTGGCACCATCGGGAACTGCTTGATCAGCTTGTCGCGGATCTTGCGGGCGCCCCACGTGTCGTGCTCCTTCCTGATCCCGAGGATCGTACGCTCGACCTGATAGGGCAGGCGGTTGGCCTGCCGGTATGGCGCCCGACTGCGCTCGCAGTCTTTGTATCGATTGAAGATCTTGTAGCCGGTGACCCGGCTGATCCCGAACTCCCGGCACAGGGGCGCCATCTTCTCGCCCTCGAGCAGCCGGGCAATGAAACGCAGTCTCTCGTCCATCGGTTTACACTCTTTCCAGGGCATCCGGGCTCTCCCCCAAATGCCGTCATGTGTAAACCATGTGTCCGGAACATTGTGTAAGCTATCTGTCGATAACCACACAAACGGTTACTCGGTATTCGCCGTGAGGTGAATTACGGCGGTGCCCATATGGTGCCCTAGCGGCGCCCATTGTCGGGATCCGTCTCCCGCTAGTGCACTGTCGACTCTCAGGTTGTCGGGTGTTGGAACCCTTCCGTGTTCTTGACCGTACCCCTTACGGTCAGCTACCCCAAATTCGGGTTTCCCCCAGTATTGCGACCCAACGGAGGTCGCTGCGAGATCTCCTGATCGCTGAGATCAGGGTCCAGATACGTTTGCTACTCAATCAGGGAGTGACGCCGCCCCGTCCAGAGAGATCGCTTGTCCATGGCGTGACGCTGATCCGGGCGATTCTCAGATTCGTAAGCGTCCCTGGAATTGGGGCATAGCCCACATGGGACTGATTTTCTCTGGCTCGCCATTTCCCTAGACGGGTTTGTTTTCGATCAGGTTAACCACGGCTGTTGCTACGGTATCGTCAATCAGGCGAAGACCTTTGCGAAATTCGGAGACAAAGGCGTCTCCTTGCGCCTTCGCGGCCTCATAAGCGAGCGATATATCCGCGGGACGACTTTCGAGCAGGACCTGGAACACCTGCGCGGCCTGAATACGATCTTTCGAGGCTTTCGTGGCGAATGCTGCGGGTCTTTTCTGGCTGATGACGCACTTGTGAATCGCGAAACGCCCCGGGGCCGGCACGTTGACCATGATGCCGTGCTCGTAGAGCAAGACTGCGGGCTGCAGGTCTTCCAGGAGGTAATCGAGGTGCCGCAAGGGTGCTGCGTAGGTTCCCAGGTTCGTCAAATGCACGGGTCGTGCTGTTTCGCGCCCCTTCATCGGCGCGAGTACATCGACGATAAAGTCTCTGCCCCTGATCTTGAACGATGTCGATGGCTGTTTGCGATTCAGAGCTGGAACTTCAAAGAAGCCCATGCCGCTGTCCAGGATCTCTTGTTTCAGGTTTATTGGAGCCTTTGGTCGGGGCAACGCCAGTTCATAGTGGTTGTCCGCTGCCAAATCGATGTCCTGGGTTCCCGCGTCGCTGGCCCAGGCGACGCCCAGCATGTTTGCATAGGCCCGAAAGGCAAGCGTGCCCACCAGCGCAGCGCCGACGAGGAATACGCCATTGCGTTCGAGTAGCGAGATGACCTTTCCTTCATCTCTGGAAACGGTGGCCATGCCGCCACCGATGAGCATATTGACGAGTCGCCGCCTCAGTTCGCGGTCATCGGTATTCGACGCCCAGAGCGCCTTTTCGTCATCGATCCGATCGAGCAGTTCTGTTGTCTCCTCACCCAGGTAGTGTTCTCTGCGAGTGCTGCCGATACTGATATACAAATACCAGTAGCGCTTCGCGTTGATCGTCTTGTACTTGAATGACAGATTCGAGCCGTCCGAAATCGGGTGCACGCAGTTTTGCATGAGCTCGCTGTATTGGACCGACAGGCTGTTGGGGAGATGTTCGATGCCATTCATGCGACGAATTATACCGCATAACAAATAAATAGCGGTATAAATCTTAAATTACTAAAAAAATGAGAAAAACAGGCTATTGATCAAGGAATGATTCCGTAATTCAATGCATTCCCTGCTACATTTATACCGCAAAAAACAGCAAATGCGGTATACATGCAGATGAGTAGACCTACCCGGTGCATTGGACGCCTAAGCTCCGAAAACAGGGGGTCGCAGGTTCGAATCCTGTCGGGCGCGCCAGCTCGAATTGGTGCATTCCGATCACATGGTTTACACCTTATTCCGGAGACATGGTTAACACTTTCTCTGGAGCGAAGGGATTAGGGGCCGGTTCCACCCGGCGCCTTTCCTTATCGAAAAAGCCTGGATCATAGTCGAGGAAGCTGACCAGCCAGATTTCCTCCTCGACCTCCCTGATTCCCACCAGTTGGCCGGCAAAGACGTTGCTGAGGCTGATTTTTCTTTTGCCGATGCAGATCCGCCCACAGCGGGTGACCCGGACCGTGCGGTCGTGGAAGGGGTACTCGGGCTCCGGTGGCGGGCGGTAGGCACGGGCCGAAGGTGTATAGACCTCGCCCGGATAGGCACCGCCCAGAGCCTGGTGTGGCCGCTCGTTTTTGTAAACCCCGGTGAACTGATCGAAGCGCTCCTGCTGCTGCAGGAAGTTGAAGCTGGCGGGCTTGGTGGCTTCATGCTTGAGGGTGAGGTGCATGCGCTTGAAGACGCTGAAGGCGAGCTCGTAGCGGGTAGAGGCAAGTCCCTCGCAGGCCAGCAGATAGCGGGAGCGGTAGTCGGTGATGGTGAGCGGGTAGCAGTACTGGCGGTTGCCGAGCATGAACTCGCCCTTGTAGTCGGCGCACCAGAGCCCGTTTTGCTCCTGGGCGGCGGAGAGGGGCGTCCCCTCGGCCTTGTGGCGCCTGCGCTTGCGCCTTCTGACTAGGGCCTGTTAACACTACCGAAGTGCTTCGATGATGAGTGCGAAATGAATG
>CAZRSA010000097.1:0-10105 GCA_964602525.1 uncultured Woeseiaceae bacterium
TCTGGGCGCTGGAGCCGGCCGAGGGCATGCGCCGGCTGGCCCACAAGCGCCTCGGTCCGGTGCGGACCGATTTCGAGTTCATCGATCTGCCCGGCGAGGAGATCCCCCTGGAGGATGCCAGCGTGGATACCGTACTGTGCACGTTCACGCTGTGCACCATTCCCGATACGGCGGCGGCCCTGGTCGGCATGCGCCGCGTCCTGAAGCCCGGCGGCCGGCTGCTGTTCTGCGAGCACGGGCGTGCGCCGGACGAGAACGTGCGCCGCTGGCAGGACCGGCTGAACCGGCCCTGGAGCCGGATCGCCGGCGGCTGCCAGCTGAACCGGGACATACCGGCCCTGATCCGGGACAGCGGCTTCCGTATCGAGGAGGAGGACGGCATGTACGTCCCCGGCGGGCCGAAGATGCTGTCCTGGCAGTGGTGGGGGAGCGCGCTTCCGGACTGATTAGCCACGGCCGCGTCGTCGTTGCGGCATCGTTGAACCGGTGCGGCGAGCGGTTGTCCAAACTCCGTCACAGGGCCGCCCGGCCGCGACCGCTATACTCCGACGACGATGAACGAACTGCTGAAGCCCATTGCCGCGGCCCTGCTGCTCGGTGCCGCACTGACCCTCGCGGTGCCCGGCCCGTCGACGGCCCGGGAGACGGGCGAGGAAATTGGCCAGGAAACTGCTGATGAAAGCGGCCAGGAAAGCGGCCGGCAGGCGGCCGCCGTGTCGCCCGCCGACGAACAGGCCGCCCTGCAGGAGACCTGTCTCGAGCGCTTCCGCCCGGTCTGCGGCGCCGACGGCAATACCTACAGCAATGAATGCTATGCCGAGCGGGCGGGCGTCGAGGTGGTGAGCTACGGCATCTGCGCCGAGCCGGAATGCCCCGACGTCTACGCCCCCGTGTGCGGCATGAACGGGCGCACCTTCCGCAACCGCTGCCAGGCCGATCAGGCCCGGGTTGCCGTGCAGCGGGAAGGCATCTGCGACGTCACCAACTGCCCGGACGTTTATGCGCCGGTGTGCGGCGACGACGGCCGCACCTATGCCAACGCCTGCCTCGCCGAGGCAGAGTCCGTGCGCATCCTGGAACTGAATGCCTGCAACACGCGCCCCTGCCCCGGCATGTTCGTGCCGGTGTGCGGCGAGGACGGCGTCACCTACGGCAATGCCTGCGAGGCCGAGCGTGCCGGCGTGCTCATCGAGATGCCGGGCATGTGCAGCGGCATCAACTGTCCTTCCACCTACCAGCCCGTGTGCGGCATGGACGGGCGCACCTACGACAACGAGTGCCTGCTGGAGGCAGCCGGCATCGATCTCGCCTATGCGGGGGAGTGCCTCTAGGCACCATGGGCGAGCTCACACTGAGACGCCGGCTGTCGGACTGGCTCGTGCGCCGGCGCCGCCGCTCGGACCTCGCGTTCGAGGCCATGGAGAACCCGGACGCCTCGGCCGTGGAGGCGGTGCGCCGGGGTCTCGCCGCCTGGAACGACGCGCAGATCGGTCCCACCTCCCACGTGCCGGTGGGGGTGTTCGTGCGCGACCCCGTCGGCCGGGTGCGCGGCGGGGCCACCGGCTACGTCGGCTGGGGCTGGCTCTACGTGGAGCGTCTGTGGGTGGACGACGAGTTCCGCGGCCGCCACGTCGGCACCGAGCTCATGATGCGTCTGGAGCGCCTGGCACTGGATCGGGGCGTGCACCGCTTCCAGGTAGGCACCACCAGTTTCCAGGCGCTGGGCTTCTACGAGAAGATGGGCTACGAGGTCTTCGCCGAACTGCCCGATCATCCGCCCGGCCACACCGACTACTTCCTGAAGAAATACGTCGCGCTGTCCGGCGAGGCGGAGGACGAGGAGCCGCCGCCCGGGCCGCGCGGGCAGATCTAGCCGCCGCTGACGCCTCCTAGCTCGCGAGCGGCAGCAGGCGCCCGTCGGCGGCGCGCCGCCAGGGTACCCAGAGCAGCCCGGCGCAATGCACCCGAATGTCCGAGCTCTTCGCCCGCACCGCGATCTCCTCAAGATCCGCGCTCTGGGCATCGAAGGCGGTATCGAGGCCCGCCACCTCCTGCTCGAAGCGCTGGTTCAGCTCGTCGAGTTCCTGCTGCACCCGGGCCACGGTCTCCTCGGCCCGCTCGACGTCCCCCGCTTCCTTGGTCATGCCGCCCGCCTGCCGTACTGCCGTGCCGATCCGCCGCGCCGACGTGGTGGACAGCCGCTTGCGCCCGAGCACGGCGCCGAGGATGGCGGTGCCGAACGAGATGGCCGCATCCAGCCGCTTCTTCGTGACCTGCTGGCTCTCCCGTTCCACCGCCTGCTGCGCCCGCAGCAGCCGGTTCTCGAGCGTGTTCACCTTGGAGGCGTAGCGCTTGCGCAGCTTCGCCACTTCCTGGTCCCGCCTCTCGCTCGCCGCCTGCTGCAGACGTATGCGAAAATCCGCCTCGGTCTCGCCCGGCTCCGAGACCTGCTTCAGTTCCCGGTTGCGGTAAAGAACCACGGGCCGCTCGTTGCGGATCCAGCGCTTCAGGTCCTGCTCCCAGCGGCCGTAATGGCCAGCGGCGAGCATCGGGTCCGGCAGGGGCGCATAGGAGGTGCCCGGCAGGCCTTGTCGCTCGAGTTCATCCAGCGAATAGGGCAGAGCGTCGGCCTGTTCCCAGTCCGGCCCGGCCGGACCCTCGCCCGGCTCGGCCGCTAGCAGGAACCGGCGCGCGACGTCCACGCCGTAGCGGCTGCTCGCATACGCGGCCTCCGCCGCGCCGATCACCCGCGCCCGGTAGACGATATCGCCGGGATTCTCAGCGCCGGTCGGCAGCCAGTACTGCTGCACGGAGGGCGGCAGCACGGGCGCTGCGGCTGTCAGGTCGCCCACCTTCGATTCGCTGACGGCGGCGCCGGTCTCCGGCGTCGCTGCCGGGGCCGGTCGGCGGTCGGCCATCAGGCGGCGGATCTGGTCCCGGGTGAGGGGCCCCGGCAGGTACGACATCACCCAGCGGGTATTGAAGACCACAGGCCCGTCCTCGTGCACGTTGTGCAGCAGGAAACGGCGTTTGCCGAGTCCCGCGATGGTCTGCTCCATGCGGGCCCGGTCGAACTCGGCGCCCGCGGCCGCGCCCTCCAGTCCCTCCATGACCCTCGCCTTGTCGCGCTCGGTCTGCAGACGGCCGATGAACCAGGTGCCGGTATTCGACAGCCCCTTGTAGTCGAGGTCGACGGGGTTCTGGGTGGAGAGCACCAGCCCGAGGCCGTAGGCTCGCGCCTGCTTCAGGAGCGTCAGCAGCAGCTGTTTCGACGGCGGGTTCGCCACCGGCGGCATGTAGCCGAAGATCTCGTCCATGTAGAGCAGCGCCCGGAGGCTGGCCGTACCCGGCTGGGCGCGCATCCAGGCGATGATCTCGTTCAGCAGCATCGAGACGAAGAACATCCGCTCCGGGTCGGACAGGTGGGCGATGGACATCACCGACACCCGCGGCTTGCCGGTCCCGGTGTAGAACAGGCCCTGCGCACTCAGCGCCTCGCCCTCCATCCATGCCTCGAAGCCGGGTGCGGCCAGGAGGTTGTTGAGCTGCATCGCCAGCTTGAAACGCTCGTCGGGCGGATAGAAGGCGTCCAGCGACATGACGCCGATGCGCTTCAGCGGCGGGTTCTGGATCAGCCCGATGAGGGTCGCCACGTCGAGGTCCCTGCCCTCGCTCCAGTGATGGTCGAGCAGGTTGGCGACCAGGATGTGCTCGCGGCTGGTCACGGGGTCGGCGTCGATGCCCAGCAGTGAGAGTATGCCCGTGGCGGTCGCCTGCACCCGCTCCCGGTACAGGTCCCGGTCGTCCCGGAACGCCTCGGCGGGTGCCGCGAAGGAGCGCAGAACCGAGACGGGCAGGCCGGCGGTCGAGCCCGGCGTGTACACGGCCATGTCGGTCCGCTCGCGCAGCGCCCGGATGCGCTCGCCGTCCTGGCCCCAGTCGGCCAGGCCCTTCTTCCAAAGCGCCGCCTGGTCGGCGGCGAACTGGCGCACCGTGCGGCCCTGATTCACCGCTTCGGCCGGATTCACCCAGGGCTCGAAGTCGTCGGCGCCGAGTTCGGGGAAGGTGAGCAGCAGGTTGCCGAGGTCGCCTTTCGGATCGATGGCGATCACCGGCACGTGGTCCATCGCCGCTTCCTCGATGATGCCGATGCCGAGGCCGGTCTTGCCGCTGCCGGTCATGCCGATGATAACGGCGTGAGTGGTGAGATCCTTCGAATCGTACAGGACCAGCTCGTCGCCGACCCTGCCGGTGGTCTCGTCGACCGCCTTGCCTACGTAGAACGCACCGAGTTTCTCGAAATCCTGCATCGCATCAGCCCTCGCCTCCGGTTTCCGGTTCGGCATCTTCCTTCCCCTCGCCCGGTTTCACCAGCACCTTCGCCATGAAGATGCCCGCCTCGTACAGAAGGTACACCGGCACGGCCAGCAGCGTCTGGCTGATCATGTCGGGCGGGGTCAGGAGCATGCCGAGTACGAAGGCGCCCAGGAAGACGTAGGCGCGCGCCTTCCCCAGGGTCTCCGGCCGCGTGATGCCGGCCCACACCAGCAGCACGGTCGCCACCGGTACCTCGAACGCCAGGCCGAAGGCGAAGAAGATGGCGATGATGAAGCTGAGATAGGCCTCGATGTCGGTCATCACCGCGACGTCGGTGGGCGCCACGGCGGTGAAGAAGCCGAACATCAGCGGGAACACCACGAAGTAGGCGAAGGCGATGCCGAGGTAGAAGAGCAGGATGCTGGAGACGAGCAGCGGTATGGCCATCTTCTTCTCGCGCCTGTACAGGCCGGGGGCGATGAAGGCCCAGGCCTGATACAGCACCACCGGCATGGCCAGGAACAGCGCGACGAAGAAGGAGAGCTTGAACGGCGAGAAGAACGGCGATGCGACACCGGTGGCGATCATGCTGTTGCCTTCCGGCAGCGCCTGCACCAGCGGTGTGGCGACCAGCGTGAAGATGCGTGCCGCGAAGGGCGCCAGCATGAAGAAGATGACGAGGACGGCGATGGTAGCCTTCAGCAGCCGGGAGCGCAGCTCCACCAGGTGGGAGAGCAGCGTCGCCTCTTCGAGACGCTCCTCGTCCTGGCCCGCCGTCTTCTCTTCCCCCGTGGTCATGACGACGTCGTTTCTTTGCGGCTGGGCTCGCCGTCCTCCCGCTTCTCGTCACGAGGATCGTCGGCATCGGGGCCGCGAGGCTCGTCCATCGCCGCCGGCTCTCGTTCGACGTCTTCGCCGGTACCTTGCGCGGATCCGCCGTCACCGCTCTCGGGCGGCGGTGCCGCCGGGTCCGGCACCGGCCGGTCCGCCCCGGCGTCGGCCGCATCGGCGTGGCCGGTCTCGCCGAAACCGGATTCGTCGTCCTCGCCCTCGTCGTAGTCCAGGTTGCCCGGTTTCGGCTTCGGTTTCGCCGCCGGTTTGTCCATGATGGAGGACAGCGGCTGGTTGACGGTCTCGCGGACCTTGGAGAACTCGAGTTCCTCCTCGATCTGGCTCTTCAGCACGCGGGTCATGCGCCGCGCCTGTCCCACCCAGCTGCCGAGCTTGTTGGCCACCTGCGGCAGCTTCTCGGGCCCCAGCACGAGGAGCCCGATGATGAACAGCAGGATGAGTTCGGAAAAACCGACGTCGAACACGGCGTGCGCGCTGTGGTCAGGACTGACCGGTCTTGGAACCGGACTGGCTCTCCGTCGTGCGGGCGTCGCTGCCGGTGCCGAAGTCCGCGTCCTTCTCCTCGCCGTTGGGCAGGTTCTTCTGCTCGGGTTCCTTGTCGGCGTCGTCCATGGCGTTGCGGAAACCGCGCACGGCCTCGCCCACGTCGGAACCCATGTTGCGCAGCTTCTTCGTGCCGAAGATCGCGATCACGATCAGCAGCACGATCAGCAGCTGCCAGATACTGATGTTCCCTAACATTTGCTGGTCACTCCACAGGCGGTCCTGTGTACGGATTGTGAATGTGCGGTGGCCGCGGGACCACCTCCGAGTTCCCGATCATACGTCAATTCGGCAACAGGAAATGTGCGCAGGTTCCCCGATGCCGGAGGGGCGGTATTCAGGTCTCGAGCCAGAAGGTCACGGGGCCGTCATTGACCAGTGAAACCCGCATGTCGGCACCGAATTCCCCGGTGGCCACATGCGCGTGCAGCGCCCGGGCGCGGGCCACCAGCGCGTCGAACAGGCGGCGGCCCTCCTCCGGCGGTGCAGCTCCCGTGAAGCTCGCACGAGTGCCTTTGCGGGTATTCGCCGCCAGGGTGAACTGGGGCACCAGCAGCAGTGCCCCGCCGGTATCCGCGAGGGAACGGTTCATCCGGCCTTCGGCGTCCGGAAAGACCCGGTAGCCCAGCAGCCGTTCGGCCAGCCGTGCGGCGTCGCGCTCGTCGTCGCCGCGGCGCACGCCCACCAGCACCAGCAGCCCCCGGTTAATGCCGGCCACCTCGCGGCCGTCCACCCGCACCGATGCCTCGCTGACCCGCTGCAGCAGACCGATCATGCCGAGTTTTTCTTTGCCGTCGCCCACATACCCGGGATGCTGCCTGCACGGTCCGCTGCCAGTCTACCCTTGCCGGACACAGCGCCGGCCGCCATGGCCACTGCCACGGAAGAGGAGATCGCCGCGGTGCCCGACACAGGGAGGTGAAAGGCAGCCGCGGCCCTCCTCTTCCGCCAAATTTCCCACAGTAATCGGCTTATGTCGGCTCCGATGAAGATTAAATCCCACCTTTTAGATAAAAATTCAATAGTGGGAAAAAATATTCTAAAAGTTCCAAAAGTATCCGAGTAAGGGGAAAACAAACCGATCGCGGCGACGGTTGGCGCCGGTGCCTGCCCGGACTACACTCGCCCGATCATCCAGCGGGGGGAAGCGGCATGAAAAGACGGGATTTCGTTACCGGGCTCGGGGCCGGCGCCCTGACGGCCGGCCTTGCGGGCTGTGCCGGCGAGCAATCCGAGGCGCCGGCCGCTCAGCAGACGGCCGGCCGCACCTACAACTGGAAGATGGTCACGACTTGGCCGCCCAATTTCCCGGGCCTCGGACGCGGCGCCAGCAATCTCGCACGGCGCATCGAGGAGGTGTCCGGCGGCCGCATCAGGGTGCAGGTATATGCGGCCGGCGAACTGGTGCCGCCGTTCGAGGTATTCGACGCCGTCTCTCAGGGCACCGCCGAACTGGGCCACGGCGCCGCCTATTACTGGAAGGGCAAGGTGGAGGCCGGCCAGTTCTTCACCGCCATCCCGTTCGGCCTGAACTCCCACGAGATGAACGGCTGGCTGTTCTACGGCGGCGGCATGGACCTCTGGCGGGAGACCTATGCGCCCTTCAACCTGGTACCCCATGCCGCGGGCAACACCGGGGTGCAGATGGGCGGCTGGTTCAACAAGGCCATCGACACGGTGGCGGACCTGGACGGGCTGAAGATGCGAATCCCAGGCCTGGGCGGGGAGGTGCTGCGTCGGGCCGGCGGCACGCCCGTGAGCCTGCCCGGCGGCGAGATATTCACCGCGCTGCAGACCGGCAACATCGACGCGACCGAATGGGTGGGCCCTTACAACGACGTCGCCTTCGGCCTGAACAAGGCGGCCCGCTATTACTACTATCCCGGCTGGCACGAGCCCGGGCCCACGCTCGAGTGCATCGTCAACCAGGAGGCCTGGGACAGCCTACCACCGGACCTGCAGGCCACGATCGCCGTGGCGAGCCAGTCCGTCAACAACGACATGCGCGCGGAGTTCGCCTACCGGGATGCCGAGGCGCTGCAGACCATCCTGAACGACCCGGAGGTCGAACTCCGACGCTTTCCCCAGCCGGTGCTGGATCGCCTGAAGGACATCACCCGGGAGCTGCTCGACGAGATGAGTGCGAGGGATCCGCTGATCGCGAAGATCCGCGCCTCCCAGGCGGAGTTCCAGCAGCGCTCTGCGGTATTCCAGAGCATCACCGAACGCGCCTACCTGGAGGCCCGCGACGGCCCGGTTCAATTGTAGGAGGGCCTGAAGGCCCTCCTATACGTGTTGTCAGCCGTAGATGCGGTCCGGCAGCCAGGTGACCAGTTCCGGCCACAGCGCCAGCACGCCCAGCGTGGCGAGCTGGATGATCACGAAGGGAATCACGCCCCGGTAGATCTGGCCGGTGCGCACCTCGGGCGGGGCCACTCCGCGCAGGTAGAACAGCGCGAAGCCGAAGGGCGGCGTCAGGAACGAGGTCTGCAGGTTGATGGCGATCATCACGCCCAGCCAGACCGGGTCCAGGCCCATGGCCAGCAGCACCGGGCCGACGATGGGCACTACGACGAAGGTGATTTCGATGAAATCCAGCACGAAGCCCAGCAGGAACATCACCAGCATCACCACCACGACGGCGCCGAATACGCCGCCGGGCAGGCTCTGCAGCACCTCGGCCACCGCCTCGTCGCCGCCGTAGCCGCGGAATACCACCGAGAACACCGAGGCGCCGATGAGGATCAGGAACACCATGCTGCTCACCCGCACGGTGCCTTCCATGATCTCGCGCAGCCGGGGCAGGTCCAGCTCGCGGCGGCCGAGGGCGAGCAGCATCGCACCCACGGCGCCCACCGCTGCGGCCTCCGTGGGCGTGGCGATGCCCGCCAGGATGGAGCCGAGCACGGCCAGGATCAGCGCCAGCGGCGGCAGCAATGCCCGCACCATCCGGACCGCGAGGCGCTCGCCGCTGTCCGCCGCCTCCGCCGGTGCCGGCATGGACTGCGGGCGCAGCAGCGCGGTCGCCAACACGTAGACGACGTAGAGCAGCACCAGCAGCAGCCCCGGCACGAGCGCACCCGCGAACAGGTCCCCCACCGATACGGTCTCGGGCGAGAAGATGCCCTGATCGAGCTGGGCCTCCTGATAGGCGGAGGACAGGACGTCGCCGAGCAGCACCAGGATGATGGACGGCGGGATGATCTGCCCGAGCGTGCCCGAGGCGCAGATGGTGCCGCAGGCCACCGACGGCGAGTAACCCCGCTTCAGCATGGTGGGCAGGGACAGCAGCCCCATGGTCACCACGGTCGCCCCCACGATGCCCGTGCTGGCGGCCAGCAGCATGCCCACCAGCGTCACCGCGATGCCGAGCCCGCCCCGCATGCGTCCGAACAGGGCCGACAGTGTGTCGAGGAGCTCCTCGGCGATGCGGGCGCGCTCGAGCGTGATACCCATGAAGACGAACAGCGGCACCGCCACCAGGGTCTCGTTGCCCATGATGCCGTAGAGCCGGTTCGGGATGCTGGCCAGAAACGCCGCGTCGAAGATGCCTGCGGCGGCGCCGATGCCGGCGAATACGAGCGCGGTGCCGCCCAGGGTGAATGCCACCGGGAAGCCGGCCAGCAACACCAGGATCACCGCCAGGAACAGGACCGCTGCCATCCACTCCATGGCTCAGCCCCGGATGTCTTCGCTGTCGCCGTCGGGCACCGGCACGGGGCGGCCCCGGACCAGCGTCAGCACCGAACGCAGCAGCAGGGCGATCGCCTGCAGCGCCACCGCGAGGGGCATCACCAGCAGGCAGCTCTTCAGCAGCGGCGTCCAGGGATAGGGCAGTCCGCCTGCCTCCCGGGAGGCCTCGCCGATGCGCCAGGAGCTCTCCACGTAGTCCCAGGACTGCCACAGGAAGAACACCATCAGCGGCAGCAGCAGTACGAGCACGCCGGCGATGTCCACCACCGCCTTGCCCCGGTCGGTGAGGCCCCGGTAGAAAATATCCACCCGCACGTGCTGATCCTGCTCCAGGGTATAGGCCGCCCCCAGCATGAACACGGCGGCGTGCATCCAGGTGATGCTCTCCTGCAGCCAGATGAACCCCGCGTCGAAGACGTAGCGCAGCACCACCACCAGGAAGGTCACCAGCACCATCGCCAGCGTCAGCCACGAGACCGCGCGGCCCGTCGCGGCGCTCAGACGGTCTAGCGCGCGGCCCGCCGACGCCATGGTCGCGGTAACCGTGGCCTCCGTTTCAGCCACCGCCGGCCGCCTTCTCGATGCGGCGCAGGAAGACCCGCATCTCCTTGGCGGCCTGCTTGTCGCCCCGCTCCTCGGCCACTGCGATGCCCCGGCGGTAGGCCGCGGCGGCGGCCTCCGCATCGCCGGTGTCGGCGAG
>CAZRSA010000098.1:0-9757 GCA_964602525.1 uncultured Woeseiaceae bacterium
ACACGTCGATCAGGTCGCCGCGCACCCGGTAGGTGCCCTGGGAGAGCTCCATGTCGTTGCGCTTGTACTGCATCTCCGCCAGCCGGCGCAGGATCGTGCGCTGCTCCAGGCGGTCGCCGCGGACGAGGTGCAGCACCATGCTGAAATAGGCTTCCGGATCGCCCAGGCCGTAGATGGCGGAGACCGTGGCGACGATGATGGCGTCGGGCCGCTCGATCAGCGCCTTGGTCGCCGACAACCTCATCTGCTCGATATGGTCGTTGATCGAGGCGTCCTTCTCGATATAAGTGTCGGAGGCCGGCACGTAGGCCTCGGGCTGGTAATAGTCGTAATAGGAGACGAAATACTCCACCGCGTTATTCGGGAAGAACTCGCGGAACTCGCCGTAGAGCTGCGCCGCCAGCGTCTTGTTCGGTGCCAGGACAATGGTCGGGCGCTGGACCTGCTGCACGACGTTGGCAATGGTGAACGTCTTGCCCGATCCGGTAACCCCGAGCAGGATCTGGCGGGCGAGACCGTCCCGCACCCCCTCCAGGAGCGCGCTTATCGCCGCGGGCTGGTCGCCGGCGGGCTGGTAGTTCGAGGCGAGTGTGAAGCGTTTTTCGGACATCGGTCGGATAAATCGGAGCGGCGACGGCCGGCCGGCGCGGGTTTGGGCGCCCTTCGGCGTTCCAGTACCATTCGACCAAGAACCGCGCGCGGAGGCCGACAAGTGAGTCTAACAGTTTCGACCCGGCTGAGCCGGGTGCGTCCCTCGCCGACGATGGCCGTCACCGCCCTCGCCGCCGAGCTCCGCGCCGCGGGCCGCGACGTGATCGGCCTCGGTGCCGGCGAGCCCGACTTCGACACCCCCGAACACATCCGTGATGCGGCGATAGAGGCCATCCGTGCCGGGCGCACCCGCTACACCGCCGTGGACGGCATCGCCGAACTGCGGGAAGCCGCAGCGGAGAAGTTCCGCCGTGACAACGGCCTCGACTACCCGGCGGATAACCTGATCGTCTCCGGCGGCGCCAAGCAGATCTGCTACAACGTCTGTCAGGCGCTGCTGGAGCCGGGCGCCGAGGCCGTGATCCCGGCGCCCTACTGGGTTTCCTACCCCGACATGGTCCGACTCGCCTCCGCCGAGCCGGTGATCGTCGAGACCAACCTCCAGAGCGGTTTCCGCATGCGCCCGGAGCAGCTCGCGGCGGCGCTCACGCCCCGCACCCGGCTGATGTTCCTGAACAGCCCCGGCAACCCCAGCGGCGCCGGCTACACCCGGACGGAACTCGCCGCGCTCGGCGAGGTGCTGTCCGGCTATCCGGACGTCGTGGTGGCCACGGACGAGATCTACGAACATATCTGGTGGGCGGAAGACCCGTTCACCTCGTTCGCCGCCGCCTGCCCGGAACTGTTCGAGCGCACCGTGACGATCAACGGCGTCTCCAAATGCTACGCCATGACCGGCTGGCGGATCGGCTACGCGGCCGGGCCCGCGACCCTCATCGGGGCGATGAGGAAGATCCAGAGCCAGAGCACCTCGAACGCCTGCACGGTGTCTCAGTACGCGGCGCTCGCGGCGCTCACCGGCGACCAGTCCTGCGTGGCGGAGATGACCCGCGCCTTCCGCGAGCGCCACGACTTCGTGGTCGACGCCCTGAACGCCATCGACGGCGTCACCTGCCGGCCGGGGGAAGGCACTTTCTACGCGTTCGCCGACGCCAGGGGCGCCATCCGGCGGCTCGGCCTGGCCGACGATACCGATCTCTGCCAGATGCTCCTGAACGAGGCCGGCGTGGCCGTGGTGCCCGGCTCCGCCTTCGGCATGGCGGGGCACTTCCGCCTGTCGTTCGCCTGCGGCCTGGAGACGCTGCGGGACGCGCTGGCGCGCCTGGAATCCGCACTCGGCGGGCGCGACGCCGTCACTTGACTTGGGTTCCCGGCTCCCCCAAACTCCTCCGCCTGCCGCGCCACGCCGCGGCATCCTGCCATTCCCCGGTAGCTCAGTTGGTAGAGCGGTTGACTGTTAATCAATTGGTCGCTGGTTCGAGTCCGGCCCGGGGAGCCAGATTCCGGAATCCGTAGCGATCTCCACCGAAGCCCGCCACCGTGCGGGCTTTTGTTTTGGTGCCCGAAGCGGCAAAGCTACAGGAATTGCATCATCAGTGTGGCGATACCCAGGAACGAAAAGAACCCGGCGATATCGGTCACGGTGGTGAGAATGATCGAGGACGAGGTCGCCGGATCCTGCCCCAGGCGGGTGAGCAGTATCGGAATCAGCGCTCCGGCGAATCCGGCCGCCACCATTGCGAGAATCATGGAAGAGACGATGACCGCCACCAGACCGGGGGATCCGCTCCAGAACCAGACGCCGACACCGCAGGTGACGGCGATACCGACCCCGTTTATGAGGCCGGCCGCCACCTCTTTTCGAACCACGCGCAGCCACTGACGCACCGTGATTTCGCGCAGCGCCAGGCCGCGCATGGTCACGGCCAGTGCCTGGGCGCCGGCATTGCCCGACTGGCCGGCGACGACCGGCAGGAGGACCGCCAGGGCCGTGACCTGGGCGATCGTGGATTCGAACAGGCCGACCACCGCGGCCGCCAGAAAGGCCGTCAGGAGATTGATCTGTAGCCAGGGCATGCGGCGGCGCACGGTGAACAGCGGCGTGGACAACGCCTTCTCCGCCCGCCCCGCGCCGACCATCGTCTGGATGTCGATCGTCGCATCCTCCTGCGCAGCCCTGGCGAGGTCGTCGTGGGTCACGGCGCCGAGGAACACGCCGTCGGCATCGACCACGGGCAGATCGAGAATCCGGTAACTCTGGAACGCCCGGGTCACGGTCTCCATCGGGTCCATGGGATGCGCGCTGACTCTCGTCGGCAGCTCCAGTGACGAGAGCGGCAGATCGCGGCCGGCGAGAGCGACATCCTGCAGCGGCGCACTGCCCGTCAGACGGCCGGCGTCGTCCACGAGGAACAGCGAGCGAGCCGTCAGCATCCCGGACTCGCCCAGGCTTCGCAGCAACTGACTGACGGTCATGTCCCGACGGAAGGCAGCGACCCCGGGGTTCATCAGCCGGCCCGCAGTGTCGGGCGGGTAGGAGCCGATGCGGTCGAGTTCATCCCGCACCGCCGGCTCGAGCCGCGCGGTCCGGGTCGCTCGCACATCCTCGGGCAGGGAGGCCAGAATACGCAGCGTCTGAGTCGGCACGAGTTCCTCGAGCATGCGATTGCCGAGGCCCTCCGGCAAGGCCGCCAGGAGTCGTGCCGCCGTGTCCGGCGTGAGACAGGCAAATACGGGCGCAAGCGTGGTCGCGGACTGGCGCGACAGGGCAGTAATAACCTCCCCGAATTCCAGTTCCTCGATCCGGCGAGCCGCCTCGACGGGAAAGTCCCGCAGGTAGCGCCGGGTCATCAGATCGGCCGCGAGCGCGAGATCGTCGCTCATCGTGCGCGCCGGCGGGCAATCCCGGCGCTCGCAGCCCCGCCGTCGGCGAACTGCAGCAGGCCGCCGAGGAATCCGACGAAGGCGTCCGCCAGCGCAACCGGCAGCGCATCGCCGAGGCGGCCGGCCGGCCGCGCACCGCCGGACAGCGCCTCTGTCAGGGCGGCCAGCGAGAGCGTGCCGATCACGTGTCCCTGCCGACTGGCGACCGGCAGGCTGAGATAACGGCTCCAGGCATCGAGCTGTCCCACCGCGGCAATGCGCGCCCGGGCAGACAGTGGTTTCACAGCGCTGTCCATGATCTCACCGAGCGAGGTCCGACCACCGTAACGAAGCAGGAGAACCGGATCGACGAGGCCCAGCAGGTGCCGCTGCTCGTCGATGATGACCACGCAGCGCGGATCCAGCCGCGTCGCCTGACGCACATGCTCCCTCGCATCGGCAACGGTCTGATCCGCGGTCTGGGTCAGCATCGCCGGCGTCATGTGCGCGCCGACCGCATCAGCCGGGTAATGCAGGGTCGCGCGCAGGTCCCTGCGAACCGGCCTGGGCAGCTCTCCCAGAACGGTGTCCCTGACCTCCGCCGGCATCAGCCGCAGCAGACCCGCAGCAGTCTGGTAGGGCAGGCCCCGCAACACAGCCGCCACCGTTTCCGTCGGCATGCCGATCAGCCGCTCGCAGGCCAGCCACGGCCCCATGCGGGCGATCACCCGGCTGGCGTGTCGTGCAGGGATGTCGGCGAGGAGCGCTCTCGCCTTGTCGGCGTCCATGGCCGTCAGCGCCCGGGCAGCGGTATCGGGCTGGCGGTCGATGAACGACAGGATCAGGGATCGCGGCGTCCGCTCACTCTTTTTCGCCACGCTCTTCCCCGCGCTGGACAGTCTGATCCGTTGCGCCCGTCAGGATGACGACGGGGCCGGACTCTAGCCGGCCGGCCGGCACCAGCACCCTTCCGTCGCCGGTGTCGATGGCGATGTGAGTGCGCGAGATCTCGAGCAGATCGCCCTCGAGGTCGTCCACCCTGAGCCGCATGCCGGGCTGCAGGAGATGCGCCGCATTGCGTGCTCCGATCAGATTGGCCACGAACGAACGCGAGCCGGCGGCGAAAGAGGCGACGATGGCGAACGTAGCCCCGCCGGCAACGATCGCGAAGGCGAGCAGCAGAATGGCAACCTCGACGCCCGCCTGGTCAAGGCCGATGATCAGAGCGACGGCGAGTGTCGCGAACTGCACCAGACGTCCGAGCAGGCTCGCACTGGCCATATCGCCCGCTTCACCGGACGAGGAGACGACCTCTCGCAGATAGACACTGGCGAAATAGCCGATCACCAGGATCGATGCACCGATGATCACGCTCGGCAGATGGATGACCAGCTGGTTCAGCCAGTCGCCGATGGAGCCGATGCCGACGATACCGGCAGCGAGGACGAAGGCGAGGATCAGCACCAGCCAGAAGGCAATCTCGCCGGTGACGGTGGTGAAAGCGAGCGATATCCGCACGCCTGTCGCGGAACCGCCACGCAGTGCCCGCTCCAGCAGACGGTTGGCGAACGCGCTGAATCGACGCGCACCGCGCCGGGCCAGCCGTGCCAGCAGCCAGCCGGCGACGATGACGAGCACTGCAGTGATCAGCGACGCCAGGTTGGCCGCCAGCCCTTCATAGATATCGGCCAGGGCCTGGCCCAGAAATCCGGTGGGGGAGCTCTCGTCGGCTGCCAGCGGTCCGCTCCTCGAGGGTGAGTTCGGATCATCATACAGGCCGCGTCCGCGAATCACAGCGGCGCGCACCCGACTCCCGCCTGGCTCCCGGCCGCTCCCACCGCTGGCTACGCGTCACTGATCGGTTGCGGTGCAGCCGGAAGTTCTCACCTTAGAAATCGCTTAACCTAAACAGCGTAACATTCTGCTTTCTAATTATTTTTCTCGGGCTCAGACGAATTCTCCGGAAGTACCCGTATCGGCTGGCCACCGCCCTCCGGCCGCAGCAGATAACCGCCCTCCGCCTCCGGGTCCGGGATCACCTCGGCCTCGAAGGGCAGTTCCCGCTCCCCGTCCGGCTGGTCCTCCCGCAGCCGCCAGTAGCGGCCGTCCTCGCTGACGTAGCGACGCCAGTCCCGCCCGCGTCGATGCTCGTGGACGAATGCCACGACGCGGATGTCCCGGAAGCGGGCGTGGCGATCGTAAGACCGCTCGCCGCGGCCTTCCATGAGCGTCGAATAGCGGCGCGTGCCCTCCTCTCCGGCGGCCGCCTCGGTGAGCTTTTCCGCCGCGAGTCGATCGAAGCAGGCCAGCCGCTGCGCATCGTCGTCGAGGGCGACACAGCCCCTGAGCTCCGCTGCGGACCAGGTCTGGGCGCCGGCGCCCACCGCGGACAGGAGCAGTGCCACCGCCGCGAGGGCAGCCGCTGTGCTCCGCGACCCGGGCCGCAGACCGATCATTCCCCGCGGCTCCGCAGATACTCCCGAAAGGGGCCGCCAAGGCCGGGGTCCTTGAGCGCGAGCTCCACCGTGGCCTGCAGATAGCCGAGTTTGTTGCCGCAATCGTAGCGCGTGCCCTCGAACGTGTAGGCATAGACCGGATGAGTATCCAGCATGGCGGCGATGGCGTCGGTCAGCTGGATTTCGCCGCCCGCGCCCCGCTCCGTCTTCTCCAGCTTGTCGAAGACCACCGGGTCCAGCAGGTAGCGGCCCACCACCGCCAGCGTCGACGGCGCTTCCTCGGGTTCGGGTTTCTCCACCATCTGGCGGATGCGCCGGCGGCCCGGTGCCTCCTCGTCAACCGCGACGATACCGTAGCTGGAGGTCTGGTCCGGCGGCACCTCCTGGACGGCGAGGACGCTGCCGTCATGCTCGGCGTATTCCGCCGCCATCTGCTTCAGACAGGGCACCTCGGAGTCGATGAGGTCGTCGGCGAGGTGGACGAAGAACGGCTCGTCGCCTACAGCCGGCCGCGCGCAGAGCACGGCGTGGCCCAGGCCGTGCGGGATGCCCTGGCGGATGAAGACGCAGTCCACGCCGGCCGGGAGCGTATCGCGTACAAGTGCCAGCAACCCCTCCTTGCCGGATTCGGCGAGGGCGCGCTCGAGCTCCGGATCGACGTCGAAGTGGTCCTCGATCGCCCGCTTGGTGCTGCCCGTGACGAACACGAGCTTGGTGGCGCCCGCCGCGATGGCCTCTTCCACCGCATATTGGATCAGCGGCTTGTCGACGACCGGCAGCATCTCCTTCGGGATCGACTTGGTGGCGGGCAGGAAACGGGTGCCCCGGCCGGCCACGGGGAAGACGGCTGTCTTTACCGGTTTGCTCAATGTCGCGCTCCTCTGGTTCGGTATACCGACCAGTTTAGCGAGCGCATACGGGGTTGGCCATGCGCTCCCCGCCGGCGGCGGGGAGCGCGTCGGGCCGACCGGACTATTCGCTGCCCGGCGCCGCGTCCGCGAGGCGGATGTTGTCCCGGTTGGCGGCCAGGATGCGCTCGCCCACGCCCTTCACCGACAGCAGGTCGTCGGCGCTGCGAAACGGTCCGTTCGCCTGCCGGTAGGCGACGATGGCCCGGGCCCGGGCGATGCCGATACCGTCCAGTTCCGCCGCGATGGTCTCCGCGTCCGCCGTGTTGACGTTGACGGGACCCGAGACGGCGGCCAGCGGCGCCAGCAGTCCTGCGAGCACCGCCGTGATCCAGGGGGTTCTCCTCATCATTGCACTGTTCCTCCGGTTGCTGTTCCGCGGGCGCTGTCCCCGCGCCCGCACACCGGAGCATCATGCCGCCGCGCCGCCGCGGCAGCCGCGGCTCAATCTGTGCGAAGCGCCTAATTTGGAGACCGCGAGACGCCGTCAGGCCGACAGGCGGGAGACTTCGCCCTGCCGCAGAAGGGAGTCGAAGCGGACCTGCTCGGCGGGCCGCTGGGTCTCCCACGCCTTGCAGCTCGGACATTGCCAGAGCAGCTGCATGCTGGAGAAACCGCATTCCTTGCAGCGATAGCGCGGCGAGCGCCGGGCCAGCAGCGCCAGGCCCTCGCGGATGCGCGCGATGGCTTCGGTGCGGGCCTCGCTGCCCGCCGCCGCCAGCTCCTGGCCGGCGACGAATGCGGCCAGCGTGGGCTCGGTCAGGATGTAGTGCTCCACGCAGTCGTCGATCACCGCTCCGCGCAGGTCGTGCAGTACGGCGCTGTAGGCGATGGCGTTGCGGCAGTCGGTATCACGCCGTATCAGGGCCTCGATCTCCTGCTGCAGCTCGCCGCCGCGCCCGGCGCCCTGCAGCAGGTCGGCCATGCGCGGCAGGACTTCCACGAGGAAATCCGGATGCTCCTCGATGGTCCTCCGGTACAGCCGGAGCGCGGTGCGCGTGTCGCCCTGCTCGCGCGCGATATGCGCGCGGTCCAGCGCGCCGCGCACGGTGGGCCGGCGCCGGCTGCGGGCCTTGCGCAGCAGGTTACGGGCCCGCTGCCACTCGCCGCGCTCCATGGCCTGCTCGGCCAGCTCGCAATAGTAGTGCGGGACCCGCCGGCTCACGGTGCCGCGGCTCGCCTCCAGCCGCTCGCCGGCGGCGATGGCCTTCTCCCACTCGTGCTCCTGCTCGTAGATGCCGCAGAGCGCGAGCAGCGCCTCCTCCCGGTAGGCCGGTTTGTCGGTAAGGGTCTCGAACATCTTCTCGGCCCGGTCCAGCAGGCCGGCCCGCAGGTAGTCGCGGGCCAGCGCATTCATGGCCTCGTCGCGCTGCTCGACCGGAAGATTCGGCCGCGCGATGATGTTCTGATGGATGCGTATCGCCCGGTCCACCTCGCCGCGGCGGCGGAAGAGACTGCCGAGGGCGAAGTGGGTTTCGAGCGTGTCGTCGTCCACGCGGACGACCTTCAGGAACAGGTCCAGCGCCTGGTCCGTCTGCTCGTTCAGCAGGAAGTTCAGCCCCTTCAGGTAGTCGCTGCTGAGATTGCCGCCGTTCTCCTCGCGCTCGCGGCTGCTCTCGCCGAAACGCCCGAACAGCCAGCCGGCTGCCGCGATCAGCAGGAAGAGTCCGGCGAGCAGAAATGCCTGATTACTCGGCAGCATCTTGCAGCGGCAGGCTGCGCAGCTTGCTCACCTCCTCCTCCGCGGCTGCCAGGTTCTTGCGCAGCCGCCGGCGCTCGGCCACCGATTTCAGGACGAAGAAGCCGGCGCTGAACAGGCCGAAGAGCCAGCCCAGGGCGAAGGTGATGGTGAAAGCGACCGCAATTTGGGTTTCGACCGTCGTGAACGCCAGGTCGAGAGTGACCTCCTCGGTGTTCAGCCAGGTGAAGACGATGATCGCCGCCAGCAGGGCGATGACGAGGACGAGAGTCGCAATCTTGCGCAGCATATCGGCACCTGAATCAACAGCGGAACCCGGAAGGAGGCCCCCCGGCCGAGTCTAGTGCAGATGGCTGCGGATTGGTAAGCCCGGCCGGCGCCGGTCAGTTCTTCCCGGCCGGTGCCGGTCAGTTTTTGATGGGCAGATGACGGCTGGCGTTTACTCGCTCGCGCAGGTCCTTGCCCGGCTTGAAATGAGGAACGTGCTTGCCGGACAGCGCCACCGCCTCGCCCGTCTTCGGGTTTCGGCCCATGCGCGGCGGACGGTAATGCAGGGAGAAGCTGCCGAAACCGCGGATCTCGATCCGGTCGCCGCGGGCCAGCGCATCGCTCATGATCTCCAGCAGATGCTTGACCGCCAGCTCCACGTCCTTCGCCGGCAGGTGCTTCTGCTTCCTGGCGATGATCTCGATCAGTTCAGACTTGGTCATAGATGCGTTCGCTTCTCTCTGACCGCGCAGCGGCGCGGCTCCCCCTGTCCGCAGGCACCCGGGCGCCGTCCGCCCGGGTGCCCACGGTCCCCTGTCAGTCGGAATTGCCCGAGGAGATCTGCTCCTTCAGCAGCTCGCCGAGCGTGGTGCCGCTGGCACTGCCGCCCGATTCGGACTTGTAGCTCTCGACCGCTTCCTGCTCCTCGTGGGCCTCCTTGGCCTTGATGGAGAGCTGCACGCTGCGGTTCTTGCGGTCCACCGCCGTGAACTTGGCCTCCACCTCTTCGCCGGTCTTGAGCACCGTGCGGGCGTCTTCCACCCGGCCCCGCGCCAGCTCCGAGGCGCGGAGATAGCCGGTGATGCCTCCGCCGAGGTCCACCTCGGCGCCGCGGGCGTCCACTTCCGTGACCGTGCCCCTGACGATGCTGCCCTTCGGATTCTGCGCCAGCCAGGACGAGAACGGATCCTGGTCCAGCTGCTTGATGCCCAGCGAGATGCGCTCGCGCTCCGGATCAATGGCGAGCACCATGGCCTCGACTTCCTGGCCCTTGCGGTAGTTGCGCACCGCCT
>CAZRSA010000099.1:0-9624 GCA_964602525.1 uncultured Woeseiaceae bacterium
AGGTGGCGACCCTGCCCGTGATCGCGCTGGGCGTCGGTATCGGCGTGGACTACGGGATCTACATCTACAGTCGGCTTGATTCCCACCTGCGGGACGGGCTCAGCCTGAAGGCCGCCTACGACAGGACGCTGCAGACCACCGGCCAGGCCGTGGCCTTCACCGGCATCACGCTGGCCGTGGGCGTGGCCACCTGGATCTTCTCTCCCATCAAGTTCCAGGCCGACATGGGGCTGATGCTCACCTTCATGTTCCTCTGGAACATGTTGGGCGCACTGGTACTGTTGCCTGCCCTGGCACGTTTCCTGATCGGTAACGGCGGTCGTCCGGCGGGTGCGGAATCCCGGCCGGTACCGGCTGCGGGCACGGCCTGAGATTGCCGGGGCGGCGGCGCGGTCCGCGGCCCCCGGTATTTGCGGATAACCGACCGCCGCGGCGAGGGGTAGCATCCATACGGAGGACTACAGCGAGGGCCGGGAGGCGGCCCATGGCCAGTGTCGTTGATGGAGTAGGACCATGATCGAAGAAGTCAGGAACCAGCACCGGGCGCTGCAGGACGCCAAGAAGGAATTCCGCAAGGCGGCCGAATCGGCCACGAAGCGCCTGGGGCGTGAACGTGACCGTCTGATGCGCGAGATCAAGAAGGCGAACAAGCGCGTGGAGAAAGCCCGCAAGGACATGCAGAGCAAGGCGGAGAAGCTCGCCAGAACCACCAGCGAGAAAGCGCGCAAGGAGCTGAACGAGCAGATCGAGAATCTGAAGAAGACCGTCAGCGAGGCGCGGGAAGAAGCCGCCGATATGCGCAAGGACCTCGGTCTGGTGCGCGACGACCTGAACTCGGCGCGCAAGCATCTGACTCATGCACTGCGTATCGACAAGGCGATCGATCAGGTCGAGAAGCAGCTCGAGAGGGTGACCCGCAGCAAGAAGAAAAAGAAGAAGACGAAAACGAAGCGTAAGAAGACTGGCGGCAAGACCGCAGGCAAGAAGGCGGCGAAGAAGAAGACGGTGAAGAAGAAGGCGGCCACGAAGAAGACAACCAAGAAGAAGACGGCCGGGAAAAAGACGGCAAAGAAGAAGACGACCCGCCGGAAAACCGCCGCGAGGAAGACCTCCGCCAGGAAGTCGACCGCGAAGAAGACGGGCAGCTGAGCGCCGGCGGTGTCGGCCGTCCCGCCGCGCCGGGACGGACGGCACCCGCCACCCGCCGGGCGGGCCGGTCATCTCTCCAACAGCCGGCAGCTGCCGCCGGGATACGCGCGTGCCGCAATGGCCAGGCACCGCGCAAACGATTATCATTCGGCTTTGAATCAGAACGCTGAAATGACTCTCAAGGATCTGAAAAGCGGCGATCGTGTCCGCATCTCGTCGGTCGACCCCTCCGACCCGGGTGTCCAGCGGCTCATGATGCTGGGACTGGTGGAGGGCGCGGAACTCACCTTCCTCCATCGCTCCCTCGGCGGTGACCCTCTCGAGTTCCGCCTGCACGGGACGTCCATTTCCCTGCGCCAGGATCAGGCCAGGCGATTCCGGGTCGAGCACCTGGAAGGAAATGAGCGATAACCGGGAAATAGCGGTTCCACTCTCGTCAGTCGTGATGACCCGCCGGGCGGCGGGCACGATCGCGCTGGTGGGCAATCCGAACGCCGGCAAGAGCACGGTCTTCAACCGCCTGACCGGCATGCGCCAGCACACGGGCAACTACCCGGGCGTCACCGTGGAGAAGAAATCGGGCCGGGCCTCCCTGCCCGAGGCCGACTTCGAGCTGATCGATCTGCCCGGCACCTACGCCATGAGCCCCTACTCGGCGGACGAGCGCATCGCCGTGGACGTGCTGCTGGGGCGCATGCCGGGCACGCCGCCGCCGGACGGCATCCTTGCGGTGGTCGATGCCACCCAGCTCTACCAGGGCCTGTATTTCCTTCAGCAGCTGATCGAGCTGCAGCGTCCCCTGCTGGTTGCGCTGACGATGACCGACATTGCTCGCCGCAACGGCACCCATATCGACGTGGACGCCCTGTCCCGCAAGCTGGGCGGTGTCCCCATCGTGCCGGTGGTGGCGACCACGGGCAGGGGCTTTGCCGAACTGAAGCGCCGGCTCACGGAGCTGCCGGATGCAGCGCCGCCGGACAAGGCGGACTTCTGGCCGGCCCTGCGCGGCATGGCCGAACGCCTGCGCGACGAGCTGCCGGGCCTCCCGCCCGACACCGGCACCGTCGACATCGAGCGCGCACTCATCGACGACGATCCGGCCACCGTCGCCTGGCGGCAGCGCAACCTGGACGACGGCGGACGCGAGGCGCTGGCCGAAGCCCGACGCGCGCTCTTCGGCGAGGAGCCGCCCCGTGCCGTGGAGGCCCGGGAGCGTTACCGATGGATCCGCGAGGCCCTGGCGGAAGTCCAGCAGCAGGGCTCGGCCATCGAGCGCCAGGGCGCGCGCGTTGCCGCCTGGTTCAGCCGCCCCTGGCCGGCCACCGGGCTGTTCATCCTGTCCATGGCGGTGGTGTTCCAGGCGGGGTTCGCCTGGGCCACGCCGATGATGGATCTCATCGATGCCGCCGTCAGCGGCGCCGGCAACTTCCTGGCCGCCCGGATGCCGGAGGGCATGCTGACCAGCTTCCTGGTCGACGGCGTCATCGCCGGCGTGGGCAGCGTGGTCATCTTCCTGCCCCAGATCATGATCCTGTTCCTGTTCCTGATACTCATGGAGGACACCGGTTACCTCGCGCGGGCCGCCTTCCTGGTGGACCGGGCGATGCGCAGCGTCGGGCTCTCCGGTCATTCGGTGATCCCGCTGCTGTCCGGGTTCGCCTGTGCGGTGCCCGCGATCATGGCGACCAGGGTGATCCCGAACCGCCGCGACCGCATCGCCACCATCCTGGCCGCGCCGTTCATGACCTGCTCGGCCCGGCTGCCCGTCTACGCGCTGCTGATCGCCGCCTTCGTGCCCGACCGGGGTGTCGGGCCCCTGAACCTGCAGGGCCTGGTGCTGTTCGGTCTGTACATGCTCAGCATCCTGGGCGGCGTCGGTACCGCGCTCCTGCTGAAGCGCTCAGCGCTGCGCGGCGAGCGTCCCACGTTCATGCTGACCTTGCCCGAGTTCCGTTATCCCAATGTCCGCACGGTGGCGATAAAGCTGCTCGACCGGGCACGGGTGTTCCTGAAGCGGGCGGGCACCGTGATCTTCGCCGTCGCCGTGATCATCTGGGCGCTGGCCTATTTCCCCCGCTCCGAGGCGGTGGAGCAGTCTGCCGGGCGTGCCGCCGCCGAGGCCGCAGCCCTCTACGAAGGGGAGGTGCTCCGCGAGCAGCTGCGCCGGATAGAGAACGAGGCCGCGGCCGCCCAGCTGGCACAGAGCTGGCTCGGGCGGGCCGGCGAGGCCATCGCACCCGTCTTCCATCCCCTCGGCTGGGACTGGCGGGTCTCCGCCGCCGTACTGGCCGGGTTCCCGGCCCGGGAGGTGGTGGTGGCGGTCCTGGGCACCATCTATGCCGTCGGGGCGGAAGCGGACGAGGAGAGGCTGTCCGAGCGGCTGAGCGCCGCGACTTGGCCCGACGGCAGCCCGGTGTTCACGCTGCCGATGGTGCTGGGCCTGCTGGTGTTCTACGCCTGGTGCCTGCAGTGCGCGGCAACCCTCGCCGTGATCCGCCGCGAGACCAACACCTGGCGCTGGCCCGTGTTCGCCTGGTCCTACATGACCGCGCTGGGCTATCTGGGCGCGCTCGTGGTCTATCAGGGCTTCGGCTGAGGGGACGCCGCCCTAGTTGAGTCGCACGATGGCGTAGTTCAGGACGCCGGCGAAGGTCACCCAGGCGAGGTAGGGGACGACGAGCAGGGAGGCGGCCAGCGACAGCCGCTTCAGCCCGACGATCAGCGCCAGGATCGACAGCCACAGCAGCACCAGTTCCGCCAGCGCCCAGTCCGGGCGCTTCAGCTGAAAGAACAGTGCGCTCCAGCCGAGGTTCAGGACGGCGTTCACGCCGAACAGCGTCAGGATGAGGCGCCGGTCGGCGATGCTCTCCGCGGCCGACCAGGCCAGCACGCCGCCGATGGCGGCGAGCACGAAGATGGTGGTCCAGACGGGGCCGAAGGCGATGTCCGGCGGCTTCCACTCCGGCTGCACCAGACTCTGGTACCAGGGGCCCAGGTCGGTCAGCAGACCGCCGCCGGCACCCATGGCCAGGACGGCCAGCGCGGCGACGACGATTGGCAGCGGGCGTATGGCCCGGCGGCTCACGGCGACACGATACCCAGCAGGTGGGCGAGGTCCTTGAAGAAGATGCGCACGTGGGCGACGGGTTTGGCGCGCACGAGGCGCTTGTTCATGTACGCCTCCCACGTGAGGCGCTGCACGTCGGGGTCCTCGCAGATGCTGACGAAGCGCTCACGGCGCTTGTCCGAGGAGTACCAGAAGCGCTGCAGCAGACCGAGTACCTGGAACACCCGGCCGTGTTCTTTCAGGAACCGTTTGCGCGCCCTCTTCAGGGCCTTCGCCTTGCCGGTGGCGAGGCACTCGTCCACCGCTTCGGCGGCATACTGCCCGCCCACCATGGCGTAGTAGATGCCCTCGCCGGAGGCCGGGGCCACGATGCCGGCTGCATCGCCGGCGAGCACCACGTCGCGGCCGTTGTCCCAGCGCTTCAGCGGCTTCAGCGGGATGGGCGCGCCCTCCCGGCGCACGGTCTCGCAGTCGCTCATGCCGGTGGCGGCACGCAGGTCGGCCACCGCGCCGCGCAGCGAGAAGCCCTTGTTGGCGCTGCCGACGCCGACGCTGGTGTGCTCGCCGTGCGGGAAGATCCAGGCATAGAAGTCCGGCGACAGCTGCCCCTGGTAATACACGTCGCAGCGTTTGCCGTCGAAGTCGCCGTGCCCCTGGGCGGGCGAGCGGATGATCTCGTGGTAGGCCGCGACATAGGGGATGGCATCGCCGCCCGGCACCATCTGTTTGGCCACTCGGGAGTTGGCGCCGTCGGCGCCGATCACGGCGCCCGCGCGCACCGCCCGCGGTGGCGCCTCGCGGCCGTCGTCCCGGGAACGGTAGTGCACTACGGCGGTGCCGTCGGCGTCCCGGGTGATCTCGCTGAACGAGCCCTGACGCCGGTCGGCGCCCGCGGCAGCCGCCCGTTCGCGCAGCCACTCGTCGAACTCCTCCCGGTCCACCATGCCGACGTAGCCGCCCTCGATGGGCATGTCGACGCTGCGGCCCGAGGGCGCGACCATCCGGGCGGAGTCCACCTTGGCCACCAGCAGCGCGTCCGGTATCTCGAAGTCCCGGATCAGCCGCGGCGGAATGGCGCCGCCGCAGGGTTTGATGCGGCCTTCCCGGTCCAGCAGCAGCACGCTGCGGCCCTGGCGGGCGAGGGTGGCGGCGGCCGTGGCACCGGCGGGTCCGCCGCCGACGACCACTACTTCGAATTCTTCCATTTCGCTTCCCCTTGTCATTGTCTGCCCGTCTCCGCGGCCAGCCGTACCGGCCCGGCCGGGGGCGGCGCGGTGTCGCGTGCCGCTGCCGTGTGTCCCACCCGTGCCGCCAGCACGGTCGCTGCCAGGAACATCACCGCCTGGCTGACGAACACCGTGCCATAGGCGACGGCGGGCATGCTCACCAGCGCGCGCATGATGTCGACGCCCATGGTGCCGAGAAAACCGCCGGCCCCGAAGGCCACCGCCTGAGCGGCGCCCCACAGCCCCATGCGAACGCCCTCACGGCGCTCCCGGCCAGCGGCTACCAGGGCCATCATCGAGCCGATGGCGGCGACGGCGAAGGCCCCGTTGGCCATGCCGAGGGCGAATATGCTGGCCTGCAGCGGCCACTCGTCGGCGAAGAAGCCGCCGGCCGCCAGGGCCACCAGTGCCACGGCGGAGGCGATGCAGCCGCCGATGGTCCAGCCGTTCAGGGTGCCGTAACGCCGGGCGCCGATCGCAACCAGGATCATGCCGACGAGCATGCCGGTGTTCTGCACTCCCGCGAGCTGGGTGGACTGTCCCGGTGTCAGGCCGAAGACCGTGCCGGCGAAGGGCTCGACGATCAGCTCCTGGCCGCTGTAGGCCAGCATGGAGACGAACACGAAGATGGAGAACCGGCGAGCACGGGATTCGGACCAGACCTCGGCGAGCGCGTGGCGGAACGGCGGCCCCGGTTCCTGTCCGCCGGCGGCGCCTGCATCCGTAGCCTCAGGCGCGCCGTGTCCCTCGACGCCGTAGATGGCGACCAGGGTCAGCAGGAAGGCCGCCCCGCAGACCACGCTGGTGACGGTGACCAGCCGCGCGAGGGAGAAGGGATCCAGGAAATGACCCGCGAGCCCGGCCGTGACGGCGAACCCGGCGATCATCATCAGCCAGACCGTGGTGGCCGCCGGCGCGCGGCGTTCCGGCGTGACCCGTTTCGCCAGCAGTACCAGCAGCGAGGTGCCGGCAGCACCGACGCCGATGCCGATCAGCAGGAAGGCGAGCACCGCCAGTGCCGTGCCGGCCAGCGGGTCGGTGGCCATCCAGGCCGTGGCGCAGGCGGCCGTGATGCCGCCGACGCCCAGCACCGCCATGCCGCCGATGATCCAGGGCGTACGGCGGCCGCCCAGGTCGGAGCCGTAGCCCAGCCGCGGCCGGGACACCTGCACGGCGTAGTGCATGGCCACCAGGGCGCCGGGCAGCATGGCGGCGAGGCCCAGCTCGACCACCATGACCCGGTTCAGCGTGGAGGTTGTGAGCACCACGATGGCGCCGAGCGCGGTCTGCACCAGGCCGACGCGGAAGATGCCCAACCAGCCCAGCGGGTTCACGACGCCGTCTCCAGGGCGCGCAGGCCGAATGCGCTGATCATCATGCCGGACACGTACAGGGTGATGCCCGTGCCGTTGTACCACGCGGCCTTGCCGCGGGGGTCTTTCAGCAGCCGCGGCATCAGGGCCAGCTGGCTCGCGAGTACGCCGGCCACACCGAGGGCCCACGGCACGAGGCCCCAGGACCACAGGAACGCGATGACGGCGACCTGCGGCAGCGCCATGGTGACGCAGGCCAGTACCGCCGCCCGCTCGGGGCCGATGCGCGCCGGGATGGAGCCCACGCCCATGCGCAGGTCGCCTTCCACGGACTTGAAGTCGTTCAGGGTCATGATGCCGTGGGCGCCGGCGCTGTAGAGCGCCGCCAGCACGAACACGCGCCAGTCGGGCATGGCGCCGCCGATCATGACGGCCGCGCCGGTGATCCAGGGCAGCCCTTCGTAGCAGGCCGCCACCGCCGTGTTGCCCCACCAGCCGTTCTGCTTCAGGCGCAGCGGCGGCGCGCTGTAGACCCAGGCCAGCATCAGACCGGCCACGGCCGCGCCGAACACCCACGTGCCGAGAGCCGCCGCCAGCGCCAGCGACAGCGCCGTCCAGGCGATGGCGATGTACAGCCCCCAGCGGCCGGGGATACGCCCGGACGGGATCGGCCGACCCGGCTCGTTGATGGCGTCCACGTGACGGTCGAACCAGTCGTTCGCGGCCTGACTGGTCGCGCAGACCAGCGGGCCTGCCAGCGCGATGCCGGCGCCGATCACCAGCCAGTTACCGGACAGCGCGACGCCGGAGGAGACGACGCCGCACATGAAGGCCCACATCGGCGGGAACCAGGTGATGGGTTTCAGGAGCTCCAGTACGGCTCCCGGGGCGGGGGCCGGCGCCTGCACGCTGCCGGTAGCCTGTCCGCCCATGCTTCAGGCCTCGGGGTCGGGCCCGAGGTCGCCCAGCCCGTAGCGCCGGAGCTTCACGTACAGGCTCTGGCGGCTCAGGCCCAGGAGTTCCGCGGCGGACGCCCGGTTGTCGTCGGTCAGGTCCAGGGCGGCCTCGATGCAGAGCTTCTCGATCAGATCGGTGGACTCACGCACCAGTTCCTTCAGCGGTACCCGGCCGACCAGGTCCTTCAGCTGCTCCACCGAGCGCGGCAGCGCCTGCATGGTCTGGTTGTCGGTGGCCAGCCGCGGGCCCACGTCCCGAATCACGAAACCGAAGCGCAGCCGGTCCTCGCTGCGGATGGCGACGGCCGATATCTCGACCTCGGTGACGGTGCCGTAGTTGCCCTGCACGGAGGTGGAGAACAGGCGCACGGAGCCGTGCTGACGCACGTTCGCGATGAGTACGTTCAGGTCCACCCCCGGCCGCCCGAGCCACTGGTCCAGCGACTCGCCCTTGGCCTCGTCTTCACCGGCGAGCTGGGCGAGTTCCAGGAAAGCCGCGTTCGCGCTGACGATGCGGCCGTCCTGGCCGGTTACCACGATGCCGTCCGGCGCGCTCTCGACGATGCTGGCGAGCTGACGCTTCGTCTCGGAGAGGCTGGAATCCGCCTCAGTCCGGTCCACCGGGTGCAGGCGGACGAGCAGCAGCGAGCCGCTCTCCTGGCGCAGCAGCGCGGCGCGGACGGCGAGGCGACGGCTGTCGGGCAGCTTCGCCTGGATGTCCTCGGCGCGCCCCGCCGCGCGCACCTCGGCCAGGAAGTCGTGGACGGGGGCTGCGCTCTCCTTCGCGAACGCGTCGGCCAGCGGCCGGCCGATCACCCGCTTGCCCCGGTCGCCCAGCAGCTTCTCGGCCACCGGATTCGCCTCCAGGATCTTCTGGCTCGCGGCGTCGACGATCAGCACCGCCTCGGAAGCCGTCTGGAAAAGGAAACGGTAGCGGGTCTCCAGCTGGCGCAGGCTCCAGTAGTCCCGTTCCACCGACTGCTGGGCATCGACGAGGCGCTGCTGCAGATTCGCGATGGCCTGCAGGTCCCGGCCGACCGCGACGATGTTGCCTTCCTTGCGCAGCCGCACCGTGCAGTAGCGCACCGGTATGTTGCGGCCGTCCCGGGTCAGGTGATTGACGTGGCGCCAGCGCGGCGGCTCGCCCCGGGCGGCGTCTTCCAGCAGCGCCTCCACCTTGGGCCGGCTGTCCAGTGCGACGGTCTCGAGCCAGGGCTTGCCGAGCCAGTGGTCCCCCAGCTCCGGCGGCAGGTCGCTGCCCCCGAGGGACAGGTCGACGATGATGCCTTTCCGGTCGATCACCAGCGCTATGTCCGCGCTGGCTGCGATAAGGGTGGCGATGGTGTCTGCGGTCAGCTGGTCCAGCGTTTGCTTCGCCGTCCGGAAGGCCTTCGATATGGCCGAGTGCCGGTTGGCGGAGGCGCTTAACTGATGCGGGTTTGTCACTAGTGCCTCTTCAGTTGGCGGGGCAGTTCCGTAGCCTGGAAAGCGGCCTGGCGCCCGTCCAGCGCCGTCGCATCGGCGCCGACGTCGCGCACGAGCTCCGGGTTATCGATGAACACCCGGCCGCCGACGAGCACGCCGATTTCCGGGTTGCGGGAGTGATTGCGAATCGTCTGGATCCATTCTGTCAGTTCGTCCAGCCGGTCGTTGCAGCTCACGGAGAATCCGATCACGTTGAACTTCTCGGCGTTCACCACCTGCAGCACGTCGCTGTGGCTCGCCGAGGGGCCGCCCCAGACGTCCCAGCCCTCGCGCCGGAAGAACTCGGTCACCATCAGCAGTCCGAAGGTATGCTGCTCGCCGGGCACGGGCGCCAGCAGCGCGCGCTTCACCTCGGCGCCGTTGCCGTTGCCCATGAAGCCCGGGCTCATCTCGCGCACCAGCTGGTGCAGCCGGCAGAGGCCGACGGT
>CAZRSA010000100.1:0-9613 GCA_964602525.1 uncultured Woeseiaceae bacterium
TGATGTGCGGCAGCGGCAGCCGCGCCACCGTGGCGGCCAGCGTGATGCGCCGCGACGGCTTCGAACACGTGGATCTCTACCTGGGCTCGGTCTCCGCCTGGACCAGCGAGGAACTCGGCCTCGAAAAGGCGTCCTGAACGAAGCCTGCCGCCCCGGCAGGACGCCGCCCGGCCGCGCCCGCGGGCTCTGCGCTATAGTGCCCGGATGACCGAGGGTGACGACGAAGCCGCCGACGCCCGTGCCGGGAGCCTGTTCTCGCCCGGCGAGAACGTGTGGCGGACCGCACGCGCCGAGCGCTTCGCCTGGCTGATCGACGGCGAGGACTACTTCCGCGCCGTGCGCGAGAGCATGGAGGCGGCCGAGCGCGAGATCCTGATCGTCGGCTGGGACATCGACAGCCGCATCGAGCTGATCCGCGACGAGGACCACCCGCTGTATCCGAGCCCCCTCGCGGAAACGCTGCAGTCGCTGGCCGAGCGCAACGATCAACTCCGCATCTACGTCCTCTCCTGGGACTTCGCCATGGTCTACATGCTGGAGCGCCAGCTCCTGCCGGCCGCCCAGTTCGGCTGGGACGACCACGACCGGCTGCATTTCCAGCTGGACGGCGAGCACGCCACCGGCGCGAGCCAGCACCAGAAGTTCATCGTCATCGACGGCCGGCTGGCGTTCACGGGCGGTTTCGACATCACGAAGAGCCGCTGGGATACCCGGGCACACGCGGCGGACGACCCGCGCCGGGTGAACGAGGCCGGCGGCAGCTACCGGCCCTTCCACGACGTGCAGGCGCTGGTGACCGGCAAGCCGGCCCGCCATCTGCGCGACCTCGGCTCCTTCCGCTGGAAGAACGTCACGGGCGAGTCGCTGCCGGCGCCGCCGGAGGACGCTACCTCGAGCGTCGACGCCCTCTGGCCGAAAGACGTTCCCGTCCACGCCGAAGACATACCGGTGGGCCTCGCGCGCACCTGGGCGGCGAAGGACGGCAGCGACATCATCCGGGAGGTGGAGCAGCTGTTCCTGGACATGATCGCCGCCGCCGAATCCTCCATCTACATCGAGAACCAGTACTACACCTCGGACACGGTCACCCGCGCCCTGTGTGAACGCCTGCAGGAAGACGATGGCCCCGAGGTGGTCCTGGTGCTGCCCGGCGAGACCTCGGGCTGGCTCGAGCAGGCCACCATGGACGTGCTGCGCAATCAGGCGCTGCAGCGTCTCAGGGACAGCGACCGGCACGGCCGCCTGCGCATCGTCTCGCCGGTATTCGATGAACTCGGCGATACCTGCATCAACGTGCACGGCAAGGTGATGGTGGTTGACGAGCGCTGGGCGCGCATCGGCTCCGCCAATCTCAGCCGGCGCTCGATGGGCCTCGACAGCGAATGCGATCTGGTGGCAGAGGACGACTCCGGCGCGTCCCCGGCGGCGCTCCGGGCCGATCTGCTGGCCGAGCACTGCGGCGCAGAGCAGGAAGCCGTGGCCGCGAGTATCGCCGAACGGGGCCTGCTGGCCACCCTCGACAGATTCGGCGGGGAGCGTCGCCTCGAGCCGCTGGCAACCGACGGCAGCGACATCGACGGCATGCTGAAGCCCATCGCGCGGATCGCCGATCTGGAACGGCCCGTCGAGCAGGCCTGGGACGAACTGGTGGAGGAGGTCACGACGCCGCGCGAAGACGGGCAAGGCGAGCCGTCCAGATCGGAGGCGAGCGCTGCGCGCCGTTACCTGGAACTGCTGACCCACCCCTCCGTCGGCTGGGGATTCCTGGCGCTCCTGATCGCCCTCGTGGGCGGGCTCGCCATCTGGCAGGCGCGTACCGCCGGCGACGGCTTCGACCCCATGGCGCTGCTCGAGACGCTGCGCTGCACCGCCGCCCATCCGCTGGCGCCCCTGGCGGTGATCCCCGCGTTCGTGGCCGGCAGCCTGGTGGTGGCGCCGGTCACCGGCATGATCGCGCTCTGCGCGCTGCTGTTCGGTCCCTGGGTGGCTTCGGCGTCCGCCATCGCCGGCACGCTGACCGCCACCGTGGTGAACCACGCCATCGGCCGCCGTCTGGGTAACGCCGTGGAGGGTCGCGTCCCGCGAGCCGTCACCGTGCGCATGAAGGCGCTGGGGCGCTCGTCGGATCCCTGGTCGCTGGCCGGACTGCGGCTCATCCCCATCGCGCCCTTCACCGTCATCAACCTGCTGGCCGGCGCCTCCCGGGTGAAACTGAGGGACTTCCTGCTGGGCACCCTCATCGGCATGGGGCCGGGGACCGTGTTGATCTGCTTCAGCGTCGACCGGGCCCGGGCGGCGCTGGCCGGCGAGCCGGTGTTCGAGCCCTGGGTGCTGGCGGTGATCGCCGCGGCGGGCATCGCCCTCATCGGCCTGCGCGTCCTGCAGCAGCGCAGGAAGCGATGACGGGTCGCCCGGTCCGCGTCGTCAGCTACAACGTGCATGCCTGCATCGGTCGGGACCGGCGCTTCGCACCGGAGCGCATCGCCGACGTGCTGGAGGAGCTGGGCGCCGATTTCATCGCCCTGCAGGAGGTGGAGGACCGGCCTTACCGGGACGGGACCGTCACGGACTACCTGGCCGAGCGCCTGACCATGCACGCCCACCGCGGCGCCACCCTGTACAGGGGCGATGCGCATTACGGCAACCTGCTGCTCGCACGGGAGGCCGCGGTGGCGCATCGCCTGCACGATCTGTCTGTGGATTCGCGGGAGCCCCGCGGAGCGATTGAGGCGGACTTCCTCGTGGCCGGCCGGAAGCTGCGGCTGTTCGTCACCCACCTGGGGCTGCGAGCCGGAGAGCGCAGGCGGCAGCTGGACCTCCTGTGGCCCGAGCTGGCGCGCGCCGACGCCGACGTCCGGGTGCTCGCCGGCGACATCAACGAGTGGCGGCCCGGCGCAGCCGGCAACCGAATCCTGCCTGCCGTGCTCGGCCCGGCACCGCTGCCGTGCACCTTCCCGGCAGGCGCACCCCTGTTCGCGCTGGACCGGATCTACGTGACGCCGGGTGACGTAGTCGCGGAGCTGCGGGCGGTGAAGACGCCGACGGCGCGGCGCGCGTCGGATCATCTGCCGCTGGTGGCCGATCTCCTGGTTACCGCAGAGGCTCCGGGTCAGTAGATGCCGGAATTGCCATCGGCCCCCGGGCGCGCCTAGCCTGATCCTGGTGATTCCACAATGCTGCCGCAGGAGGGGTCGATGAGCCTTGTCAACCTGATCGTGTTCGTCGCGCTTTTGGCCGTCGTGGTAACGCTGGTACTGGGGCTGCGCTCCATGGGCCGCGGCGGCGAGTACGACGAGACCCACGCCGAGAAGTTCATGTGGGAGCGGGTGGGGCTGCAGGCGCTGGCCGTCGTGCTGCTGATGGCCGCGCTGCTGCTGATGAACGCCTGACCCGCTGCAGGCTTCAGCCGTCCCCGCCGGACTCCTTCACCCTTTCGTGCAGCCCGGCGAGCAGGTCCGTGCGCGCGATGATTCCCACCACCCGGTCGCCCTCAACCACGGGCAGGCTCTTCAGCCGTCCCGGCACCATCTTCTCCAGCACGTGGCTGAGTGCCTCCTCGGGGGAAACGCTGATGCAGTCCTTCGTCATGACGGCGCTCACGGGCATGGCCAGGATCTCGTCGAAGTGCGGGATCATGGACGAGGGCTTCAGCAGGCAGGCCTCCAGCAGGTCGAACTCACTGACCATGCCCAGCAGCACGTCGTTGGCCACCACGGGGAAGGAGCCGAGGTGGGTCTCCTCGAAGCGCTCGCGCAGTTCCGCGAGGGTCAGTGAGGGATCCACCGTGACCGGGTCGGGAGTCATGACGTCGCGGGCGCACAGGGAAAGGAAGGGGACCATTGGGGGCTCCTCGGTTGCCGGGCAGAGTATATCGGGCGGGGGTACTACTCGCCCAGGCGGGCCTTCAGGTAGTCGACGGCGCTGGCCATGGTGGCGAGCCGGGGGTAATCCCGGGGCGGGATGTCCACGCCCAATTCCTCGTGCAGGCCGATGGCGAAGTTCAGAAAGTCCATGGAGTCGAAGTCGAGCTGATCGCGGAAACCCACCCGGGGATCCAGATCCACCTCGGCGGCCTCCGGCGCGATACCGGTCAGCACCTCGAGGATCTTCTCACGGAGTTCCGTCTCGTTCATAGCTGCTCCGGCGCCTGCAGGCGTGCGGCGAGCTTCTCCAGGAACAGGGCGCCCCGGCGCCCGTCACTCACCCTGTGATCGCCGGCCAGGGTCGCCGTGATCACCCGGCGGGCCACCACGGCCTCGCCTTCCACCCAGGGGCGTCTCGTCATCTGACCGAAGCCTATCATGGCCACCTGGGGAGGCTGGATGACGGGATACACCCAGTCCACGCAGCGGTCGCCCAGGCTGGTCACGGTGATGGTGCCGCCGCTGACCTCGGAGCTGCGCAGCCGGCCCGTGCGTGCGCGCATGACCAGTTCCCGGAAGTGGCGCATGAGTTCGGTGACCGGCAGGGTCTCCGCCGCGGCGATTGCCGGCGCGACCAGGCCGGCGCCATGGCGCAGCGCGATGGCCACCCCCAGGTCCACCGACCCGGACGGCGTGAAGGCGCCGTCCCTCCAGCGCCCGTTCAGCTCCGGCACCTCGAGTACGGAGACGGCGACCGCCTTCAGCAGCAGCGCCGGCAGGATCACCTGCTCTTCCGGCGCCTTGCCCTCGTTATAGTCGTCCAGCCACCCGGCCGCGGCCTCGAAGTCGATGGTGCTGCCGAGGTAGTAGTGGGGTATCTCGCGGTTCGCCAGGCTCATCGCGCCGGCGATGGCCCGGCGCATGGATTCGGCGCCCGAGGCGTCCCGGCGGGTCCCGGTGCCGCCCGCCGCCTGCTCGACGTCCTCCACCGTCACGCTGCCCTGCATGCCGGTGCCGATAACGGCGGCCGGGTCGATGCCGAGTTCGTCCGCGCGGCGGCGCGCGGCGGGGGAGATGCGGACGCGGCGGGACGACGGCGCCTCCGCAGGGCCTCCCCCGGCTGCGCGCTGCGGCTCGCTTTCTTCCGCGGCGGTCGGCGATTCTGCCCGTTCCGGCTCTTCCGCCGGTCCCGCCCGTTCCGGAGTGGTGTCCCATCCCTGGTCTCCCGACGGCGCACCGCCCGCCGGCTCCTCACCCGGTACGTCGATGACCGCCAGCGGCGTGCCCACCGCGGCCTCGGTGCCGGGCTCCACCAGGAACTGCCGCACCGTGCCGGTCTCGTGGCACTCGACGTCGATGGCGCCCTTGTCCGTCTCCACCACGGCGATGACGTCGCCGCGCCGGATCTCGTCGCCGGGAGAGACCTCCCAGGACGTCAGCACGCCCTTCTCCATGTCCGCGCCCAGAGACGGCATGCGGAACTCACCCATTGCCCGTCAACCTCCGCGCCGCCGCGACGATCTTCTCCGGCTGGGGGATGGCGGCGTCCTCCAGGTGCTTGGGATAGGGGATGGGCACTTCCTCGGAGCAGACCCGCGCGACGGGCGCATCCAGGTCGAAGAAGGCCTGTTCCATGATGCGCATGCCCACCTCGGCGGCCAGGCTGCCGGTGCGCCAGCCTTCGTCCACGACCACCGCCCGGCGGGTGCGCCGCACGGCGGCCAAGATGGTTTCGTCGTCCAGGGGCCGCAGGGTGCGCAGATCGACCACGGTGGCCTCGAGCCCCTGCCCCGCCAGAGTGTCGGCGGCCTCCAGCGTCTTGTACAGGCTGCCGCCGTAGGTGATAAGGGTGACGTCGTCGCCCTGCCGCCGGACGGCTGCCCGGTCGATGTCCGTGGCGCCGGCGTCGGCGGGGATCTCGCCCTCCCGGTTGTAGAGGCTCGCGTTCTCGAAGATCAGCACGGGGTCCGGGCAGGCGAGTGCCGTGGCCAGCATGCCGCGTGCGTCCTCCAGCGTGGCCGGCGTGACGATGCGAAGTCCCGGGATGTGGGCGTACCAGCCTTCGAGACTGTGGGAATGCTGGGCGGCCAGCTGGCGGCCGGCGCCGGTGGCCATGCGGATCACCAGCGGAATCTCGAACTGCCCGCCGGACATGTGGCGGATGGTGGCCGCGTTGTTCACGATCTGGTCCAGCGCCAGCAGGCTGAAGTTGACGGTCATGATCTCGACGATGGGCCGCATGCCGCCGAGTGCGGCACCGATGCCGGCGCCGACGAAGGCGGACTCCGACAGCGGCGTGTCGCGGATGCGCTCTTCGCCGAATTCCTCCAGCAGGCCCTTGCTGACCGCGTAGCAGCCGCCGTAGCGGCCCACGTCCTCGCCCATCAGGAACACCCGGTCGTCGGCCAGCAGCGCCTCACAGAGGGCCTCGCGGACGGCCTCCCGGTAGGTGATTTTCCGCGTCTCGTTCATGGCTTCCCGTTCACCGCTGCGCATGCACCGCTCAGAGGCTCGCGTAGACGTCATCGGCCAGCTGCTCCACCGGCTCCGGCGTACCCCGTTCGGCGAAGGCCACGGCGGCCTCCACCTCCTTCGCCGCCTCATTCTCGATGCGCTCCAGCGTGGCGGCGTCCAGGTGGCCGCGCTCGCTCAGCTTCGCCGTATAGGTGGCGATGGGGCAGCGCTCCCGCCAGCTCTCCACCTCGGATTTGTCCCGGTAGAGCTGGGGGTCGAACATGGAGTGGGGCCGGAAGCGGTAGGTGCGGCATTCCAGGAAGTATGGGCCCTCGCCGGAGCGGACGTGGTCGGCGGCCGCGCGGGAGGCGGCGAGGACGGCCTCGACGTCCATCCCGTCCACGGTCTCCGCCGGCAGGCCGTAGCAGGCGGCCTTCGCCGTGATGTCCTGCTGAGACTCGGAGCGCTCGAGTGCCGTGCCCATGGCGTAGAGGTTGTTCTCGCAGATGAACAGCACGGGCAGCTGCCACAGGGCGGCCAGGTTCATGGACTCGTGGAACTCGCCCTCGGCCACCGCGCCCTCGCCGAAGAAGCAGGCGGTGACGGAGTCGCGCCTGCGCAGGCGGTCGGCGAGACCGAGCCCGACCGCCAGCGGCAGGCCGCCGCCGACGATGGCGTTGCCGCCGTAGAGCCGCTCCTCCGCGCTGTACAGATGCATGGAACCGCCGCGGCCGCGGCTGACGCCTTCCCGGAGGCCGTAGAGTTCCGCCATCACCCCGTCCATGGAAACGCCCCGGGCGATGGCGTGGCCGTGTTCCCGGTAGGTCGCGACGATGGCGTCTTCGTCGCGCAGATTCGGCATCACGCCGACGGCGACGGCCTCCTCGCCGTCGTAGAGATGAAGGAAGCCGCGAATCCTGGTCTCGGTGTAGAGCTCGGCTGCCCGCTCCTCGAAGCGTCGGATGCGGATCATTTCCCGCAGCAGGGCCAGCGCCTCCTCCCGGGTGGGCGCGCCCGTGCCGTTCGCGGCTTCGGTGCCCGGCTCAGTCATTGGTTTCCAGCGTGGAGGTGTCGCCTTCGGGCAGGCCCAGTTCGCGGGCTTTCAGCAGACGGCGCATGATCTTGCCGCTGCGGGTCTTCGGGATCGTGTCCTTCACCTCGATGGAGCGGGGCGCTACGGCGGCGCCGAGGCGCTTGCGGGCGAAGCCGAGCACCTCGCGCACCAGCGCGTCGTCGGCCTCCCGGCCTGGTGCGAGGCGCACGAAGGCCTTCACCGTCTCCATGGCGATCTCGTCCGGAACACCAATCACCGCTGCCTCGGAGACGGCGGGGTGCTCCATCAGCGCGCTCTCCACCTCGAACGGGCTGATGAGGTGGCCCGCGGACTTGATGACGTCGTCGCCGCGGCCCACGAACCAGAAGTAGCCGTCCGCATCCTGCCGGGCCAGGTCGCCGCTGAGATACCAGCCGTCGGCGAAGCAGCGCTCGTAGCGCTCGCGCTGGCCGAGATAGCCGCGGAACATGGAGGGCCAGCCCTTGCGCAGCGCCAGCTCGCCCTCGGTGTCCGCTTCCTCGACGACGGTGACGCCGCCGGCTTCATCCCGGCGCACGATGGCCGCCTCGATGCCCGGCAACGGCATCCCCATGGAGCCGGGGCGGATGTCCAGGCACGGAAGATTGGCGATCATGATGCCGCCGGTCTCGGTCTGCCACCAGTTGTCGTGGAAGGGGGTGCCGAAGGTGTCCCGGCTCCAGACGACGGCCTCCGGGTTCAGTGGCTCGCCCACGCTGGCGAGATGACGCAGCGAGGAGAGATCCCGGCCCTGCATCGGCTCCTCGCCGTAGCGCATGAGGATGCGGATGGCCGTGGGTGCCGTGTACCAGACGGCGACCCGCTCTTCCTCGATGATGCGGTACCACCGTGCCGGCTCCAGCTCCTCCTCGTCCACGATGACGGTGACGCCGTTGGTCAGCGGCGAGATGACCCCGTAGGAGATGCCGGTCACCCAGCCCGGGTCCGCCGTGCACCAGTAGACGTCGCCCGGGTGGAAGTCGAGGGCGTAGTGGCCGGTCACGTGATGGGCGGCGACGGCGCCGTGCACGTGCAGCGCGCCCTTGGGCGGCCCGGTGGTGCCGCTGGTGAAGTGCAGCAGGGCCACTTCGTCGGCGTCGGTCAGCTCGGTGCGGTGGTCGCCTGGGGCTTCCGGCATGACGGCGGCGAGGGGCGTGGTGCCCTCCGGCGCCTCGTCGCCGGCGTCGATCAGGATGACGTGCTCGAGGTCCGGCAGCTCGTCGCGGACGGGGGCGACCTTGGACCGGTAGAGCCGTTCGGTGGTGACCAGCACACGGCCGTTGCCGCGGCTGAGGCGGGAATGCACCGGCTCCGGGCCGAAGGCGGAGAACAGCGGGCAGAAGACCCGGCCGCCCTGCAGGGTGCCGAGCACCGTGACGTAGAGTTCCGGGCAGCGGCCGAGCAGCGAGAACACCGCGTCGCCGCGGCGCACACCCAGCGCGTCGAGACCGGCCGCAAAGCGGTGGCTCAGGTCGCAGAGTTCGGCGTAGCTGTAGTTGGTGCGCTGCCAGTCACGCCCGATGAAACGCAGTGCCGTGCGCTCGCCCTCGCCCTCGGCCACGTGCCGGTCCAGGCATTCGTAGGCGATGTTGACGCCGCCGCCGGGCAGGCCTGCCAGCGTGTCGCACGCCTCGCACCAGGAAAAGATCTGGCGCTCTGCATCGTAGTCCGTGACGTTTGGCGGCCGCTGCCGCCCTTCGAGCCGCTTTTCGATGACGGGCCAGGACATTCGTCATCTCCCTTGACGCCTCCATCGTCCGGCCGATTTGCGACAACATCAATACGCAGTTGCGCCTACCCGTGAGGCATCGGATTTCCTGCCGCCGAGCGGTTACCATTGGTGCCACCCCATGGCTTCAGGACGTAGCCGTGACCATCCGCAATCTGGACTATCTGTTCGAGCCCCGTTCCGTCGCGCTGATCGGCGCCAGCGGCGAGAAAGGCAAGATCGGCCACGTGATCGCCCGCAATCTCCTGGATGCGGGCTTCGAGGGGCCGGTGCGCTTCGTCAACCCGCAGCGGGACCGCATCCTGGATCAGCCGGTGTGGCCGAGCGTCGCCGAGCTACCGGAGGCGCCGGACCTCGGCGTGATCGCCACGCCGCCGGACACAGTGCCGGGCATCGTCGACGCCCTCGGCAAGGCCGGCGCCCGCGCGGCCATCGTGATTACCGCCGGTTTCGGCGAGCTGGGCGAGGAGGGGCGCGAGCTGCAGCAGCGCATGC
>CAZRSA010000101.1:0-9343 GCA_964602525.1 uncultured Woeseiaceae bacterium
CGGTCTGCCGGCGCCCGCCTCGGAAGTGCCGTCCGACCTGCCGCTGTTCGATTAGTCCCGGGAGTTCCTGCATGGTGACGGAAAAGGCCCACGCCGACGGTGCGTTCCACTGGCCCGTCCGGGTCTATTACGAGGACACCGACGCCCAGGGGCTGGTGTATTTCGCCAATTACTTCAAATACATGGAGCGTGCGCGAACGGAGTGGCTGCGCGCCCGCGGCATCGAGCAGGACCGGCTGCGCGCTGAAGACAACCGGCTGTTCGTGGTGGTCGATACCGGCGCCCGGTTTCTGGTGCCGGCGCGCTTCAACGATGAACTCTGGGTGAGTGTGGAGCTGGAAGGGATTGCCCGGGCCAGTTTCCAGATGACCCAGGAGATTCGCCGCGGCGGCGCCGACGGCGAGCTGCTGTGCACGGGGACGACCCGGGCCGCCTGCATCACCGCCGATTCCTATCGCCCGGCCCGCCTGCCCCGGGTACTGCTGGAGGTTTCCACCGGATGACTACCGACTTCTCCTTT
This sequence comes from uncultured Woeseiaceae bacterium, assembly GCA_964602525.1. GTDB lineage: Bacteria > Pseudomonadota > Gammaproteobacteria > Steroidobacterales > Woeseiaceae > Lentisalinibacter. The sequence goes on from CAZRSA010000101.1 coordinate 521, forward strand.
CTGCAACTCATCCTCGAGGCGAGTATCGTCGTACAGGCGGTCATGGTCATGCTGGTCGCGGCCTCGATCTTCTCCTGGTTCATCATCTTCAAGAAGCGGCGTACCATCGCCAGCGCGGTGGATATCGCCGACGAGTTGGAGGCCACTTTCTGGTCCGGGGGCGACCTGTCCTCGATGTACCAGGACCTCACCCGCCAGAGTGGCAGCCCCCAGGGCATGGCCGGCATCTTCGAGGCCGGTTTCCGCGAGTTCCGCCGGCTGCGCGGCCAGGACGGCGTGTCTGCCGACAAGCTGGTGGAGGGCGCCCGCCGGGGCATGCGCGTGACCCAGACCCGGGAGGTGGAGCGCCTGGAACAGGGCCTGGCCAATCTCGCCACCATCGGTTCCACCAGCCCCTATGTGGGCCTGTTCGGCACGGTGTGGGGCATCATGAACTCCTTCAGCGCGCTCGGCGCCGGCACGCAGACGGCGACGCTGACTGCGGTGGCGCCCGGCATCGCCGAGGCGCTCATCGCGACGGCCATGGGCCTGTTCGCCGCCATCCCGGCGGTGATCTTCTACAACCGCTACGCCGACAAGGTGGGCCGGCTGGAGAGCCGCTACGAGACCTTCGTCGAGGAGTTCCTGACCATCCTGGAGCGCCACGCGCACCGGGCGGCCAAGGGGGGGCAGTAGTCATGCCGAAGAACCGGCGCCTCATGGGCGAGATCAACGTGGTGCCCTACATCGACGTCATGCTGGTGCTGCTGATCATCTTCATGGTCACGGCGCCTCTGCTGACCCAGGGCATCGAGGTGGAACTGCCGAAAGCCGCGGCCGAGCCGCTGGACCCGGAACTCACCCAGGATGAACTCCCGCTGGTGCTCTCGGTCGATCAGGAAGGCAACCTGTATCTCAATGCCGGCGACGAAGAGGGCGTGCCGCTGGATGCGCGCACCGTGATCGCCCGCACCGCCGCCGTGCTGCGGCGGCGGCCGGAGACGCCGGTGCTGGTGAAGGCCGATCAGGCCGTGGCCTACGGCCGGGTGGTGAACGCCATGGTCCTGCTGCAGCAGGGCGGTGCGGAGAAGGTGGGCTTCATCACGGACCCGCTGGACGAGATTCCTGGCGACTGAGGAGAGGCAAGGCCGGATTTTGCGCGAGAACCTGATCCCGCTGACGGTATCGCTGCTGCTGCACGCCGCCGTGCTGGCAGCGCTGGTCGTGGGCGTCGATTTCCACCGGCCGCACACTCCGCCGCAGCAGGTGGCCCTGCAGGCCACCGTGGTCGACGAGGCGGCCATCCAGGAGCAGATGCGCGAGCTGGAGGCGGCGGAGGAGCAGGCGCGACGGGAGCGCGAGGCGGAAGAGCAGCGGCTGCGCGAGCAGGCCGAGGCCGCGCGGCGCGAGCGCGAACAGGAGCAGGCGCGGCTCGCGGAAGCCCGCCGGGAACGGGAGCGCGCCGAGCAACAGGCGGCGGAGGCCGAACGTCAGCGCAGGCTCGAGCAGCAGCGCCTGGAGGAGGAAGCCGCGCGCAAGGCGGCCGAGGAGAAGGCGGCCCGCGAGGAGCGCGAACGGCTGGAACAGCTGCGGCGCGAACGGGAGGCCGAGGAGGCCAGGCTCGCCGAGATCCAGCGCCAGAAGGAAGAGGCCGAGCGGCGCCGCCAGGAAGAGGAGCGCCGGCGTCTGGAGGAAGAGCGCAAGCGGCGGGAGGCCGAGGAGGCGCGCAGGCAGGCCGAACGCGAGGCGGAACTGCAGCGCCTGATGCAGGCGGAGGAGCAGCGTCGCAGCGCGGTGGAGTCGGGGCTGCTGGACCAGTACATCGCTGTGATCCGCCAGACGGTGGAACGCAACTGGGTCAAGCCGGCGACGGCGCGCTCGGGCATCGAGTGCGAGGTATTATTGACCCAGCTGCCCAGCCGCGACATCGTCAACGTACGCTTCGGCGAGTGCAACGCCGACGAGACCGTGCGCCGCTCCATCGAGGCCGCGGTGATGAAGTCGTCGCCGCTGCCGCCGCCGCCGGACCGCAGCCTGTTCGAGCGCAACTTGCGATTCATGTTCAGACCTGAACAATAGTGGCCACGGCGGCCGCCCAGGGCGGCCGCCCCTCGCTTGGAGCACAAACCGAAATGAAACGAGCGCTGATTCTGGTCGCGCTGCTCGCCTGCGCCGGAGTGGCACGGGCCGAGCTGACCATCGAGATCACCCAGGGCGCCGGCCAGGCCGTGCCCGTGGCCGTTGTGCCCTTCGGCTGGGACGGTTCCGACGAGGCGCCGCTGGACGTCGCGGCCGTGATCGGTGCCGATCTCGCGCGCAGCGGGCGCTTCGAGCCGCTGGAGCGGCGCGATATGCTGTCGCGCCCCACCCGCGGCGTGGAGATCGACTTCGACGACTGGCGCATGGTCGACACCGACCTCATCGTCGTGGGTCGCCTCGTCCGCGAGGCCGAGGACGACTACACCCTGCAGTTCCAGCTCTTCGACGTCCTGCGCGGCGAGCAGCTGGTGGGTTACCGCATGCCCGCCTCCAAGCGCGGTCTGCGCCTGGCGGCCCACCGCGCCGCCGACATGATCTACGAGGAGATCACCGGCATTCCCGGCGTATTTTCCACCCGCATCGCCTACATCACGGCCGAGGGAGAAGACCCGGACCAGCGCGTCTATCGGCTGATCGTCTCGGATGCGGACGGGGCCAATCAGTACACCATCGTGGAGTCGGCACAGCCGCTCATGTCGCCCACCTGGTCGCCGGATGGCAGACGCATCGCCTATGTGTCCTTCGAGGGCAATCGTTCCGCGGTGTGGGTGCAGACGCTCAGGACGGGCAACCGCCAGCGGCTCTCCCGGGAGGAGGGTATCAACGGCGCGCCGGTGTGGTCGCCGGACGGTCGGCGGATCGCGCTGACGCTGTCCGGCGCCGACGGCAATCCGGACATCTGGGTGATGACGGTGGCCACGGGCCAGAAGCGCCGACTCACCACCAATCCCGCCATCGATACCGAGGCGGCCTGGGCGCCCGACGGCGAGTCGATCTACTTCACTTCGGACCGCAGCGGCGGGCCGCAGATCTACCAGGTGAACGTCGAGGGCGGCGCCGCCGCCCGGGTGACGTTCGAGGGCCGCTATAATGCGCGGCCGAGGATTTCGCCGGACGGCAGCAAGCTGGCGGTGGTGCACGACGACCGGGGCAATTACCGCATCGCCGTGCACGACCTGGAGAACGATCTGTTCCAGGTGCTGTCGGATGGCAGGCTGGACGAATCGCCGGACTTCGCGCCCAACGGGGCCACGCTCATTTATGCTACCCGGCAGGGCGACCGGGGCGTACTGGCCACGGTTTCCGTCGACGGCACGGTAAAGCAGCGTCTGGCCTCCAGTGGCGGCGACGTGCGCGAGCCGGTGTGGTCGCCGTTCCGGCAGGATTTTTAGGTAAACTCTGGCTAATGCCTGCAATCTGTTGATTTTTATGTTCGAGCGGCCATGAATACGGCCGCTGTTCACACGAGGAAGAGAGATGAATACGAACCGAATCCTGGCCGTGGCCGTACTCGCGCTCACCGTCAGCGCCTGCGGTGGCCGCTCCAACACGCTTCCCGCCACGGAAACCGTGGACGACGTACCGCCGGGCTCCGCGGCGGGGGCGAGCAGTGCCGGTGCCGGCGGCAGCGCTGACCGGGCCGGCAGCGCCATCCCGGACGACCGGCTGGATCAGGAGACCCGCGCGTTGCTGGACGACCTGGTGGTTTACTTCGAGTTCGACAGCAGCGAGGTGCAGCCGCAGTTCACCGACGTCCTGGGTGCTCACGCGCGCAACCTGGCCGCCAATCCGCGCCTGGAGGTGCGCCTGGAAGGCCATGCGGACGAGCGGGGCTCGCGGGAGTACAACATCGGCCTCGGCGAGCGCCGTGCCCAGGCCGTGCGCCGCATACTCCTGATCCAGGGCGCATCGGCGGGTCAGATTACCACCGTGAGCTACGGCGAGGAGCGGCCCGCGGCGCGCGGCAGCACCGAGGCGGCGTATGCGCAGAACCGCCGCGTCGAGATCGTCTACCAGGACTGACAGGGAATACCAGGACTCCAAGCCAATGAGCAGATTCAAGAGAGTCGCCGCCGCCGTCGCACTCACCGTGCTGGTTTCGGCGTGCGCCACCGTGCCGCCGGAAGAGGATCCGGTGCTGCTGAAGCTCCAGGAACTCGAGCGGCGCCTGGCGTCCGTCGAGCGTGTGGTGCAGAACGACAGTCTGGTGCAGCTGGTCACCCGGGTTGACACACTGCAGGCGGAACAGGCCGAGCTGCGCGGCATGATCGAGGAGCTGGCCCACGAGGCCGAGTCCACGGCCAGCCGGCAGCGGGATCTCTACGTGGATCTCGATCAGCGGCTGCAGCGCCTGGAGCAGTCCTCCGCCGGCGGCCAGGGACGCCTGGCGCCGGGCCAGCTGCCCATGCCCTCCGGTTCCGACCGCGACAACTACCAGGCGGCCTTCGAGCTGCTGAAGGACGGCCGCTACGAGGAGGCGGCCACCGCCTTCCAGGAGTTCCTGAAGACCTATCCGGACAGCGAGCTCGCCGACAACGCCCAGTACTGGCTGGCAGAGTCCTACTACGTCACCCAGCAGTTCAAGGAGGCCCTGCCGGCGTTCGAGAAGGTGGTGTCGGAGTACCCCCGCTCGGGCAAGGTGCCGGACGCGCTGCTGAAGATCGGCTACTGCAACTACGAACTCCAGCGCTGGGAGGCGGCGCGCAACGCGCTCAACCGCGTGCGCTCCGAATACCCGGATCTCACGGCGGCGCGTCTGGCGATCCAGCGCCTCGAGCGCATGGAGACGGAGAACCGCTGACGCACCGCTCATGGCCGTGACCGCCACAGTCCGGGACGAGCTGCCCGTTGCCGGGCGGCTGCGTCTGACCGAGATTTTCTTCTCGCTGCAGGGCGAGGGGCTCACTGCCGGGGTGCCCACCGTGTTCGTGCGGCTGACCGGCTGTCCGCTGCGCTGCCGCTACTGCGACACGGCCTACGCGTTCACCGGCGGCGACTGGTGGGGCTACGACGAGATCATCGAGCGGGTGGGCGAGTGGCCGGCCCGCCACATTTGTGTCACCGGCGGGGAGCCGCTGGCCCAGCCCAACTGCCTCGGCCTGCTGAGCGCGCTCTGCGATGCCGGCTACGAGGTTTCCCTGGAGACCAGCGGCGCGCTCGACATCGCCGTCGTGGACGAGCGGGTTTCCCGGGTGCTGGACATCAAGACGCCGGGCTCCGGGGAGGCGAAGCGCAACCTCTGGGAGAACGTCGCGCTGCTGGCGCCCCGCGACCAGGTGAAGTTCGTGATCTGCGACCGGCGGGACTTCGACTGGGCGCTCGAGCGCATCGAACGCCACGCTCTTGCCGGGCGCTGCCCGGTCTTCCTGTCGCCGTCCTGGGGCGAGGTGGAGCCGGGCGAACTCGCGGACTGGATCCTCGCGGCGCGTGCTCCCGTCCGGCTGCAACTCCAGCTGCACAAGGTGCTCTGGGGCGACGTGCCCGGCCGCTGATGGGCGCGAGCGCGGGCAAGGCCGTGGTCCTCCTCTCCGGCGGACTCGACTCGGCGACCACGCTCGCCATCGCCCGGGATGCCAACTACGAGTGCCACGCGCTCAGCGTGCGCTACGGCCAGCGTCATACGGCGGAGCTCGACGCCGCCGCCCGCCAGGCGGAGACGCTGGGTGCCGCCTCCCATCGCAGCATGAGCGTGGACTTCGGCGGCATCGGCGGCTCCGCGCTCACGGACCCGTCGCTGGGCGTGCCCGAGACACCCCAGGAGGGTATCCCCGTCACCTACGTACCGGCCCGCAACACGGTGTTCCTGTCGCTGGCGCTGGGACTGGCCGAGGTCATCGGGGCCGACGGCATCTGGATCGGGGTGAACGCCGTCGACTACTCGGGCTACCCCGATTGCCGGCCAGCGTTCATCATGGCCTTCCAGGAACTCGCGAACGTGGCGACCAAGGCGGCGGTGGAGGGCAAGGCCGTGCGCATCCAGACGCCGCTCATCGAACTCAGCAAGGCGGAGATCATCCGCCGCGGCATGGAACTCGGCGTGGACTACTCGCTCACCGTCTCCTGCTACCAGGCCGACGACGAGGGCCGTGCCTGCGGCGTCTGCGACGCCTGCCGCCTGCGGCGCAAGGGCTTCGAGGACGCGGGCGTCGCCGATCCCACCCGGTACTACGACTGATCCCGACCCCGGCCTGACGGCCCCTTTGTGATCGCGGCCGGTTCCGGTATTATGCCGCCTCCCGGCCGGGGCCCCGGCCACCTGGCGGGCCGTTAGCTCAGTTGGTAGAGCAGTTGGCTTTTAACCAATTGGTCGTAGGTTCGAATCCTACACGGCCCACCAATTTTCAAAATTAATACAATAGTTTACAGCAATTATTTCGATTGATTCTCGGATCATCGACACCTTTGCGGGTCCGTTCTCCGAAGCGACCCGATAACGGAATCGGCGTCGAGCGTTTTCAGGACAGGAGGATCGTCGAACTCCGGGGGGAACCGATACCGCCCGGATGCGGCTGCAGATGGGCATCGATCCGTTTGGTTGCTTGCTCATGCAGTCGAGTCGTCGCAAACTCTCCGAGTGACTACGCGTTTCCACCGCGACCGGCTGGCAGGCAGTGGGCCTGCTCCGATCCGGATCGCTCTCCCTTTCGTTCCGGACCTCCGGTGATCGGCCGTGCCTTTCTGGCCGGACTCCTTCTGATGTCCTCTGCAGGAACCCCACTCGGCGCTGAAGAAAGCGCCCGCGACGGTCGCCTGATTACCGACTTCGGCGCTGGGAGCGCCGATCTCGGCTGGTACGTCGTGAACGACAACGTCATGGGCGGGCGAAGCGAAGGCGGCTTCGAGCTGCAGCCGGGCGAGTTGCTCTTTTCGGGTCGCACCAATACCAGAGGCGGCGGTTTCAGCTCGATCCGCACCGGATCGCTGCGGCTCGACCTGTCGGACTATGCTGCGATCCGGCTGCGCGTACGCGGCGACGGCCGCCGCTACACCTGGCGCCTGACCACCGACGCTCGCTACTACGGCAGGCCGGTCGCCTACTGGGCCGACTTCGGGACTGTCGCGGGCGATTGGCAGACCGTGAACGTGCCGTTCTCGCGTTTCGTACCGAGATTCCGTGGCGCCGAACTGGACGGACCGCCGCTCGATACCGGCGCCATCACCGGCATGGGCCTGATGATCTACGACAAGCGGGATGGCGCCTTCGAGCTGCGCCTGGCGAGCATTCGCGCCGTTGCCGACGAAGGGACGTTCGCGCTGGATCCATATAAGTGGCGAAAGCGCGCGCTGGTGCTCAGCGGGCCCGGCCAGGACGGCCAGGAAATGCAGGATCAGCTGGAAGCCGTTTCGACGACGCGAGAGGCGTTCGAGGAGCGTGACATGGTCCTGGTGGTCCTGCGAAACGATCTGCGAAACGATGCCGCCTCCACCGCCGGCGACCGAGTCCTGACGGACGAAGAGGTGGCCGCCGTGCGTGAAGCCCTCGACATTCCGACGGACTCGTTTGCGCTCAGACTGGTCGGCAAGGACGGTACGGTGAAACTCTCGCGTGCCGAGGCCGTGGCGATGCCGGATATTTATGAGCTGATCGACAGCATGCCGATGCGGCAACGGGAGATGGAGGAGCGTTAGGGAGTGTGAGCTGCCGCGGATGATCACGGGTCACACGGATAGTCGCAATACAACGAGAGGGGATCACGACGTGAACGGGCACAGCGCTCCGCGGGGCAACTAAAGGCGGTTCTTCGCCATGATCGGGATGTCGATGCTGGCCATGTATCCCAGGGCTGCGATGAATGCGGCGGTGTTCGGGTTCGCCGGATTGCTGTTCGTTGCCGGGCTCGGGCTCGTGCGCAGCCAGGAGACCGTCGACGATGCGGACTACATGGAAGGCATGATCCCCCATCACTCCATCGCCATTCTGACCAGTGAGCGCGCGCGCATATCCGACGTGCGGGTGCGCGAACTGGCCGACAGCATCATCGCTGCTCAGCGGCGAGAGATCCGGGAAACGGAGTGGCTGATCCGGGACATTCGGGAGAACGGCACCGCCGCCAGCGAAGCGGAGGCGCGAGGCCGACCGGTGCCTTGTTTCCCTGACAGGGCCGATTAGTATTCAGTGTGCCCGGTGCGGCAGCAAGTCCCGGACCGGCGGAACTACAGGATCTGGGCCGTCGCCGGGACGAAGACGCCGCGCCACCGCAGGGCGTTTCTGCGGAAACATATTCTCGAAATATAGTGAAGAATACCTCGTAAATACATGTTTTAGAGATCTCGGGGCATTACGTCCGGCTAATGTCTGGCCGTGATTCCGACGCCGGCTCCGATTCTGACCCGGAACGAGACGAGACATTCTCTCGTGCCCGAAGACACCATGCGACGCGCGAATTTCCGCAATCGATGATGACTTGGAAAGGCGTCCGAACCCGGGTCCGGCCGTCTTAACTGAGACCGGCATCACTCGTCGTCTGCGCCATCTCCGGCTATCCTCGTCATTGGCACAGCCGAGGCAGACCATCTTGCGACGACTCGTGCACATGGCATCGAGGATCAGGAGCGCGTCCGTGCGGCCGCTCCTCCCGGCAATCGCTCTGGTAACGGCCGGCTGTTCGTGGCAGCCGGTGGAAGTGTCGCCCGGTTATGCCGAAGCGCCGCAGGAGTCGCCCGCGCGGCAGCAGACCATCGGTGAGCGCGCTGCGGCGGTCGCGCTGGGACAGGTAGGCACACCCTATCGCTTCGGCGGGCAGACGCCCGCCGGCTTCGACTGCAGCGGGCTGGTTCACTACGCCTACGGGCAGGCGGGGATTC
>CAZRSA010000102.1:0-7608 GCA_964602525.1 uncultured Woeseiaceae bacterium
GCCGCGGACGGCACCACCATCGCGGGAGCCGCCCGCCCGGGAAGAACGGAGAAGAAATCGCCATGAGCCAGGACAACATCGTCATCGTCGCCGCCCGCCGCACCCCCATCGGCGCCTTCCAGGGCGCGCTCGCCCCGGCGCAGGCGCCGGAGCTCTCGGCCGCGGCCAGCCGGGCCGCGCTGGCCGACTGCGGCCTGGACCCGGCTGACATCAGCGAGGTGCTGCTGGGCTGCGTGCTGCCCGCCGGCATCGGCCAGGCCCCCGCGCGGCAGGCGGCGCTGGCCGCCGGCCTGCCGGAATCGGTGGGCTGTACCACGGTTAACAAGGTATGCGGCTCCGGCATGAAGACGGTGATGCTCGGTGCCGACCTCATCCGGGCGGGCTCCGCCAGCGTGGTCATGGCCGGTGGCATGGAGTCCATGACCAATTCCCCCTACCTCATGCCGAAGGCCCGTTCCGGCTACCGCATGGGCCACCAGCAGGTGCTGGACCACATGTTTTTCGACGGCCTGCAGAACCCCTACGACGGCAACATGATGGGCCACTTCGCCGAGGAGACGGCGAAGAAGTACGGCTTCAGCCGGGACGACCAGGACGCCTTCGCCATCGCCTCGGTGGAACGCGCCCGGGCGGCGGCCGACAGCGGCGCCTTCGACGCCGAGATCGCACCGGTCACGGTGAAGACGCGCAAGGCCGAGGCCACTATTGGCACGGACGAGGAACCGGGCCGTGCCGACGTCTCGAAGATCCCGGACCTGCGCCCGGCCTTCGCGAAGGACGGCACGGTGACCGCGGCGAGTTCCTCCTCCATCTCCGACGGGGCGGCCACGCTTCTGCTCATGAGCGCCGCCGAGGCGGAGCGCCGTGGCATGGAGCCGCTGGCCCGCATCACCGGCCACAGCGGCTATGCCCAGGACCCCGCCTGGTTCACCACCTCGCCGGTATACGCCATCCGCGCGCTGCAGGACGAGCTCGGCTGGTCGCCCGACGACGTGGACCTGTACGAGATCAACGAGGCCTTCGCCTGCGTCACGATGGCCGCCATGCACGACGTGGGCATCGCCCACGAGCAGGTCAACATCAACGGCGGCGCCTGCGCCCTGGGTCATCCCATCGGCGCCTCCGGCGCGCGCATCCTGGTCACGCTGCTGCACGCACTCGGCAAACGCGGCGGCGGGCGCGGCATCGCCTCGCTGTGCATCGGCGGCGGCGAGGCGGTGGCCATCGGTATCGAGACGGTCTGATCCGGTGCCCGTCCTGAAGAGCCATCTGGACCCCGCGGATGGCAGCGTCGCGAAGAACGCGCGCCACATGCAGGGGCTGGTCGACGAGCTGCGCGGCAAGCTGACGGCCACCGCGCTAGGCGGCAGCGAGCGCGCCCGTGCGAAGCACGTCGAGCGGGGCAAGCTGCTCGTGCGCGAGCGCATCGACGCCCTGCTCGACCGGGGCAGTCCGTTCCTGGAACTCTCACCGCTGGCCGCCGACGGCCTCTACGACGGCGCGGCACCCGCCGCCGGCATCGTCACCGGCATCGGCCGCGTGCATGGCCGCGAGGTCATGGTGGTGGCGAACGACGCCACGGTGAAGGGCGGCACCTACTTCCCCGTGACGGTGAAGAAGCATCTGCGCGCCCAGGAGGTGGCGCTGGAGAACCACCTGCCCTGCGTCTATCTCGTCGACTCCGGCGGCGCCTTCCTGCCGCGCCAGGACGAGGTCTTCCCGGACCGCGACCACTTCGGACGCATCTTCTACAACCAGGCGAGCCTCTCCGCGGCGGGCATTCCCCAGCTGGCGGTGGTAATGGGTTCCTGCACCGCCGGCGGCGCCTACGTGCCCGCAATGAGCGACGAGGCCATCATCGTGCGCAACCAGGGCACCATCTTCCTGGGCGGCCCGCCGCTGGTGAAGGCCGCCACCGGCGAGGTGGTCGACGCCGAGGACCTGGGCGGCGGCGAGGTGCACAGCCGGGTCTCCGGCGTCACCGACTACCTGGCCGAGGACGACAACCACGCACTCGCCATCGCCCGGGACTGCATCGCCCGGCTGGCGCCCGCCCGCGCCACGGCACCGCCCCGTGCCCCGGCGCCGCCGCTGCTGGATCCGGCCGAACTCTACGGGGTGGTGCCGGCGGACCTGAAGCAGCCCTACGACGTGCGCGAGATCATCGGGCGCATCGTCGACCGCTCCGAGCTGCAGGAGTTCAAGCCGCTGTACGGCAAGACGCTCGTCTGCGGCTTCGCCGATATCCATGGCTACCCGGTCGGCATCATCGCCAATAACGGCATCCTGTTCTCGGAATCCGCTCTGAAGGCCACCCACTTCATCGAACTGTGCAACCGCCGGCGCATCCCGCTGGTGTTCCTGCAGAACATCACCGGCTTCATGGTCGGGCGCAAGTACGAGAACGCCGGCATCGCCAAGGACGGCGCGAAAATGGTGAACGCCGTGGCCACCGCCACCGTGCCGAAACTGACCGTGGTCATCGGCGGCAGCTACGGCGCCGGTAACTACGCCATGTGCGGCAGGGCCTACGGTGGACGTTTCCTGTGGATGTGGCCGAACGCGCGCATCTCGGTCATGGGCGGCGACCAGGCCGCCAGCGTGCTGGCCACGGTGCGCCGCGACGGCGTCGAGGCCCGCGGCGAGGAATGGCCCGCGGAGGACGAGGCGGCCTTCCGCGACTCCATCCGCCAGCAGTACGAGGACCAGGGCAACCCCTACTACGCGACGGCACGGCTGTGGGACGACGGCATCATCGACCCGCTGGACACCCGCCGGGTGCTGGCCCTCGGCCTCGCGGTGGCGGCCGGCGCGCCCGACCCGGGCGAAGGCCGCTACGGCATCTTCCGGATGTAGCAGGGGCAGATCGTGTTCCAGCGCATCCTGATTGCCAACCGCGGTGAGATTGCCTGCCGCATTATCGAGACCTGCCGCCGGCTGGGCATCGCCACCGTGGCGGTCTATTCCGAGGCCGACAGCCGCGCGCGCCACGTGCGCATGGCCGACGCCTGCCTGCCCATCGGCCCGGCGCCGGCCGCGGAGTCCTACCTGGACGGGCAGCGCATCGTGCAGGCCGCGCTGGACGCCGGCGCCGAGGCCGTGCACCCGGGCTACGGCTTCCTGGCCGAGAACGCGGAGTTCGCCGCGGCCGTGCGGCAGGCGGGCCTGGTCTTCATCGGCCCGGAGACCGAGACCATCCGCAGCATGGGTTCCAAGCGCGCCGCGAAGGAGATCATGGACGCGGCCGGCGTGCCGGTGATCCCCGGCGTCTCCGGCATAGGCGACGTGGCCGAACTCCGACGCTGCGCGCAGAGCCTCGGCCTGCCCCTGCTGCTGAAGCCCTCGGCGGGCGGCGGCGGCAAGGGCATGCGGGTGGTGCGCGACCTCGCCGGGCTCGAGGAGGCGTGGACCGCGGCCCGGCGGGAGGCGCAGGCCGCCTTCGGCGACGACGAGATCATCCTGGAGAAGTTCATCGATCGGCCGCGGCATATCGAGGTGCAGATCTTCGGCGACAGCCACGGCAACCTGGTGCACCTGTACGAGCGCGAGTGCTCCATGCAGCGGCGCCAGCAGAAGATCCTGGAGGAGTCGCCGGCGCCGGGGCTCACGCGCAACCAGCGCGACGCGCTGCACGGCGCGGCGCTGGCCGCCGGCCGCGCCGTGGCCTACGTCAACGCGGGCACCGTGGAGTTCATGCTGGACGACCGCGGGCAGTTCCATTTCCTGGAGATGAATACCCGGCTGCAGGTGGAGCACCCGGTGACGGAGCTGACCACCGGGCTGGACCTCGTGGAGTGGCAGCTCCGGGTGGCCAGCGGCGAGCCGCTGCCCGCCGCCCAGGGCGAGATCGCCAGCCGGGGCCACGCCATCGAGGCGCGCATCTACGCCGAGGACCCGGGGCGGGATTTCCTGCCGTCCACGGGTGCCATCGAGGTGTTCGACTGGCCCCGCCGCGACCCCCTCGTCCGCATGGACACCGGCTACGAGGCCGGCGACACCGTGGAGCGCTACTACGATCCCCTGATCGCCAAACTCATCGCGAGCGGCCCGGACCGCGACTCCGCGCTCCGGCATCTGCAGTCCGCGCTGGCCGGCTGCGTGCTGTTCGGCCCGCGCAACAACCTGGCCTTCCTGCGACGGCTGGCCCGCACCCCGGCGTTCGAGGAAGGGCGCAGCGACACCGGCTATGTGGACCGGGAGCTGGCCGACCTCACGCGGGCGACACCGGTGCCGGACGGCGTCCTGCTCACGGCCGCGGCGGCGGTCATGCGCCGCCTGCAGCGTCGGGCCGGCGAAGACGCATCGCCCTGGGCCGCGGCGGACGCCTGGCGCGGTCGCCCCGCCGCCGGCACCACCCTTGCCTTCAATACGGCGGCGGGCGAGCGGCGCATCACGGCCCGCGGCGGACCCCAGACCTTCACCATGGCCATAGTGGATACGGGGGTCGATGCGGGGGTCGATGCCGGGGAGTGGCACCGGGTGCGGCTGATCGACACCGGCTGCCGCGGGCTGGTGGCCGAGATCGACGGCGAATCCCGCGCCGTGGAGATCGCCTGCACGGCACGCCGGGTTCAGGTCACCGTGGACCGGGAGACCCGGGAGTTCGACATCGCCGATCCCTGGGCCACCGAATCGGCCATGCCGGAGACGGATGCCCACCCGGCCGCACCCATGCCGGGACGCGTGGTGGAGGTGGCGGTCGGCGAGGGCAGCCGCGTGGAGGAAGGCGACAGGCTGCTCGTACTCGAGGGCATGAAGATGGAGTTCACGCTGCGCGCCGGCACCGGCGGGCGGGTGGAGCGAATCCACGTGGCCGAAGGCGATTTCGTGGAGGCCGAGGCCGTTCTGGTCGACATCGAGCCCGACGGCGAGACGAACGCCGGGGAGCGGGCGGACGCCTGAGGGCGCCGACGCGCCGCCCGGCGGGCGTCACATGCCGCTGTAATTCGGACCGCCGCCGCCTTCCGGCGTCACCCAGTGGATGTTCTGCTTCGGGTCCTTGATGTCGCAGGTCTTGCAGTGCACGCAGTTCTGCGCATTGATGCGGAAGATCTTGCTGCCCTCCTCTTCCACCACCTCGTAGACACCCGCCGGGCAGTAGCGCTGGGACGGGCAGTCGTAGGTGGGCAGGTTGTGGTCGATGGGCAGCGAGGGGTCTTTCAGCTGCAGGTGCACCGGCTGGTCTTCCTCGTGGTTGGTGTTGGAGAGGAAGACGGAGGACAGCCGGTCGAAGGTGAGGACACCGTCCGGCTTCGGGTAGTCGATCTTCCGGCACTCGGCGGCCGGCTTCAGCTCCTCGTGGTCCGGCACCCGGTTGTGCAGGGTGAACGGCATGCGCCCGCGCATGATGTTCTGGTCCAGGAATGTGAAGGCCGAGCCGAAGAAGGTGCCGAACTTGTGCTGTGACGGCTCGAAATTGCGCGCCCGGTACAGCTCCTCGTACACCCAGGAGTCCTTCACGCGCTCCTCGTGGGCGACGAGCTCGCTGCCGCCCTCGTCGCCGGCCTCGAAGGCCTCGAACACCGATTCTGCGGCGAGCATCCCCGTCTTCATCGCCGTGTGGGTACCCTTGATCTTCACCCCGTTCAGGTAGCCGGCATCGCAGCCCACCAGCAGCCCGCCCGGGAAACAGGTCTTTGGCAGGCACTGCAGTCCGCCCTTGTTGACCGCCCGCGCGCCGTAGGAAATGCGCTCGGCGCCCTCCAGGTACCGGCGGATCTTCGGATGGGTCTTCCAGCGCTGGAATTCGCCGAAGGGGTCCAGGTGAGGGTTGGAGTAGTTCAGCGCGATGATCAGGCCCAGATACACCTGGTTGCTCCCGGCGTGGTAGAGAAACCCGCCGCCCTCGGTGTCGTTTCTCAGCGGCCAGCCGAGGGAATGCACCACCAGACCTTCCTCGTGCTTCGCCGGGTCGATCTCCCACACCTCCTTCAGGCCGATGCCGTAGTGCTGGGGGTCGGCATTCGCGCGCAGGTGGTACTTCTCCATCAGCTCCTTGCCGAGATTGCCGCGCACTCCCTCCGCGAAGATCGTGTAGCGGGCGCGCAGCTCGTAACCCGGCGTGAAGGAGTCCTTGCGGTTGCCCTCCTTGTCCACGCCCATGTCGCCGGTGATGACGCCGGCCACCTTGCCGTCCTCGTACAGCACCTCGGCGGCGGCGAAGCCCGGGAAGACGTCCACCTCCAGCGCCTCGGCCTGCTCGGCCAGCCAGACGCAGAGCCTGCCGAGGCTGATGATGTAGTTGCCCTCGTTGTGCATGGGGCCCGGCACGAACGGCCCCGGCACCTTCATGGCGCCCTTCTCCGAGGTCATGTAGTAGATGTCGTCACGGATCACCCCGGTCTGCACCGGCGCGCCACGCTCCTTCCAGTCGGGGAACAGCTCGTCCAGGGCCCTCGGCTCGAACACGTTGCCCGAAAGGATGTGCGCGCCAATCTCCGAGCCCTTCTCCACGACGACGACGGAGAGCTCGCGGCCCTTCTCCTTTGCCAGCTGCTTCAGCCGGCAGGCCGCGGCCAGTCCCGCCGGCCCGGCGCCCACGATCACGACGTCGAATTCCATGGATTCGCGTTCCACGTGTCATCCCCTCTCTTGGTATCGGAGCGGGCCCCGAGGCCCGCCTGAATGGATCGGGCCTGACGGCCCTCCTACATTCGACTCATGCGATTGCGAAGTATCCCCGCAATTCTAACATCCCGTCCGCAGGCGGCGCCTGTCGAAGCCTTGTGGAGGACGACGGCCGGACGGTGTAGGCTCCGTGGCGCCATGACCATCCGCCACCGTTACCTGGAATGCGTGCGCCGGGAGGATCTGACCCGCGACCCGGCCCAGGAGGCCGCAGTTGCGGAGCTGCAGCGCCTGCACGACGAACTGGTCGCCGACACCGGCGCCGGCACGGCGCTTCGCCGCGGCCTCGCCCGCCGTTTCCCCGGACGCTTCCCGGTGGAGCCGGTGCGCGGACTCTATCTCTGGGGCGGCGTGGGCCGCGGCAAGACCCTGCTCATGGACCTGTTCTTCGAGGAACTGCCCTTCGAGGACAAGCTGCGCATCCACTTCCACCGCATGATGCGGCGGGTGCACGAGGCGCTGCAGCGTCACGGGCGCCTGGAGGACCCGCTGGACCGGGTCGCCGCGGACATGGCGGCGGGCACGCGGGTGCTGTGCTTCGACGAGTTCTTCGTCTCCGACATCGCCGACGCCATGATCCTGGGCCGTCTGCTGCGCCTGCTGTTCCGCCGCGGCGTCACCCTGGTGGCCACCTCCAACCTGCCGCCCGCGGAGCTGTACCGGGACGGGCTGCAGCGCCAGCAGTTCCTGCCGGCCATCGACGCCATCGAGCGCCACTGCCGGGTGTTCCACCTGGACGCCGCGACGGACTACCGGCTGCGGGTGCTGGAGGAGGCGGAGATCTACCATGCCCCCCTGGACGAGGCGGCGGACCGCAACCTGGCGCGCTACTTCCACCGCATCGCCCCGGGCCGGGAGGAGAGCGGCCGCGTCCTCACCATCGAGGGCCGGCCGGTGCGCACGGTGCGTCTCGCCGGCGGCGTCGTCTGGTTCGAGTTCGCCGAGCTGTGCGACGGGCCGCGCAGCCAGGACGACTACATC
>CAZRSA010000102.1:7708-9276 GCA_964602525.1 uncultured Woeseiaceae bacterium
CTGGTTCGAGTTCGCCGAGCTGTGCGACGGGCCGCGCAGCCAGGACGACTACATCGAGATCGCCCGGCGCTATCACACGGTGATAGTGGCGAACGTCCCGGTGTTCGACCGGGATAGCGAGAACCAGGCGAGGCGCTTCATCGCCCTGGTGGACGAGTTCTACGAGCGCCGGGTCAACCTGATCCTGTCGGCGGCGGCGCCGCCGGACGAGCTCTACCGGGGCCGGCGCCTCGCCTTCGAGTTCGAGCGCACCGTGAGCCGGCTGATCGAGATGCAGTCCCGGGAATACCTCGCCGCCCCCCATCTGGCCTGACGGTCCGCCGTTGCGACATCTCCGGGCTGGCCAGTGGCGGTCGCGGCGGCTAACCTCGGCCGGTGTGCGGCGAGATGCCGGCCCGACGGATGGAGACCATGGCCGATCAGCAACGAGAACTCATACTCGAGGACTTCCTCCCCTACCGCCTGTCCATACTCTCCAACACGGTGAGCGCGACCATCGCGGGCGCCTATTCGAAGCGCTTCGGCCTGTCGATCCCCGAGTGGCGCATCATGGCGGTGCTGAGCCGCCACCCGGGCCTGTCGGCCTCCGAGGTGGCCGAGCGCACGCTGATGGACAAGGTGGCAGTCAGCCGCGCCGTGGGCAAACTGATCAAGAGCGGCCGCATCAGCCGGCGTTTCGCCGACCAGGACCGGCGCCGCTCGATACTGCACCTGTCGGCCGACGGCGAGGCGGTGTACGCCGAAGTGGCCCCGCTGGCGCTGAAGTTCGAGCGGGAACTGCTGCACGGGCTCAGCGAGGAAGAGGTACACACGCTGGACGTGCTGCTCGAGCGCCTGCTGGCGCGGGCACGGCTGCTGGGCGCGCCACACTACTGAGTGCGGTCGGCGAGCTCCGTGCGCACCCGGATCAGCTCCGGGAAGAAGTCGTAGTCCAGGGCCCTTTTCAGGAAGCTGACTCCCGAGGTACCGCCGCTGCCGCGCTTGTGGCCGATGATCCGTTCCACCGTCTTCAGGTGGTGATAGCGCCAGAACTGGAAGTTGTTGGACACGTCCATCAGCGCCTCGGCGAGCTCATAGGCCTGCCAGTAGCGCTCCGGCTGCGTGTAGATCGCGCTGAGCGCGGCCACCACCCGGTCGTCGGGCTCCCGCGGCTCGGTGAAGTCCCGCTCCACCGCGTCCCGCGGCACCGGCAGGCCGATGCGCGCGAGGTGGCGCAGGAACTCGTCGAAGATGGAGGGCGCCTCCAGCGCGGCGCGCAGGCGGCGGTGCCATTCCTCGTGGCGGGCGAACACCTTTATCTTGGCGGGATCCTTGTTGCCCAGCATGAACTCCACCAGGCGGTACTGGGGCGACTGGAACCCGGAGGCCTGGCCGAAGACGTGACGGAACTCGGCGTACTCGCTGGGGGTGAGCGTGTCCAGCACGTCCCACTGGCTGTAGAGCTGGTGCTGCACCTGCTTCACCCGCGCCAGGATCTTGGCGGCCCGGGCGAGATCGTCGCCGCGGATGGCGGCCATGGCGGCCTCCAGCTCGTGGATGGTGAGCTTGAACCAGAGTTCCGCCACCTG
>CAZRSA010000103.1:0-9265 GCA_964602525.1 uncultured Woeseiaceae bacterium
TGGCCGCCTACCGCTGGCTGGTGGACAGCCGGGACGAGGCGACCGGCGAGCGTCTGGACGCACTCGAGGATCCGTTCCGGTTGTACCGGTGCCACACCATCATGAACTGCACCCAGACCTGCCCAAAGGGTCTCAACCCGGCGAAGGCCATCGCCGAGACCAAGAAGATGCTGGCCGAGCGCCGGCTCTGACGGCAGGCCCCGCATGACGGATTCCGTCGCGCCGCAGGGGCGGCTGCGCTGGCTCTGCCGACGGGGCATGCGCGAGCTGGACGTGCTGCTGAGCCGCTTTCTCGAGCATCGGTATCCGGATCTGGACGACCCCCTGAAGGCGGATTTCGCCGCCTTACTCGAGTTGCAGGATCCGGAAATCTGGGCTTATCTGCTCGGACGCGCCGAGCCGGAGCCTGATTTTGCCGCCATCGTCAGACAGATTCGCGATTTCTCTGCCCGTTGACCCGCGCGGAAGTCACCGGCTCCGCGTATTCGTGACCGCAACCTCTGCGCTGTGCGCCGCGGCCCTGGCCGCCGCTGCCGCCGGCGGCGGGCGCCTCGCCGGCCTGCTGCCGCTCCTCGCCGGGCTCGTCTGCCACCGCCGGCTCGCCGCCCTGGCGCCGCTGCCGGGCGCGGTCTGCTGGACTCCGCGCTCCGGTTGGTGTCTCGTCACGGCGGAAGGGGCGGTGCCTGTGCAGCTCGATGCAGGCAGCTGGTTCGGCCGCTCTGGCGCGCTGGCGGTTTTTCGCTGTGTCGGCAAGGGCGGCAAAGGTGGCAAGGACGGCCGGTGCTGGCTGGTACCGCTGCGCCGGCCGCGGGGCTCCGCCGCAGAGGACTGGCGCCGGCTGCGGGTGCTGTGGCGCACCAGCCGCGGCGCTTTGGTTGAAAACTCGCCCAACTGCTAGAATCGTGGCTGTCATCGTGGTCCGGCTTCCCGCTGTGCGGCGCCGCTGCGTCCCGTGCGGCGCATCACACTTCAAGGTCTCGCCCCTCGCCGATGCCCCATTCCGAGAACTTTCCAGACGGCCCCCTGTCTATTGCGGTGACAGTGCGCGATGTCGTCCTGCGTGAGTGCGCCCGATGAGCGCGAAACGCAGCGACGCCGCACTGGTGAAGCGGGTACAGGAAGGGGACAAGCAGGCTTTCAACCTGCTCGTGCTGAAGTATCAGACGAAAATCGTGAACCTGGTAATGCGCTATGTTCGGGACCCGGACGAGGCCAATGACGTGGCCCAGGAGGCATTCCTCAAGGCCTATCGGGCGCTGCCCCGTTTCCGCGGCGACAGCGCCTTCTACACGTGGCTGTACCGCATCGCCGTCAATACGGCCAAGAACTACCTGGTCGCGGCGAAGCGCAGGCCCGTGGAATACGACCTCGATCTGCAGGACCCGGAACAATACGACATGCAGGCCCGTCTGAAGGACATCGACAGCCCGGAAGGGGTAATGATGAAGGACGAGGTGCAGCGGACCATCGATGAGGCCATCGGCGAGCTGCCCGAGGATCTGCGTACAGCCATCGTCCTGCGCGAGCTGGAAGGCATGACCTACGAGGAGATCGCCGAGACGATGGAATGCCCGGTGGGCACGGTACGGTCACGGATTTTCAGGGCGCGAGAAGCCATCAGCAAACGGATAGAACCGCTGCTCTCCTGAGGCGGTTCGTCCGGCAGAAGTATATCGGTGTGAAATGAACGACAAGCTACGAGAACAGATGTCGGCCTTCCTGGACGACGAGCTGCCCGACGGCGAAGCGGAGCTGTTGTTGCGCCGACTGCAGGGCGATGCGGACCTGCGCAGTGCCGCCGGCCGTTTCCTGCTCATCGGCCAGGGGCTGCGCGGCGAGCGTCTGCCGGCTCGCGACCTGGCCGGCCGGGTTGCGGCCGCCGTGGACGCCGAGACCACTTACGAGGCCGAGGGCGCGCCGCCGGCCCGCGCCCGCTGGCTGCGCCCGGTGGCCGGCGCGGCAGTGGCCGCAACTGTGGCCGTGGCCGCGCTGATGGGGCTGGATAACAACGGCGAAGTCGCGGGACCGGAGGCGGTCACGGCAGACGCACCGGAGCAGGCCGTACCGGCCGCCGGCGCGGACGCGGAAACCGGGGGCTACGCCTACACGGTCCCGGTGGATGCGCCGGTCGCGGTGCGTCCGTTCAACGCGGTGCCGGCGCGGCTCACCAATTACATGATCAGCCACGGCGAGCGGGCTGGTACACTGATGCGTAACGGGATGCACAGCCGCATCGTCACGCAGCCTGACGGCCGCTCGGTCAACTCGACGGTGACTTCTGAAGACGCAGGGACGGGAACGCCAGAGAACGCGGTGGATGATGCGGCCAGATAGCGCAGTATTGCGTGGCCGTGGCCTCGTGGCCGGGCTCGCCGCCACGGCGCTGTGGGGCGTGGCGCTCGCGGAGACCTCGCCGGCGGAGTGGTTGCAGCGCATGTCCGTGGCGGTGGAGCAGGCCGACTACAGCGGCACCGTCGTGCGCATTCACAACGGTCAGGTACAGACGCTGCGGGTCGTCCACAGCTACGAGGACGGCCGCGTCAGCGAGAAGCTGGAGTCCCTGGACGGCGCCGGCCGGGAGATCATCCGCGCGGGCGACGAGGTACACTGCATACTGCCCGAGAGCCGCATGGTGCTGGTCGAGCAGCAGATCAATCAGGAGGGCCTGTTCGGCCGCCTGGCGGTGCAGACCGACGCACTGACGCGCAGCTACGATGTCGCCATCGAGGACTACGAGCGCGTGGTCGGCAGGCCGTCCGTGCGGCTCGCCATCCGCCCGCGGGATCACTTCCGCTTCGGCCACCGCCTGTGGCTGGACAAGGCCTCGGCCCTGCCGCTGCGGCGTCAGGTGGTCGGCACCGGCGGCGATATCGTCGAGGAGATGCGTTTCGCCGAGATCACCATCGGCAAGCCCATCCCGGCCTCGGCTTTCCGTCCCTCCATGGACATCGAGGGTTTCACCTGGGTACGTCACGCCGAGGAGACGGAAGGGCGAGGCGGCATCAACCCCACGGGCTTCGAGGCGCGGGAAGTGCCGAGCGGCTTCCGGCTGGTGTCGGCGGGTAACGAGCGCTTCCCGGACAGCGAGGGAGAGGTGGCCCACATCGTCTATTCCGACGGCGTCGCCAGCGTCTCCGTGTTCGTGGAGGCGGGGCGGAGTGCCGCCGGCGAGCTCGAGGGAGCGTCGCGCATAGGCGCCGCCTACGCCTACGGCACCGTGGTGAACGGCCACCAGGTCACGGTGATCGGCGAGGTGCCCGGCCACACGGTACGCATGATCGCCAACTCTCTCGCCACGGCGTCCGAAGGTGAGTGAGCACGCCGGGCTGCTGGTCCGCGAGGGGCGGGTCGAGTCCGTCGACGGGCAGACCGTGACGGTGCGCATGGCGGCAGCGGGCTCCTGTGCGCGCTGTGCCCGCGGCGAGGGCTGCGGTTTCGGTTTCGCGGCCGCCCGGGCGGGCGGGGGACGCCTGGTCCTGCCCCGGCCGGCCGCGCTGCGGGCGGCGCCGGGGGACACCGTGCGGGTCGCACTGGATCGGCAGGGTCTCGCCGGGGCCGCCGCGGCGGTCTACGGCATTCCGCTGTCCGGTCTGCTGGCCGGCAGTCTGGCGGCCACGGCCCTGGGGCTCGGCGACGGCGCCGCGACCGCGCTCGCGCTGGCTGCCTTCGCGGCAGCGCTGCCGCTTGCCCGCGGCGCATCCCGGCGAGCCGGCGTGAACGGCCGCTGCCAGCCGCGGCTGCTCGCGTCAGGAAGCCCGGAGGCCGGCGGCGGTGCCTGAGCTGACCGTCTACACCCGGCGCGGCTGTCATCTCTGCGAGATGCTCATCGAGGAACTCATGCCGCTCGCGCGGGGCCGCGCACGCATCCATCTGTGCGACGTGGACCGGGACCCGGCGCTGGCCGAGCGCTACGGCCTGCGGGTTCCCGTCCTCGAAGTGGAGGGCGAGGTGCTCTGCGAGGCGAGGCTGGACCGGGCGAGGGTGCTCACCTACCTGGACCGCTGCGAAGGGCGGCCGGAAAACGGCCGCCCCGAACCGCCGGGCCGTTTATAATCCGCGCTTTCCCGCAGTCGGCGGGTGTCCGGGCGGCCGGGCATCTCCGGTCTGCGGGTACCGGCCCGGCGGCCGTCCAGAGACGACTCCGCATTTATGAAGAACATCCGTAACTTCTCGATCATCGCCCATATCGATCACGGCAAGTCCACGCTGGCGGACCGCATCATCCACCTCTGCGGCGGGCTGAGCGACCGGGAGATGGCTGCCCAGGTGCTCGACTCGATGGATCTGGAGCGCGAGCGCGGCATCACGATCAAGGCGCAGACCGTGTCGCTGGATTACGTGGCCACCGACGGTCGGAAGTACGAGCTGAACTT
Source organism: uncultured Woeseiaceae bacterium (assembly GCA_964602525.1). GTDB lineage: Bacteria > Pseudomonadota > Gammaproteobacteria > Steroidobacterales > Woeseiaceae > Lentisalinibacter. The sequence continues at coordinate 4,374 of CAZRSA010000103.1, forward strand.
CATTGATACGCCCGGGCACGTGGATTTCTCCTACGAGGTCTCCCGTTCGCTTGCCGCCTGCGAGGGCGCGCTGCTCGTGGTGGACGCGGCCCAGGGGGTGGAGGCCCAGAGCGTGGCCAACTGCTACACGGCCATCGACCAGGGGCTGGAAGTGGTGCCCGTGCTGAACAAGATCGACCTGCCGGCCGCCGAGCCCGACCGGGTAATCAACCAGATCGAGGAGATCATCGGCCTGGAGGCGCACGATGCCGTGCGGGTCAGTGCGAAGACCGGGGAGGGTGTGCGCGAGCTGCTGGACGTGCTGGTGACCCGGATACCGCCGCCGGCGGGTGACACCGAGGCCCCCCTGCAGGCGCTCATCGTCGATTCCTGGTTCGACAACTACGTGGGCGTGGTCTGCCTGGTGCGGGTGGTGAACGGAACGCTGACGAGCCGGGAGAAGATCCGGGTCATGTCGACCGGCCGGGCCCATCAGGTGGACCGGGTCGGCAAGTTCACGCCCAAGATGATGGACACCGGGACCCTGGAGGCCGGTGAGGTCGGCTTCGTCATCTCCAGCATCAAGGAGATCGACGGCGCCCCCGTCGGCGACACACTGACCATCGACAAGCGTCCCTGTGACAAGCCGCTGCCGGGTTTTCGGGAGATGCAGCCGCGGGTGTTCGCGGGCCTGTTCCCCTCCCGCTCGGACGACTACGAAACCTTCCGCGAGGCGCTGCAGAAGCTCAGGCTGAACGACGCCGCGCTGCATTTCGAGCCCGAGACGTCGGTGGCGCTCGGTTTCGGCTTCCGCTGCGGCTTCCTCGGCATGCTGCACATGGAGATCGTGCAGGAGCGGCTCGAGCGCGAGTACGGCATCGACCTCATCACCACGGCACCCACCGTGGTGTACGAGGTGGAGACGGTGACCGGCGAGGTGCTGAGCGTGGACAACCCGGCCTCGCTGCCGCCGGTGGGCGAAATCGCCGAGATCCGCGAGCCGATCATCGTCGCCGCCATTCTGGTGCCCGAGGAGCACGTCGGCGCCGTGATGAAGCTGTGCATCGAGAAGCGCGGCGTGCAGACGAAGATGCTCTACCTCGGCGGCCAGGTGTCGCTGGAATACGAGATGCCGATGTCGGAGGTCGTGCTCGACTTCTTCGACCGGCTGAAGTCGGCCAGCCGCGGCTTCGCCAGCTTCGACTACCACTTCGCCCGCTTCCAGGCCTCCGACCTGGTGCGCCTCGATATCCTGATCAACAAGGAGAAGGTGGATGCGCTGTCGGTGATCGTGCACCGGGACAAGGCTTATCCGCGCGGGCGGGAACTGGTCGAGAAGATGAAGGAACTGATACCGCGGCAGATGTTCGAAGTGGCGATACAGGCGGCCATCGGCTCCCACGTGATCGCGCGCAGCACGGTCAAGGCCCTGCGCAAGAACGTGACCGCGAAGTGTTACGGCGGCGACGTCAGCCGCAAGCGCAAGCTGCTGGAGAAGCAAAAGGAAGGCAAGCGGCGCATGAAGCAGCTCGGCTCGGTGGAGATTCCCCAGGAAGCCTTCCTTGCGGTACTCCAGGTCGACAAGTAATGTGCTCACCCGGATTCTGACGCGGAAATGAAATTGGACCTGTCACTGTTGCTGGTACTGGGCACGCTCGTCACCGGCGTGATCTGGCTCGTCTGGACCGTCGCCTGGCGTGGCCGCCGCAGCGGGGAGGGCGACGGCGGCGGGTCCATGCCGAAGATCGTCGAGTATTCCCGCTCGTTCTTCCCCGTGCTGCTCCTCGTGCTGGCGATACGCTCGTTCGCCTTCGAGCCCTACCGCATCCCCTCCAGCTCCATGGTGCCCACGCTGCTGGTGGGCGATTTCATTTTCGTCTCCAAGTTCTCCTACGGCCTGCGGCTGCCGGTGCTGCACACCGAAGTGCTGGAAACCGGCCGGCCCGAGCGGGGCGACATCGCCGTGTTCCGTCTGCCGTCGAACCCGGACATCAACTACATCAAGCGCGTGGTCGGGCTGCCCGGTGACGAGATCGTCTATCGCAACCACCGTCTGTTCATCAACGGCGAGCCGGTGGAGATGGAGCCCGTCGAGCGCTGGAACGAGGACGGCGAGGCCGGCCAGCTGTTCATCGAGCGCCTCGGCGAGACCGAACATCTCATTCTGCTCCAGCGCAGCCCCCTGTCCGGCGTGTACCGCTTCCAGGTGCCAGAGGGCTGTTACTTCGTGATGGGCGACAACCGGGACAACAGCCGCGACAGCCGCTTTCCCCAGGTGGGCTGCGTGCCGGAGGAGAACCTGGTGGGGCGGGCGAGTCGCATCTGGCTGAACTGGCGCTGGGGCGAGTGGCCGCGCTGGAATCGCATCGGCGACAAAATCCGATAATGTGCCGCAGTTCACTGCGCGATCGGGTAATATCGCGTGACATAACGCTTTTCCAGCGGGTTCCGGAGGCGGATATGGCAGACCTTCGTTACGGCAGTTGCAACGTTTGCCGCGAGAGCGCGGGCGCGCGGACCACGATGGCCGCCCCCGGTCAGCGCGGCATGACCACCCTCGGCATGCTGATCCTGGTGGCCTTCGTCGGGCTGTTCGTGTTCGCCGGCATCCGCCTGGTGCCGGTCTACCTCGAGCACATGAAGATCGTCAGCGTACTCGACGGGGTCAAGGACGAGTACGAGGGACAGAGTCCGAGCCGCCAGGACCTGGTGCGTTCTCTCTCGCGGCGCTTCGACATCGAGAGCATCAACGTGATCGGCGAAAAGGACCTGGAGATCAAGAAGATCGCGGACGGCTACACCATCGAGGCGAAGTACAAGAACCACACGCCGTTCATCGCCAACATCTCGTTCACGGTGAGCTTCAACAAGATGGTCGAGGTCCGCAGCTGAGCGGGAGCGACGCGGCGGACTTTGGAAGACATCAGCGACTGGGTCCGGCGGACCTTCGATTACCGATTCAGCGACACTTCTCTGCTGGAGCGCGCGCTCACCCACCGCAGCGCGCCCGGCCGCAGTAACGAGCGTCTGGAATTCCTCGGCGATGCCGTGCTCGACTGCGTTATTTCGGACCTCCTGATCTCGCTGCGGCCCGACTCCGAGGAAGGGGAGCTCAGCCGCCTGCGCTCCCGGCTTGTGCGCGATCACGCCCTGGCGAAGATCGCCCAGCAGCACGGCGTGGGCGAGCGCCTGAAGCTCGGCCCCGGCGAGATGAAGAGCGGCGGTTTCCGCCGGGACTCCATCCTGGCGGATGCGCTCGAGGCCCTGCTCGGCGCGATCTTCCGTGACGGCGGCTACGGCGCGGCCGAACGGGTGGTGCGCCGCCTCTACGCTCCGCGGCTCGAGCACCTGCCGGCGGGCGACTCGCTCAAGGACCCGAAGACGCGCCTGCAGGAATGGCTGCAGGCGCAGGGACTGCCGTTGCCGGACTACGAACTCGTCGCGGCGAGCGGACCGGCCCACGAGCAGGTCTTCGAGGTGCGCTGCCGCCTCGGCCGGCCGGAGGCCGAGAAGACCGCGAGCGGTGCCAGCCGCCGCGAGGCCGAGCAGGAGGCGGCGCGGCTGCTGCTTGCCTCCCTGGCCGCCGACTCGCCATCATGAGCCCCATGGAGCAGCAGGATCACAGGTGCGGTTTCGTGGCGGTCGTCGGGCGGCCCAACGTGGGGAAGTCCACGCTGATCAACCGCATCGTGGGCCGCAAGATCAGCATCGTCACGCCGCGGCCGCAGACCACCCGGCACCGCATCCACGGCATCCGCGAGCAGGAAGGCGCCCAGATCGTCTTCGTGGATACCCCCGGACTGCACGGCGATCAGCCCCGGGCGATCAACCGGGCGATGAACCGGGCGGCCACGGGCGCCGCGGCGGAGGCCGACCTGCTCCTGTTCATGTTCGACGCCAGGGGCTGGCGGGACGGCGACCAGCTGGTGCTCGACCGCATCCGTGCTTCGGGTCATCCCGTGATCGCCCTGGCCAACAAGGCCGACCTGGTCCGCCCGAAGGAACGGCTCCTGGAGACGCTGGCGGCATTGGCGGACAAGGCGGACTTCGCCGAGATCGTGCCGCTGTCGGCGCGGACGGGCAGCAACGTGGACCGCCTGCTCGAGCTCATTCCCCGCTACCTGCCGGTCTCGCCGCCATTGTACGAGCCCGAGACGGTTACCGATCGGAGCGAGACCTTCCGCGCGGCGGAGCTCATCCGCGAGAAGCTGATGCTCAGGCTGCGCGACGAGCTGCCTTACGGCCTCACCGTGATGGTGGAGAAGTTCCGGCGCGGGCGCAGCGGTTACGAGATCAACGCGGTCATCTACGTGGACAGGCCCTCACACAAGGCCATCGTCGTCGGCCGCGGCGGCGGCCTGCTGAAGGCGGTGGGCACTTCCGCCCGAAGGGAGCTGAAGCGCATGCTGGGCGCGCCGGTGCACCTGGAGCTGTGGGTGAAGGTGCGCGAGAACTGGGCCGACAGCGAGAAGTACCTGCGCGAGTTCGGCTACGAGAGCCGGTGAACCAGCGCTCCCGCATCGCCTCCCAGCCCGGCTTCCTGCTGCACAGCCGGCCGTTCCGGGACTCCAGCCAGCTGATCGAGATCTTCAGCCGCGACCACGGCCGCATCGGCCTGGTGGCCCGGGGGGTGCGCTCCGCCCGCTCGCGCTACCGGGGTGTGCTGCGGCCGTTCGCGCCTCTGGAGCTGTCCTGGACCATCGCGGGGGATCTCGGCACGCTCACCGGCGCGGAGTCCGCCGGGCGCCTGCCCTCCCTGGCCGGCGATGCGCTGATGGCCGGGTTCTACGTCAACGAACTGGTGCTGAAGCTCACTCACCGGCACGACGCCCAGCCGGACGTCTACGCGGCCTATGAGGCGGCGGTGACCGGCCTGGCCAGCCGGCCCGACGTCGAGCTGACCCTGCGCCGCT
>CAZRSA010000104.1:0-1708 GCA_964602525.1 uncultured Woeseiaceae bacterium
GACCGGCCGCGGCCGGCAGGATGACAGACCGATGATGCGAAAAATCTCCCTCTTCTTGCTGACCCTGTCGGCGTCGGTGGCAGCGCTGGCCGAGTCGAAGATCAACATGCCCCAGGGCGTCACGGAAGTCAGCCGCGACATCTACGGTCTGCACATGCTCATCTTCCTGGTCTGCTGCGCCATCGCAGTGTTCGTGTTCGGCTGGATGATCCTGGCGCTCATCCTGCACCGGAAGTCCCGCGGCGTGGAGCCGGCCAAGTTCTCCCACTCCACCAAGGCGGAGATCGTCTGGACGGTTATCCCCATCGGCATCCTGATCGGCATGGCCATCCCTTCGGCCGAGACGCTGGTGAAGATCGAGGACAGCCGCAACCCGGACATCACGGTGAAGGTCACCGGCTACCAGTGGAAGTGGCACTACGAATACCTGGACGAGGGCGTGGAGTTCTATTCCAACCTGGCGCGCCCGAGCAACGAAGCACGGCGGCTGGGCTCGGGCATCGATCCGAGCACGGTGCCCAACTATCTGCTCGAGGTGGACAACCCCCTCGTGGTGCCGGTCGGCGCCAAGGTCCGGCTGCTGATCACCTCCAACGACGTCATCCACGCCTGGTGGATGAAGGACTTCGGCATCAAGAAGGACGCCATCCCCGGCTTCATCAACGAGGCCTGGTTCCGGGCGGAGGAGTCCGGGGTATTCCGCGGCCAGTGCGCCGAGCTCTGCGGCAAGGATCACGGCTTCATGCCGATCGTCGTGGAGGTGCTGGAGCAGGCCGAGTACGAGGGCTGGGTCGCCGCCCGCCAGGAAGAGCAGGGCGTGACCCCGAAGATGGCCGCGGCGGCCGACTGACCCCCGGCGTCGCCACCACCCCACGCAGCAGGACAGACAGGACCGAGCGCCGGGAACCGAGCGGACCCCCGGCAGGAAACCAGGAGCCACCCGTATGAGCAGTGCAACCGAAGCGCTACACCACGACGACCACCACGGCCCGGAGATGACCGGCATCCGGCGGTGGCTGTTCACCACGAACCACAAGGACATCGGCACGATGTACCTGGTGTTCAGCCTGCTGATGTTCTTCGTGGGCGGCGCGATGGCACTGGTGATCCGGGCCGAACTCGGCGTACCGGGCCTGCAGTTCGTGAACCCGGACTTCTATAATCAGATGGTCACGATGCACGCGTTGATCATGATCTTCGGCGCGGTGATGCCGGCCTTCGTCGGCCTGGCCAACTGGATGATCCCCATGATGGTGGGCGCGCCGGACATGGCGCTGCCGCGCATGAACAACTGGTCGTTCTGGATCCTGCCGGCGGCCTTCACCATCCTGCTGGCCACCCTGTTCGTGCCCGGCGGGGCGCCCGCCAGCGGCTGGACCATGTACCCGCCGCTGGTGCTGCAGACCGGTGACGCCTTCCCGCTGCTGATCTTCTCCGTCCACTTGATGGGCATCTCCTCCATCATGGGCGCGATCAACATCATCGTGACCATCATGAACATGCGCGCGCCCGGCATGACGCTGTTGAAGATGCCCATGTTCGTGTGGTCCTGGCTGATCACCGCCTACCTCCTGATCGCCGTGATGCCGGTACTGGCCGGCGCGGTGACCATGCTGCTCACCGACCAGTTCTTCGGCACCAGCTTCTTCCGCGCGGCCGGCGGCGGCGACCCGGTGATGTTCCAGCACATCTTCTGGTTCTTCGGCCA
>CAZRSA010000104.1:1808-7967 GCA_964602525.1 uncultured Woeseiaceae bacterium
GGCGCAAGGCCGTGCGCAACGCCGTCATACTCGGGCTGGTGGCGGTGGCGTTCTACGGCGGTTTCATATTCGTGGAGTACCTGCGCAGCCGGGGAGGCGGTTAGTTCATGACGGATCAGGGCGCGAAGAAGAGCCACAAGGGGCTGTCCTGGCAGCTCCTGGTAATGACTGTCGCCATGTTCGGCTTCGGCTTCGCGCTGGTGCCGCTGTACGACGTCTTCTGCGAGATCACCGGGCTGGGCGGCCGCACGAACGCCGAAGCCGTGACAGTGACGGAGCAGCCGGACGAGAACCGGCTCATCACCGTCGAGTTCGTCGCCACCGTCAACGAGCGCGGACCGTGGGAGTTCGAGCCGACCGTCACAAAGATGCAGGTGCATCCCGGCAAGCTCTACGACACCACCTTCTTCGCGAAGAACCTGCAGGATCACGGCACCGTCGGGCGGGCGGTGCCGAGCGTCTCGCCACCGGTGGCGGCCAGGCACTTCACCAAGACCGAGTGCTTCTGCTTCACCAACCAGCCGTTCCAGGCACAGGAGGGCAGAGACATGCCGGTGCGGTTCATCGTCGACCGGGCGCTGCCCGCGCACATCGACACGGTGACGCTCTCCTATACGATCTTCGACACCGGACAGCAGGTGGCCGCGGCGGACTGACCGTCGGCAGCCGGATGACAACGACACAGCCAGTCACATAGCCAGTCACACAGCGGGACATCGCCATGGCACAGACCAAAGACAGCTATTACGTACCCCACGGCAGCCACTGGCCCGTGGTGGGCACCGTCGGCCTCTTCCTCCTCATGGTAGGAGTATCGATGTGGCTGAACGGCTCGGGCATCGGCCAGTGGATCACCTACGCAGGCGCCGCGGTAGTGGTCCTGATGATGTTCGGCTGGTTCGGCGACGTCATCGACGAGAGCGAGGGCGGCGCCTACAACGCCCAGGTGGACAAGTCGTTCCGCATGGGCATGATGTGGTTCATCTTCTCGGAAGTGATGTTCTTCGCCGCTTTCTTCGGCGCCCTGTTCTATGCCCGCTCCTTCGTGCTGCCCTGGCTGGACGGCGAAGGCAACAACTTCTTCACCAACCTGCTGCTGTGGCCCGGTTTCGAGGACGCCTGGCCCACGAACGGCCCGGCCAACATCGGCGGCGACTTCCAGAAGATGGGTGCGCTGGGCCTGCCGCTCATCAACACGGCCATCCTGCTCACGTCCAGCGTGACGGTCACCATTGCCCACCACGCCATCCGGGAGGGCAACCGGAGCATGACGGCCCTGTTCCTGGCGCTGACCTTCCTGCTGGGCTACGTGTTCGTCGGGCTGCAGGCCTATGAGTACATCCACGCCTATCGGGACCTGAACCTGACCATGGGGTCGGGCATCTACGGCTCGACATTCTTCATGCTGACGGGCTTCCACGGCATGCACGTGACCATCGGCGCCATCATGCTGACCGTGATCTTCGTGCGCGTGGTGCGCGGACACTTCACGGCGAAGCACCACTTCGCCTTCGAGGCGACCGCCTGGTACTGGCACTTCGTGGACGTGGTCTGGCTGGGCCTCTACATCTTCGTCTACTGGCTGTAGAGCCGATGTTCAGCAGCCGGCGGCGCTCAGAGCTCAGGCGTTGGGCGCGATCCAGCCGTTCAGCCCGGCGACGACGAGGAAGACGAACAGGGCGACTGACAGGCCGATACGCCAGGTGAGCGCCTTCACGAGACCGCCGGAGCCGTCCCTGTCGCTGACCAGGTAGAAGAGCCCGGAGCCGAGGCTCGCGATGATCCCGCCGAGGATCAGGATGACGAGGAGTTTCATAGGTTCGATGTATGGGCTGACGCCGATGGCTCAAGTATAACGGCCCGGCGCTGCAGCCGCCCGCCGGTCAGGCGATGTCGAGGAAGGCAGCGGAACGCCGGCGGTTGCGGCGTGTCCATGGACAGGCGATGAGCGAGGTCGGTGACACCCACAGGCAATTCAGACCCGGCCTGGCGCCCACGCTGCTGACGCTGGCGCTGCTGCCGGTGCTGATCGGCCTGGGCCTGTGGCAGCTCGATCGCTACGGACAGAAGACGGAACTGGAGCAGGCCTATGCGGCCGCGGACGGCGCGCCGGCGCCCGCGGACACGGTGACGGGAGGCGAGCGGGACCGCTTCCGCCCGGTGACCGCCCGGGGACACTACGACGCGGATCGCCAGTTCCTGATCGACAACATGGTGCGCCGCGGTCGCAACGGGTTCTTCGTGATCACCCCGTTCCGGCTGGAGAACGGCGAACTCGTGCTGGTGAACCGGGGCTGGATCGCCCAGGACGCCCGCCGCCAGCCGACGAGCGACATCGCGGTGAGCGATGAGCGGCGCCGGATCGAGGGCCGGGTGGGCCGTCTGCCGGTGGCCGGACTGGATCTCGGCGACGACCGCGCCGCCGGCGAGGGCTGGCCCTCGGTACGCCAGTTCCCGGACGTCCCGGAGCTGGCCGCCGCGCTGAGCGAGCCGGTGGAGCCGTGGGTGCTGCTGCTCTCGCCGCAGGCGGCCGACGGCTTCCTGCGCGAATGGCAACCGGGCGGGATGCCGGCCTCCCGCCACCTGGGCTATGCGGTGCAGTGGTTCGCCCTGGCCGCGGCGCTGGCCATCATCTACGTGGTGGTCAATACGAGGCACCGGCCGCCGGGCCGGGAATGACAACGAGGACGGAGCGACAGACCGCCGGACGAACGGAAATGGACGAACGGAAACAACGTCGGCGGGGCCGCCTGCAATTCATCCTCCTGGCGGTTATCTTCCTGGGGCCGCTGGCCCTGGCAATGTATCTCTACTACGGCGTTGAGGACTGGCGGCCGCCGGGCCAGACCAACCACGGCACGCTGATCGAGCCGGTAGTGCTGCTGCCGGAGGTGGCGGTGGACACACTGTCGGGCGGAAGCACCTCGGCGCAGGTCCTGCGCAATCACTGGACGCTGCTGTACGTGAATCCGGAGCCCTGCGGCGAGACCTGCCGGCAGGAGATCATCAAGCTGCGCCAGGTCCGGCTGGCGCTGGGCGCGGAAGCCGAGCGGGTGGAGCGAGTCTATCTCGCCGGCGCCGAGCCGCCGCCGGCGGAGTGGCTGGAGCGTACCCAGGCGGGCCTGGTCAGCGCCGCGCTGGACGACAACCCGGCGCTGGCCCAGGCTCTGCCCTCGCCGGACCCGGCGATCTACTTCGTCGACCCACTCGGCAATCTGATGATGCGCTTCCCCGCCGACGCCGACCCGGAAGACGTCAAGGACGATCTGAAGAAACTGCTGAAGATATCGCGCATAGGATGAACGGCCGGGATGAGACCATGACCAGAGCGGCGAGAATCTACCGGCTCCTCGTGCCGGCGGCGACGATACTCACCCTGTGCGTGGTGGTGATCGGCGCCTGGGTGCGGCTGACCGACGCGGGTCTCGGCTGTCCGGACTGGCCGGGCTGCTACGGCACGCTGACGGTGCCGAAGACCGCCGAGCAGATGGACTACGCCGCCGGCGCCTTCCCGGAACGCCCGGTCGATCAGGGCAAGGCCTGGCGGGAGATGATCCACCGCTATTTCGCGGGCGCGCTCGGCCTGGTGGTGTTCGCGATCGCCGCCGCCGCGTGGGCCAACCGTCGTGACCAGCGGCAGCCGGTACGCCTGCCGCTGGCGCTGGCCGCCATCATCATCGCCCAGTCCCTGCTCGGCATGTGGACGGTCACGCTGCTGCTGAAGCCGTTCATCGTCACCCTGCACCTGCTCGGCGGCCTGACGACGCTGGGGCTGCTGTTCTGGCTCACGCTGGACATCTTCAGGCCCCGGCCGGGAATCCGCGTCCCGCGCCGGCTGCCGGCACTGGGGCTGGCCGGGCTGCTGCTGCTCGGCGTCCAGATTACCCTCGGCGGCTGGACCAGCACCAACTACGCGGCGCTGGCCTGCCCGGATTTCCCCACCTGCCAGACCCAGTGGTGGCCGGAGATGGACTTCGCCGAGGGCTTCCGGCCCTGGCACGGCCTGGGCATCGACTACGAGGGCGGCATCCTGGACAGCCCGGCCCGCACCGCCATTCATTATGTCCACCGCCTAGGCGCGGTCGTGGTGACTCTCGCCCTCGGCGGCCTCGCACTGGCGGCCCTCGGCGGCGGCCGTCCGCCTGCCCTGCGCCGGGCAGGGGCCTTGCTGCTGGGCGCACTCGCGGTGCAGGTGGCGATCGGGATAGGTATCATTCACTATTCACTGCCGCTCTCACTTGCTACCGCACACAACGCCGGCGCGGCGCTCCTGCTGCTGGCGCTACTGAACTACAATCATCTGGTCCGGCATGCCGAACACTGACGCACAGACTCTCGAGAGAAGCCGCCCCGTCAACTGGCGGGATTACTACGAACTCACCAAGCCCCGGGTGGTGGCCCTGATCGTATTCACCGCCGTCGTCGGCATGTTCCTGGCCGTACCGGGGCTGCCGGACCCGGTCGCGCTCATCCTCGGCACCCTCGGCATCGGCCTTGCCTCCGCCGGCGCCGCCGCGGTCAATCAGATCCTGGACGCCCGCTTCGACGCCGTCATGGCGCGCACCCAGCACCGACCCCTGCCGACGGGCACGGTGTCCGAGCCCCAGGCGTTCGCATTCGCCGGCCTGCTGTCGGCGGTTTCCATGCTGATCCTGTGGTTCGGGGTGAACCCCCTGACCGCGGTGCTGACCTTCTGTTCGCTGATCGGCTACGCGGTGATCTACACCGTATTCCTGAAGCATGCGACGCCCCAGAACATCGTCATCGGCGGCGCCGCCGGCGCCGCGCCCCCGGTGCTCGGCTGGACGGCCATCACCGGCGAGGTGCACGCCCACGCGCTGATCCTGTTCCTGATCATCTTCGTGTGGACGCCGCCCCACTTCTGGGCGCTGGCCATAGCCCGCAAGGACGAGTACGCGAAGGTGGGCATCCCCATGCTGCCGGTCTCCTACGGCGAGCAGTTCACCCGGCTCTACGTGCTGCTCTACACCATCCTGCTCGTGCTGGTCACGCTGCTGCCCTGGCTCACGGGCATGAGCGGCCTGCTCTATCTCGCCAGCGCACTCGCGCTGGGCGGGGTCTTTCTCTGGTACGCCTGGCGCATGAAGGTGAGCGACGACCCCTCGCTGCCGATGCGCACCTTCTCCTGGTCCATCACCTACCTGATGGCGCTGTTCACGGCCCTGCTGGTCGACCACTACCTCTACTGAATCCCGATCCGTTATCCTCGGTGGCATGGCCGCGGAAAGGGACAGCGCCAGGCTCGAACCCGACGAGGTCGTCAGCGCGACCTATTACCCGAACAAGGTACGCCTGATCGTGGCCGGCGTGTCCGGCAGCCTCGCCGGGCTGGTCGTCGGCATCGGCTTCGCCCTGGTGAGCGGCGACAATACCATCGGCGTCATCGCCACGGCCGCCGGCGTCGCCATCGGCACCGCCATCTCCCTGTTCGGATCCGTCAGTAACGCCCGCCTGCGCTTCGGTACCGACTGGGTGGAGGGGCCGGTGGAGGGCGGCGTCGGCAACGTCCTGCTGCGGCGCGAAAACGTCGCCGCGATGGAGATCGTGGACCCGGAGAAGCTGCGCCTGGTGCGCCGGGACGGCGAACGGCTGCTGGTCGATCTCGACCATTACGACTTCATGGACCAGCAGATGATCCGGATGCGGCTTACCTCGCTCGCGGGCGGCCGCACGTCCACGCCGGCGGAGGCGCTGGTGCAGGAGTCGAAGCGGCATCGGCTCGGGTTCCGGCGCAAGCGCGAGCAGCTGCCCTCGTCAGACCGCGAAGGCAGGACATGAAGCCGATCAGCTGGCAGGATTTCGAGCGGGTGGAACTGCGCGTGGGGACGGTGACACGGGTGGAGCCCTTCCCGAAGGCCCGCAAGCCGGCCTACAAGCTCACCGTCGACTTCGGCCCCGAAGTGGGCGTCCGGCGCTCCTCGGCGCAGATCACCGACCGCTACGAGCCTGACGAGCTGGTGGGCCGTCAGGTGCTGGCGGTGACCAACTTTCCGCCGAAACAGATCGGTCCGTTCATGTCGGAGTGCCTGGTGACGGGCTTCGTGCAGACGGACGGCAGCGTCGTCCTCGCCGTGCCTGACAGTCCGGTGGCGGACGGAAGCCGTCTGGCATGAGCGGCCGCGAGAGCCGCGAGCGCAT
>CAZRSA010000104.1:8067-9225 GCA_964602525.1 uncultured Woeseiaceae bacterium
CCGGTGGCGGACGGAAGCCGTCTGGCATGAGCGGCCGCGAGAGCCGCGAGCGCATCGCCGCCCGGCTGCGCGATAACCAGCGCCGCCAGCAGCGCCGGGAACTCCTGCTCACCGCCGCGGCGCTGATCGGCGGCGGGCTCCTGATCGCCGGCTGGAGCTTCGGCTGGTTCGCCACGGACATCACGCTGGAGAGCTCCGACGGCCGCTGGGCCGACCGGGAGGCGCTGGCCGAGGGACGTGACTACACCGACAGCGTGGCGCTGTTCATGCAGTACCGGATCGAATGCGGCGCGTCGGACGCGGAACTCTACCGGGTGACGCGGAGGCCCTGGTGGAACCCCTTCCTCTGGCCCAGCCTGATCGCCGACGACAAGTGGTCCATACCCTACCGCCGGTCGCTGGACCAGGCGGAGCCCACGGGCATACCGGAGGCGGACTGCACGCCCGTGCGGGGCGCCTGGGAACGCGCGGACCTGCAGGCGGAAGCCTACCTGGAGTCGCTGTGAGCGAGGCCAATGACGAGACCGTCGTGATCCCGGCGCGCTACTGCGGTCCGCCGGACTCGGGCAACGGCGGCTACAGCGCCGGGCTGCTGGGCACCCGTCTGCCGGGAACGACGGAGGTGCGGCTGCGCCGGCCGCCGCCGCTGGCCCGGCCGCTGACGCTGCGGCGAACGGGGGACACCGCCGAACTACGCGACGGCGATACCCTCGTGGCCAGCGCCCGGCCGGGCACCGTGGCCGCCGAGGTACCGCCGGCGCCCTCGCTGGCCGAAGCGCGCGCGGCCTCCCGGGACTATCTGGGCTTCGAGTCCCATACGTTCTCCACCTGCTTCGTGTGCGGCCCCGCCCGCAGCCCGGCGGACGGCGGACTGTGCATCTACCCGGGCCCGATCCCCGGCACCGACCGGGTGGCCGCCCCGTGGGAGCCCGCGCCGGCGCTGGCCGACGACGCAGGCCGGGTGCGGCCAGTCTATCTCTGGTCGGCGCTGGACTGCCCTTCCGGCTTCGGCGCCATGGGGCGCAACCCGGCCGCGGTCGTACTCGGCACCATTACGGTGCAGATCGCGGCCACGGTCAGGGCCGGCGATAGCTGTATCGTGGCGGGCTGGCCCGTCCGCCGGGACGGGCGCAAACACTACGCGGGCTCGGCCATCTA
>CAZRSA010000105.1:0-9218 GCA_964602525.1 uncultured Woeseiaceae bacterium
TCATTCATTTCGCACTCATCATCGAAGCACTTCGGTAGTGTTAACAGGCCCTAGTTCAGGGCCGTGTGGCAGTTGGCGCAGTTGGCCAGGAATTCGCCGTAGATTTCGGCCTTCTCGCTGCCGTCGCTCGCCATCATGCCGTTGCCGGCCAGCTGGTGGACACGCTTGGCCATGGTCCTGATCTTCTCCGGCTGATCGCCGCCGCCCTTCAGTTCGTGGGGCGTGAGCGGGGCCTCCAGCATCGAGTCGATGCCCCGTGCCCACGCCGGCTCGGAGGGCCCGACCAGGCCTTCCCACATCCGGTCCGCCGCCCACTGGTGGCGGAGCATGTGCGAGGTGGTGTCCATCTCGAAGCCCGGCGGGTCGGTGATATCGAAACGCACGTCGATGCCGTTGTCCATGTGGCAGCTGCCGCAGGCGTTGCCCATCAGGCTGGTGGCGTCCGCCGCGGCGGCGAAGTCCTTGGCTTCCAGGACGGCCCGTGCTGCCGCGCGCATGGAGCCCACGTATTCCTCCCACTGCCCGGGCAGCGACGCCGGCGTGGGGTGCGTGGCCAGGTATTCCGCCGGCTCGCGCACGGCGCCCAGGTCGCCGCGGATCAGCGCGGCCTGGATCTCGGTGATGCGCTCCCAGTGTTCGTGCATGTGCTCGGAGAGGTTGCCGTCGCGCTGGTCCGCCGCGGCGCTACCCGCAGAGATGCACAACAGGGAGGCGGCGAGGAGCCCGCAAAGTTTTCTCGATTTCATGATAAGGAGTCTCCGTGGCTGGCCGTACATCGATTAAGGCAATTGTGCGTTAAGGTCCCGTGACGCCTTACCGCCGCCGGCGGGATCGGTATACTCTGCGTCCGGATTCCAAGGGGGAAAACAAGGGGGGAGAAATCGTGAAAGAACTCGTCTACCACCAGCAATTCTTTCCGGCGCTGCGCCTGTACGGTGACCGGCAGGTGATCGCCGATGGCGCCTACAGCGCGACGCTGGAGGCGCACGCCGACCGGGTGTTCCGGCTCGGCCACGGCCTGCGCAGCCGCCTCGGCATCGGCAAGGGCGACCGCTACGCCGTCATGTCGATGAATTCCCATCAGTTCATAGAACTTTACCACGCCGCTTTCCTCGGTACCGGCGTGATCAACCCCCTGAACCTGCGCCTGGCGGGCCAGGAGCTGGATTACATCCTGCGCGACTCGGGCACCCGGGTGGTGTTCGTGGACGCCACCTTCGCCCCGCTGCTGGCCCACGCCCGCCAGTTGGGCGGCGCCGACTGCCCCGTCGAGCAGGTCGTGCTGGTGGGCGAGCCGGGTTCGACCGAGGCGCCCTACGACCTCACCTATGACGAACTGCTGGCGGCCTCCGAGTCGGAGCTGCCGCCGGAGCCCGAGGAGAGCGACCCGGTGGTGCTCATGTACACCGGCGGCACCACCGGCCTGCCGAAGGGCGTCGTCTGCTCCCAGCGCGCGGAGATGCTGAACACCTATCACGTATCCATGGTGATGGGGCGGCGGCCGGACGAGGTGAATCTCATGCAGACGCCCGTCTTCCACGCCGCCTCCATCGTCGGCTGCCTGTCCACCATCACCACGGGCAGCAAGCTCGTGACCATGCCCATGTTCGAGCCGGGTGCCGTGCCGAAGCTGATCGAGGCCCACCAGGTCACCCAGACCACGATGGTCCCGACCATGGTCGGGATGATGCTGCAGCACCCGGAGTTCCGCCCCGAGGCGCTGAAGAGCCTGCGCCAGCTCACCTACGGCGCTTCGCCGATGCCGGCGGCCATCCTGGACACGCTCCTGAAGATATTGCCGGATTTGGAGATCCAGCAGGGCTACGGCATGACCGAGTGCTCCTCGGTCCTGTGCATGCTGACCACCGACGACCACCTGCAGGGAGGGCCGCGGCTGCGCTCCGTCGGCCGGGCCGTGCCGGGCGTGGATCTGTGCGTGCAGGACGCCGAGGGCAACGTGCTGCCGCCGAACGAGGTGGGCGAGGTCTGCGCCCGCGGCGGCAACTTCATGGAGGGCTACTGGAGCAAGCCGGAGGCGACGGAAGAGGCATTCCGCGACGGCTGGTATCACACCGGAGACGCCGGCTACCTGGACGAGGAGGGCTACCTGTTCCTGGTGGACCGGGTGAAGGACATGATCGTGACCGGCGGCGAGAACGTCTACTCGGCGGAGGTGGAGAACGCCATCTCCACCCATCCGGGTGTGGCCCAGGTGGCCGTCATCGGCATCCCCCACGAGCTATGGGTGGAGCAGGTGCACGCCATCGTCGTGCCCAGGGAGGGGGCGGAGGTGACGGAAGACGACATCATCGCTCACGCCCGCGACTCCATCGCCGGCTACAAGCTGCCGAAGTCCGTGGAGTTCCGCGCCGAGCCGCTGCCGCTGTCCGGCGCCATGAAGGTGCTGAAGCGCGAGCTGCGCGAGCCCTACTGGGAGGGGCACCAGAAGCGCATCCAGTAGGCGTCGCAGCCGGGGCGAGTCTGCCGCGCGGTCGCCCGGCGACCGGATCACAGGTAGACTTCGTCGCCTCGCCGTGAGAGGAGGGCATATCGGCCCGCCGCGAGTCACCGACCCGGAGGCGCCATGTCCCTGATCCGCTACCGCTATCAGACGCTGGAGTTCGGCGAGCGGGACATCCACGTCCGCACGCTGCGGGACGTGCAGCAATTCCACGACGAGGGGGGAGAGGCCGAGAAGCTGGGCATCTCCTCGGCGTTATGGCCGTTGTTCGGCATCGTCTGGATCTCCAGCGAGGTGCTGGCGTCGCTGATGCAGGACTACGACGTCGAGGGCAGGCGCATCCTCGAGGTGGGCTGCGGCATCGGGCTGGCCAGCCTGATGCTGGGTTACCGCCACGCCGACATCACCGCCACGGACTACCATCCGGCGGCGGCTCATTTCATGAAGGAGAACGAGCGCCTGAACGGGCTCGATCATATCCCGTTCCATCGCGCGAGCTGGTACGACGAGGAGACGGGCCTCGGTACCTTCGATCTGGTCATCGGCAGCGATCTGCTCTACGAGCGCCAGCACGTGGAGGCGCTGGCCGGCTTCATCGACCGTCACACCCGGGAGCACTGCGAGGTGATCATCGTCGATCCCGGCCGGGGCAACGCCTCGCGGTTCACCCGGGCGATGCAGGAGCGGGGTTACACGCATCACGCGGCCCCGAAGATTGCGCAGGAGTGCCCCAGCGGACCGTTCGTCGGTTACGTGCTGCGCTACACCCGGTGAATTGATGCCTCGACGAGCACGCAGGAGGGCCTTCAGGCCCGATCGGGTAATGAATCGGGTAATGAATCGGGGATAAACCCCTTCTACATCGGGTTAGCGGGGTCCGTGCGCGATACTTCCGTGATGACGCCGCACGCAACCCGGGAGCCGGCTGCGCCGGTGGGCTGGGTCTCGAAGTCGTCCTCGCCGGAGTGCACGATCAGCGCCCGACCGAGCACGCTCTTCGGTCCGTCGTCCAGAGTCATCTCGGCGTCGACCACGTTCACGACCGCGAAGCCCTGCTCGTTGGCCTCGATGTTGCCGAGATCGCCCACGTGGTGTCCCGGCGGCGGGCTGTCCGGCGAGCCGTGGGGGTCGCCGTCGGCGGCGAAGTGACCGCCGGCCGAGGTCCCGTCCGGCGCCGAGCAGTCGCCCTTCTCGTGGATGTGCAGGCCGTGGAGGCCCGGCGTCAGCCCCATGAGTTCCCCGTCGATGACCACCGCCCCGGCTGCGCGGGAGAATGTCACCGTGCCGCGGGCCTCGTTGCCCTCGGTGGGTTCGAGTTCGGCGCGGGCGATCAGCAATGGTTCGTCCGTCATGTCCTCGGTCGGGTCCGCTTCGGCGGTTTCCGCCTCGGCCGGGGCCGGTACGTCGGCGGGCTGGTCGTAGCCGGGTTGCTCTTCGTCCGGCGTGGCCGATTCGACCGGCTCGCGTCCGGTGTCGGCGTCTTCCTCGGCCGGAAGCGCCGGTTCCACCGTCTCCGCCTCGTCCTCCGCTGCCGGCACGTCCACGTCCACGGCCTCGTCGCCCGGGCCGCAACCCGTCAGCAGCAGTAAAGCCAGTGTCAGCGCCGGAACGGCCAGGGTCATACGTTCGCGGGGCTGTCTGATGGTGGTTTCCATGGCTGACTCGACGGTTCCTCCTCGGCCTCGAAAAAAGTTCCGGACAGCGGCTGTGAATGCTGATGGGGGGGCGGGGATGGGCGCAGGGTCACAACCGCCGTCCGGGTACCCTTACCGTTGTCAGGCGCGCGTCCGGGCCGCGCGGGGCACATGCAGGTGTATGCAACAGTGATGCCAGGACGGCCGGCGCCGGGCTGCGGGCCGGCGCGCCGCCCGATGCGGCCGTTCCATGCAATGCTTACACCGCCGCTGGAAAAACTTGCAGCTCCGCGGCGCCGGGAGGAGAGCCTTCAGGTCCGACTGCTCCAGACCTGCCGCTGGTTTATGTTGGCGCAGGCCCGCCATCGGGCGGGCAAGTGTGGCGGGGACGCTCAGTCGGACGTCCTGTCCTCCTTCGCTTCGGCCGGGCCTCCTTCCCGCCGTCCTGGCTCCAGTCGGCCCGGACGCCCCCGCCACCCTTGCCCACCCGCTGACGGGCCCGTTGCCGAGAGGGAAGGCGCCGGTCAGCGGGCGCTGCTGAGCGGCAGCCCCTTTATGCCGTCGCAGTCGTGGCCGTCATGCGGGGGTATCCGTCGCCGCGACCTTTTGTCGGGAGCAAGACGGATGCCCCTGCAGGGCGGCCAGGAAAGAAAGGGGCCTGGAGCGATTCGGCCTGGACCCTCTCCTACCAGGTGCGGTCGATCCTGCCCAGTGCCGTGCCGAAAAGGGACGTGAGGTAGAGCGCCTGCGGCGTCTCCAGCGCGCCGGTGACCGCCTGCAGCTTCGTGCCGTCGCCCTGCAGGTTGGCTACCACGTTGCCCTCGGCGTCGATGGCGAAGACGTGGGCGGAGGGTTCGGCGGCCGGGCGCATCGCTGCGGGCAACCGCTGCACCATCTTGCGCAGGAACGGCTTGTCCGAGAGAGAATCCAGCTGGGCGCTGCGCGGCGAGACGAGCCCCACCCAGAAGCGGCCGTCCAGCCCCGGGTTGACGTTGTCGGGGAAGCCGGGGAGGTTGTCGACGAGGATCTCCGTCTCACCGGCGCTCGGGCCGGCCAGCCAGTGTTTCAGCACCCGGTAGGTGCCCGTCTCGACCACCAGCAGGAAGCGCCCGGCCGGGTCCACCGCCACGCCGTTCGCGAAGTCGAGCCCCGCCATGACGGTGCCAGTCTCGCCGGTGGTCGGGTCGTAGACCAATACCCGGCCGTGGCTGCCGTGCTCCAGGATGTCGAGCAGGCTCGCACCGTAAGTGCTGTCGTACTCGGCGGCGCCGAACTTGGTGCTGGCATCGGAGAAGTAGATACGCCCGTCCGGCGCCGCGTCGACGTCGTCCGCGTAACGGATCGGCGAGCCGTCTACCTCGTCGGCCAGCAGCGTCACGGCGCCGCCGGCGTCCACGCTCTGCAGGCCCAGGTAGGCGTTGGCCACCAGCAGGTTGCCGTCGGCGTCGAACTCGAGACCGAGAGGCCGGCCGCCGGTCTCGGCGAAGACGGAGACGGAGCCGTCTTCGGCGGCGATGCGCAGGATCCTGCCGTCCTCGGTGCCGGTGTAGAGATTGCCGCTGCGATCGGCGGCGAGGTCTTCCGGGCCGCGATGGGGCGCGATCTCCAGCCGCTCGAGGCCGGCCAGCGCGTCGTTGGCCGCAAAGTCGCCGCTCAGGCCGGCGTCCTCGGGCGCGTCCCAGGCCACCGGGTCCACGGGCACCGGCCAGGTGAGCAGATAGAGCACGGCGGCTGCCAGCAGCACGAGCAGTAATCGGAGCATGGGATCCCCCTTTCCCGTATAGCCGCGGCCAGTATAACGCCGACCCCAGGGGGCACGTAGGATCGCCTCCAGGCCCGATACGCGATACGCGATACGCCTGTCGGGCCTGAAGACCCTCCTAAAGCTCCTCGAAGTCCGGGAAGCGGGCGTAGCCCGGACAGGTGGCGGTCGCGCGCGCGAGCGCCCGGCGTGCCCGCTCCTCGTCGCCGCGGGCGAGCCACGCCTGGGCGAGGCGCCGGTAGGCGGTGGGGTCGTTGAGTTCGTCCGCCATCGCCTCCAGGCTCGCATCGATCTCCGCCATGACGGTGTCCGGCACCGCCTGCGGTTCGAGTTGCTGCAGCATGGTGTAGTAGTAGGCCCGGGCCGCCTGGTCAGCGGCCGGCGCCGTGCCGCGCACGTGGTCGCGCTCCAGGATCTCCGCGGCATGCAGGTAGGCGTCTGCGGCCTCGCCGGCCTTGCCGGCGCGCCGGTAGGAGTCGGCCAGGGCACCCCACATCTGGTGGATCTCCGGCTCGCCGGTGGCAACTGCATCGATGGCCCGCTGCCTGAGCTCCGCGGAGCGCTGGTAGTCGCCGAGCACGTAGTAGACGAGCCCAAGGAACTCGTCGCCGACGTAGGACTGGGGCGCGAGTTCGCGGGCGCGGAGGTAGGCGTCCCGGCCCTGCTCGAAATCGCCGCGGCAGACTAACCAGGTGCCCAGGTTGGCCAGCACGTATTCGTTCTCGTCCCGCGCGATGGCCTCCTCGCTGGCCGCGATGGCCCCGTCCAGGTCGCCGGCGAACCAGCGCATGGTGGCCAGCGAGAACAGGGGTTTCCAGACGCGGGGGTCGCTGTCCGCCGCGGCCTCGGCCGCGGTCATGGCCGCCTCCAGCATGGCCGTGTCACCGTCCTGGCGGTAGGCCTGCAGGCGGCTCGCGGCAAGGCCGGCCAGCGCGTCCGTGTAGCGCGGCCTCTCGACCAGGATCTGCTCGTAGCGCGCCATCGCCTCGCCGTTGCGCCCGGTACGGCTGAGGAAGTGGGCATGGGCCGTCTGCACCGCCGGGTCGTCCGGGGCGAGCTGCAGCGCCTGGCCGCAGGTGCGGGCGGCATCCTCCAGCGCCCGCTGCTCGTCGGCCATCCAGTGCTCCGTCAGCAACGCCTCGCACAGCCCGGCATGGGCACGGGCGTAGTTCGCGTCCTGGCGCAGTGCCGCCTCGAAGCGGCTGCGCGCGCGCTTCACGTTGAGTTCGTTGGCGGGACGGTCCAGGAAGTACCGGCCCTGCAGGTAGTCGTCCTGCACCGGGGCCAGCGGGAAATGCGGCCCGACCTCCCTGCCGTCGCCCGTTCCGCCGACCGACCGGCGCACTGCCCCGGCCACGCGCTCCGCCACCGCGGGCAGCGACGGTGCCAGTTCCGACGCCGGCAGGCTCTCGGCCCACAGCTGATGGCGCAGTCCGTCGTCGGCCACGATGCCGAAGCGCAGCCCTGCGAGGCGGCCCACCCGGACAATTTCGCCGTCGACGGCCGCATCCGTGCGCAGCCGTTCGGCCGCCTCTGCCGGGTCCAGCTCGCGGACGAGCACCGTCGCGCTGCCGTCCGCAACGGCAAGATGCTCGCCCAGGCGTTGGCGGACCAGACGGGCGAGCCGGGCGTCCTCGTCTCCCTCGAAGGGCATGACGAGCAGACTTTCGGCGCCCAGCGTCAGCACCGGTCGCGTTGCGACGGCAGGGTCTTCCGGCGCCTGGTCCCGCTGCATGAGCAGCCAGCCCACCCCGGCCAACGCCGCCATGGACAGCGTGACGGAGACCGCCAGCCAGGCCGGCCGGGGCGCGGGACGGGCGTCGGGGCGGGCCGCCGCTTCCGGCAGCGCCTCCTCGTCGGCGCTGCGGTACAGCGTCCAGGCCTCCACGCCGAGGGCGCGGGCGATCCGCTCCAGCGTCTGGAGTTCGACGGGCAATTCGCGGAACGCCCGGCTGACCATGTCCTTCGGCGCGGTTTCGAGCCCCTCCAGGTCCGCGATCCGTTCCGCCAGCGCCGCCTGTGTGCGCAGCCCGGCATCGGTCAGTGCCCGGGTCAGTTTCGCCCGGGACGCCCGTACCCCACGCCTGCGCTGGGTTTCCTGTCCGGATGCAGTCACCGCTCTCGTTCTTGGTTGTGGTGCGGTCTTCGGGCTCGTACCCGCCCAGTCGCCTCTATTTGACCCAAAAACCCGTTAGCTGTCGATGCGGCAGCGAGGGCATCCGGCCACGATTGGCCCCGTATTTCGCGGGGGAGTGGCCATGAGACGAGCCCTGACGACGCTTTGCGTGCTGCTCGCGCTGGCTGCCGGGGGGTGCCGGGACGCCGCCATCAGCGGCACCTGGCAGGACCGGGAAGCCGAGACCGTCTACCACTTCCGGGAAGACGGCCGGGCGACGGTCTCGGTGCTCGATGCCAGCGTCCCTGCGGAATACCAGGTGGACGGCGACCGGGTGCTGGTCACCAGCCCGCAGGGGACCGTCGTGCTGAAGAAGCGCGAAGACCGGCTGTACGGGCCCATGGGCCAGGAACTCGTGCGGCGGGCGGACTAGACCGAGAAGAGGAGGAGACGACATGTCGACACAGGTAGCACAAGGCCAGACCCTGGGCGCGTCCTGGGAGATACGCGTGCGCAGCGGCACGGTGGACAGCACGGATACCCGGTCCGAGACGGAGGTCAGCGGATCATTCGGTGGCGGCGGCGGGGTCACCGTGGGCGGCACCGGCGGCAACATGCCGGTCTCGGGGCAGGTGAAGTCCAAGACCACCCGGTACCAGAATATCTATCTCACGGACGAGGACGGAAAGGAGCACGCCATCGAGCTGGTTGATTTCCTCGTGGCGTGCAAGGAAGGGCACAAGCTGAGCCTGTTCCTGCTGTTCACCGGCGGCAGCGACTTCGGCTCGTACTTCCGTGCCTACAACCACAACACCGGGCAGCACTATGAGTACGGCAAGGCGGTGCGCTCCGAGCTCTTCCCGAACCGCATCTTCATGCTGGCGACGGGCATCGTGGCCGCCCTGATGCTGATGACCGGCTTTTCGGACGGTGACGCGGGCCTCGGCGAGGTGCTGATACTTACCGCCATCGTCACGGCCATTGCCGCCGGCGTCTTCTGGGTGATAGGCAGCATCGTCGGCTTCGTCCGCTCCATGCCGGTGACGAAGAACCCGACCTTCAGGGGATATCTCGGCCAGCTGACGAGGTAGGAGGGCCCTCCTGCAGGTCGTCATACGTGGTCTCCACGGTGGTGCCGTATACGCGGCGGGGTCCACAGTGAGATCATGCGGAACGTATTCGTCCTCGGACTCGACGAGTTCAACCGGCACGAGCTGCAGTCCATCCGCGAGGCGGAGTCCTGCC
>CAZRSA010000106.1:0-9216 GCA_964602525.1 uncultured Woeseiaceae bacterium
ATGCGCTTGACCCGCGCCAGCACCAGGTCGCCGGCGGCGGGCCGTGCGTCGGTGACCAGCGTCTTCGCATCTTCCAGCGGCACCCGCCGCGCCACGAACGCCGCCCGCGCCGCCTGCAGCCGGCCCGCCTCCAGCGGACGCACCGAGCCGGCGGGGAGAGGAGCCGGGGCCGTCTCGACCCTGAGATCCGCTGTCCTGCTCATCGTCATCGCATCAGTCCTCCACCTCGAACTCCACTTCCTCGGCCGTCAGCACACCGCCGTCCCAGGTGCCCTCCACCTCCACGATCCGGCCCTCGGCAACAGCAAAGAACTCGGCCGACGTGAGGCCGGCGTCATCATCGTCGCCCTCGAACTCGGTTTCCGCCGTGGTGCGCACGGTGATCCCCAGCAACGTGAAGTCGGGCTGATCGACCGACTGCACGCGGGCCTGCACCTCGACTTCGTTGCCGCCGTCGTCGTCACGCTTGACCAGTGCGGCCGCAATCTCGTCGTCCGCGGACCCGGACTCGCTGCCGCCCACCTCCAGGTAATCGCCCACGTTCACGTCGGCGAGAGAGAAGCGGCGCAGATCCAGGTCGCTGTCGTCCTCGAAGCGCGTGCCGTCCTCCACGAGGACGGTGACGCCCACGAGCTGCAGCGACCCGGCCGCGGCATCGACGCCTTCCACCGTCGCCGCGATCTCCACGATCTTCTCGGCCTCGAACTCGACCTCCGTGGCGAGCAGCGCGCCCCCTGCCCCGGCCACGGCACTCACGTCCACTTCGGCACCTGCGACGATGTCGGCGGCCGTGCCCTGCTCGTAGGTCGTCGCCGCGTCGGTGGTGATGACGATGCCGTTCACCTCGAATTCGGTGTCCGAATTGACGGCCGTGACCACACCCTCGATCTCGGCACGGTCGTCGTCGTCCGCGCCGAGGTCGTCCGGCCCCAGCTCGATCTCGGTGGCGATCAGCTCGCCGGAGCCGCCGAGCGCGTCTCCTTCCACCTCCACGATCTGCCCCTCGGCCAGGTCGGCATCGTCGAAGTCCTCCAGGCTCGCCCCGGCATAATTGACGAGCAGCGAGCCGATACTGAAGGTGGCGGCACCCCCGTCCAGGGACGAGACGAAGCCCACCACCTGCAGGTCGTCACCGTCATCGAAACCGATACGGGTGGCTATGATGCGGCCCTCGGGCGAGAGGAAGCCGTCGACTTCCACCGTGTCGCCGGTGGACAGCCCCTCCAGGCTGTTGGTGCTTACGGCATCGTCGAACGCCGTATCCACCCGGGCCTTCACCGTCTGACCCAGGACCACGATGGTTTCCGCCGCGAGCTCGATGCTCTCCACCGGACCGCGCAGCAGGTCGTCGGTGACGACGACGCCCGCGGTGGCGTTGCCGTCGTCGTCAAGCTCGCCGCTGACGAAGACGACTTCGCCGGCCTTGAGGTCGGCCTCGCTGCCGGGCGCATCGTCCACCTCGAAGGTGGCGTCGGAGGTATCGATGCGAACGCCGTCGACCACGACACTGCCGAAGCCGCTGATGGAGCCGAGCACACGCAGGCCGGTGCGGTCGATGCCGCCGGTGTCGCCGCCGTCATCCGGCGGCGGCGGCGGCGGCGCGATGCTGCCGGAGGAGCCGCCGCCACCGCAGGCGGTGACGGCGAGAGCTGCGACGAGGGAGGCGAGAATCTTCGGGTAGCGGGATGTCATTGGGGTCCGTCCTTGCTTGGCGCGTCTGTAATGGTTGTCGCTCGGTGTCACCGGATGTCACCGGATGTCACTGGGGTATTCGAAGAGATAGATGCCGACGCCGACCCGGCTGGCGGCGTGCCGGCCTTCCCGGCGCCCATTGCCGCCGTCGGACTCGAGTTCGTGATCGCTCAGCCAGGCATCCACCCGTTCGAGAAAAGCCTGTCCCTCCTTCTGCAGAAGGGCATTCAGGCGATCGACGGCGTCTCCCGGCATGCAATTGTTGGATGCGACGCCCTCGAACCAGCCCTCGCTGCGCTCGGGATCCAGGTTGTGGGCCAGGGACACACCGTGATCGTGCAGCGCCTGGCCCATCTGCCGGACGATGTCGGCATCGGCAGCGTCACGGAGATAGTCCCGGCGGATTGCCCGATAGCCATAGCCATAGCCATCGCCATCGCCATCGCCATCGCCATAGCGAGTGCCTTCCTCGCCCGCGGTTTCCATCAGGCCCAGATCGAGCATCTCCTTGGTGATGGCCCGGTCGGGGATGTCGCCCGCGTAGCGATGGGTGAGCCGGCGGAACTCGGCCTGGTCCAGTTCTCTGGGCCGGCCCCCGTCGGAGAACTCCGGATCCGTGTACCAGCCCGTCAGTACCCGGGAAATGCGGCTCTTTGCCTCGTTCGGCAGGGGAGCCTCGCTCTCGAGCCGCTTGCGGATCTCGCCCACCTCGCGGCGGCTGAGCCCGGTCATGAGGGCCACACGGGAGGCATTGGTGGGGCGCCCGTGCACCCCGTAGTCCTCTCTGGCGATCTCGACGAATACCACTTTCGCTATCTCCGCGAATTCCTTCCAGCTGATGCCCAGCCTGAGCAGCATCCGGACCACGGGCCGCAGCAGGCGGCGGCAGGCAGTTCGGGCAATATCGTTCACGCTGGAACTCATATGGGCATTTTACGCACATATCAGAGATCCATGCAAGGCCAGCGGCAAGATGGCGTGCACACATCCCGGGACGGCCCGCGCCGGGACCATCCGGGACCCTGAGACAGGGAACGGCAGCGGAGGCCCTGCTGTGTCACATGCCTATGGCGGCGCAGGGGTGACCGGATTACGGTGGTGAGAAGTGCAGCCACGGTACCCGCCATGGAACGCTTCGACGCCGAGGGCTTCAGCATCGCCTACGACGACCTGGGCGAAGGCGACCCCATCATCCTGCTGCACGGCTTCGCCGCCGACCGCATCACCAACTGGAAGGCCACCGGCTGGTACCGCACGCTGCGCGAGGCGGGCTTCCGGGTGATCGCCCCCGACGCCCGGGGCCACGGCCGCAGCGACAAGCCCTCGGAGCCGGAGGACTACGCGCCCGCGGGCATCGCGGGTGATGTCATCCGGCTGATGGATCACCTGGAGATCGACCGAGCGGATCTGTTCGGCTACTCGATGGGCGGGCGCAACGCCGGCTGGCTGCTGGCCCACCACGGCGAGCGCTTCAACTCCGTCGTCATCGGCGGCACCGGTATCAACCTGCTCGAACTCGAGGATGCTGAGCACTGGACCTCCCGCGGCTTCAAGCTGACGGCCGACAACAGGAAGACGGAATCGCTCGCCATCCCCGCGATGGTGCCGCTGTACGAGAAGATGACGAAGATCGGCGGACGGCCGGGGGCACTGTCCGCCTGCCTGCTGGGGTCTTTCTCCGGACTCCGTGAGTCCGCCTTCGAGGGCGTGGAGACCCCGGCGCTGGTCATCGCCGGCGCCCGGGACACGGTGGCCGGCAGCCCCATCCCGCTCGCCGAGGTGATCCCCGGCGGCAAGGCCGTCGTGGTGCCCGGCAAGTCGCACCTGTCCTGCGTGACCGACGCCTTCTTCCGCGGCGCGGTGCTGGGCTTCCTCGGCTGCCGCTGGCAGCGGGAATGAAAAAGGGAGCCGGCTGACTCAGCACGGCTCCCCGGTTCGGAGAAAGGACTTTCGGGGGCCCGTCAGGCCGGGCATTCTCTCAGCAGCGAGTTCCAGTCGGCCCGCGCCTCCCGGAAGCGGGCCTTCGCCTCCGCGACCCGGCGGCGCGCCGCCTCGCGGATGTCGTCGGAGTAATGGGTGACCTGGCCCTGCAGCACCTTGCGCTGTTCCTTCGCCGCCGCCTCCCAGTCCACGAGCCGCTTGCGCAGACGCTCGTAGCGCCTCGCCGCCTGCTCGCCGAAGTTGGCGCGCAGCCGGTGCGAGGCACCCGCCGTCTCTTCCAGCCACGTATCAAGCCGGGTTTTCTCCCCGTCGAGGCGCGCGGCCATGATACGGAAGTCGGAGACACGCTTCACGTCCCAGGCGAGACCCAACTTCTCCAGCAGCGCGATCGTCCACTTGCTGGGGTCGAACTGGTACCAGCGCACGCCGTTGCGGTAGTCGCCGCCGAAGCGGTGGTGGAAGTTGTGATAGCCCTCGCCGAAGGTCAGGAACGCCACCAGCCAGTTGTCCTTGGCCGTGGCATCCACGTCGTAGGTGGCCTTGCCAAACGTGTGGCAGACGGAATTGATGAAGAAGGTGGCGTGATAGACCAGCGTCAGGCGCAGGCACACCGCGATCAGCAGCGCGCCCAGCAGGTGCCCGGTCATCCAGCCGATGGCGGCGGGCGTCAGGATGCCTGCCACCGTCGCCCACAGAACGTAGTAGCGGTGCTGGTGCATGATCATCGGATCGTTCGAGAGGTTCTTCACGTTGCTGAAGTCGTTCTCGCGCTTCCAGAAGATCAGCCAGCCGATATGAGCGTAGAAGAAACCCTTTTTGATGCTGTAGGGGTCCTTGTCGGTGTCCACGTACTTGTGATGATCCCGGTGCTGGGACGACCACTCGAGCGCCGACTGCTCGAAAGCCGCCGCGCCGAAGAACAGCATCAGGAACTTCACCACACGGTTGGTCTTGAACGTGGCGTGGGCGAACAGCCGGTGGTAGCCCACCGTAATGCCGAGGCCGCTCAGCACGAAGAAGGCCAGCGCCAGCCAGATCTCGGCCGCGGCGATGCCGTTGAAATAGATGTAGAGCGGCGCGCCGACGACACCGCCGAGCGTCGTCACCGCGAAGAAGATGATATTGACCCACTGGAGCCCCGGGGTCGATCTGGATTCGGTCGTCATAGCTGGTGATAAACCTGGTCTTTGATGGAGTTTCGGCGCCAATTATACGGATCGGACCGCGGCGCACACTGTGGAATGCCGCAAACTTCGGCCGATTTTCAGCCAAGGAACGCCAGAACGGATTCAGACCATTCCCGCGGGCGCTCGTTCAACATGAAGATACCACCGTCGATGGTCACCAGGCGGCAGTCGCTCAAAACATCCGCAAACACCTGATTCTTATCGGGTTGGCTGAACGGGTCGTCGGTACCCGAAAGCACCAGCGTCGGCGCCTTCACTCGCGGCAGCCGGTCCTCCATGTGGTATTCCGCGACCGCGAAGTGACCCCATTCGCTGGTCTCGCCGGACCTGAACAGATCCAGTACACAGCGCTGGGTTAGCGCCGGATCGCCGGCCCACCGCGCCATGCGCTCCCATTTCTCGGCCAGGTGGGAGCCGTCCGGCCGCACGTGCCACTGCTCGAAGATCGCGCCGAGTTCCCGCCGGGCCACCTCGTCCATGTACACCGGGCCGGACAGCACCAGGTGGGAGACCCGTTCCGGGTGGGCGGCGGCGGCCTCGATGGCGGTGATGGCGCCGGTGTGGTGTCCGCCGAGTGCCGCCCGCTCCAGACCCAGGTGGTCGAGCAGCGCGACGGCCGCCTCGGCGTAATGCGCGATGTCGGGTCGGGACGGCGGTCGATCCGAGCACCCGTAGCCGGGCAGGTCCATGGCAGTCACGCGCAGGTGCTGGTCCAGCAGCGGGATCACCTCGGAGAACTCGTCCACCGACCGGGGCACCTGGTGCATCAGCAGCACCGGCCGGGCGGCCGGATCTCCGCTGTCCACGAAATGGACCTGGCCGAGGGGGCTGTCGAAGAGGTGTCGTCGCATGCTGGCTCCGGCCTTTGATTGCTGCCCGGTAGTCCCAGTGTAAGACACGCCGTGAGGGCTTCGCGAAAGGTCCGTTGCGAAGTGTCTATTACAATGGGGCGATGCTGCAGCTCTCAGACGTCGCGCTCCGCCGCGGGCCGAGGCTCCTGTTCGAACACGCCAGCGCCCAGATCCATCCGGGGCAGAACGTGGGGGTGACGGGTGCCAATGGCACGGGCAAGACCAGTCTGCTGCGCCTGATCCTCGCCGAACTCGCCCCCGATGCCGGCGAGTGCCGGGTGCCGGCGGACTGGGTGATCGCCCACGTGGACCAGGCCACGCCCTCGGATACCCGGGCCGCCGTCGAGTACGTGCTGGACGGCGACGCGGAACTGCGTGCCATCCAGGCCGACCTGGCCGCGGCCGAGGCGGCCGGCGACGGCACCGCGATCGCGAAGGCCCATGCCCGCATCGAGTCCGCCGACGGCTACACCGCCCGCAGCCGGGCCGCGCGGCTCCTGCACGGGCTGGGCTTCCTGCCCGGCCAGGAGGAGCGTCCCGTGGACACCTTCTCGGGCGGCTGGCGGATGCGCCTGAACCTGGCCCGGGCGCTCATGTGCCGCTCGGACCTTCTGCTGCTGGACGAGCCCACCAACCACCTGGACCTGGACGCGGTGATCTGGCTGGAGGGCTGGCTGCGCGACTATCCGGGCACCCTGCTCCTGATCTCCCACGACCGGGATTTTCTGGACGGCGTGGCAGAGCACATCCTCAACATCGAGCGCGGGCAGCTCACCCTGTACACCGGCAACTACAGCACCTTCGAGTCGGTGCGCGCGGCACGGCTCGCCCACCAGCAGGCCCAGTTCGAGAAGCAGCAGCGCGAGATCGCCCACATGCAGGCCTTCGTCGAGCGCTTCCGCTACAAGGCCACCAAGGCCCGTCAGGCCCAGAGCCGGCTGAAGGCGCTGGCCCGCATGGAGACCATCGCCCCGGCCCACGTGGACTCGCCCTTCCGCTTCTCGCTGCTCGCCCCGGAGAAGACGCCGCGGCCGCTGCTCACCCTGGACGGCGTCGCCGCCGGCTACGGCGACACCACGGTGTTCTCCGGCGTGAATCTGAGCCTCGCCCCCGGTGACCGCATCGGCCTGCTCGGGCCGAACGGCGCCGGCAAGTCCACGCTGATCAAGCTCGCCGCGGGCATGCTCGAGCCCCGCGCGGGCGAGCGGCTGCCGGCGAAGGACCTCGCCGTGGGCTACTTCGCCCAGCACCAGGTGGAGCAGCTCGATCCCGAGCGCTCGGCCATCGAGCACCTGGCCGACATCGACCCGGACGCCCGGGAGGAGGCGCTCAGGAACTTCCTCGGCGGCTTCGGTTTCTCCGGCGACACCGTGTTCATGCCCACGGGCCCGTTCTCCGGCGGCGAGAAGTCGCGGCTGGCGCTGGCCCTGCTGGTCTACCGCCGCCCCAACCTGCTGCTGCTGGACGAACCCACCAACCACCTCGACATCGAGATGCGCCAGGCCCTGGCCGTGTCGCTGCAGGACTTCGACGGCGCCATGATGATCGTCTCCCACGACCGCCACCTGCTGCGGGTCACCTGCGACACGCTGCTGCTGGTGCACGGCGGCGCGGTGGACGAGTTCCCCGGCAGCCTCGACGACTATCCCCGCTGGCTGGCCGAGCAGAACCGGGAGGAGCGGCGCGGCGAACAGGACGACGCTCCCGCCATTGCCGACACCACGGACAACACCGCGGCGGCACGCCGGGAGCGCAAGCGGCGCGAGGCCGAACGGCGCCGGCAGCTCACGCCGCTGAAGAAGCGCCTGACCCGCGCGGAGGAGTCGCTGGCGGCGCTGGAGAGCCGGCGGGACCGGCTGCAGACGGAGCTGGCCGACGAGAACCTGTACGATGAGACGAAGCAGGAGCGTCTGAAGGCGCTGCTGGCCGAACAGGCGGACGTGGAACGCGACCTCGCGTCTGCGGAAGCCGAATGGCTGGCGGCCGCCGACGCGCTGGATTCATTGAACGAGGGCACGGCGTGAAACCGAAATGCAGAAGGGCCTTCAGGTCCTCGACCGTCAGCCGCCGCGACGTCCTCGCCGGCCTCGGCTCCCTCGCCCTCCTCCCGGTCACCCACCGTGCACGTGCGGGCGAGGACGCCCCACGCTACTCCGCCCTCGCGCTGCAGACCCTGTGCGACGCCGTCAACCAGGATGCCACCCCGGAGGCCGCCCGCGTCCGCATGATGGCCTCCATCCGCCGCATCGCCGGCCAGGTCGCATCGGCCAAAGGCTTCCTGAAGACCTTCAACGGCAGTGAGCTCCGCCTGGTGGTGCTGCCGGAGTACCACCTCACCGGCTTCCCCCTGCGCGAGAGCCGGGAGGAATGGAAGGCCAAGGCCGCCGTCGACATCGGCGGGCCGGAGTACGAGGCGCTGGCCGGCATCGCAGAGCGCTTCGGCGTGTATTTCGCCGGCAACCTGTACGAGAACGATCCCGCCTTCCCGGAGCTCTATTTCCAGGCCAACACCGTGATCGCGCCGAACGGCGACACCATCCTTCGTTACCGGCGCATGATCTCGCTGTACACGCCGACGCCCTGGGACGTGTGGGACGACTACCTCGCCCGCTACGGCGCGGACGCCGTGTTCCCTGTGGCCCGCACCGGCATCGGCACGCTCGGCACCATCGCTTCCGAGGAGATCCTGTACCCGGAGATCGCCCGCATGACGGTGATGAAGGGCGCCGAGATCCTGTGCCATCACACCTCCGAGGTGGGCTCGCCCCTGCAGACCAGGAAGGACGTGATGAGGCGTGCCGTCATCGAGCGGCTGCGCGAGGACGGCGTGCTGCGCTGAGCCGCGCAGGAACCGAACAGGGGAACCGACCGATGACCACGCGAACTCTGAAAGGCAGCTGCCTCTGCGGCGCGGTACGTTACGTCGTGCAAGGCGAGGCGAGGCGCTTCTACCACTGCCACTGCTCGCGCTGCCGCAAGGCGTCCGGCACAGGCCACGCGAGCAACCTGTTCGTCCGCGGTACCCTGAGCTGGGAGGCCGGCGAGGATCTGCTGACGCACTATCGGGTGCCCGAGGCGGAACGCTTCGGCACGAGTTTCTGCAGCCGCTGCGGCTCGCGCATGCCGCGCCACCTGGAGGCGGCCGGGCTCGCCTTCATCCCCGCCGGGTCGCTGGACACCGAGCCCGACATACTGCCCCAGGCGCGCATCTTCACCGGCTCGCGCAGCGCATGGTCGTGCAGCGCCGCTGCGCTGCCGGAGTTTCCCGAATACCCGGAGTAAGCTAGGGTCCACGACATTCCCATTGCATAAGACCGTTACACGGAGAGAGAGAGTCAGCGCATGAGCGACAAGAGAGAATTCGACCTGGTCCTGTACGGCGCCACCGGTTTTACCGGACGCCTGGTTGCCGAGTACCTCGTCCGGCAGTACGGCGACGACTCGGACCTCAGGTGGGCCATGGCGGGCCGCAGCGAAGAGAAGCTGGCCGCCGTGCGCGACGAGATCGGAGCGCCGCAGGACACGCCGCTGCTCGTCGCGGACGC
>CAZRSA010000107.1:0-9081 GCA_964602525.1 uncultured Woeseiaceae bacterium
ACGAGGGACACGATGACCGGCAGGAGGTCCGTTTCGACCCGGAAGACCCTGCCCTTTACCTGAATCGGGAGCTGACCTGGCTCGCGTTCAACCGGCGCGTGCTGACGGAGGCGGAGCGCGAGCGCAACCCGCTGCTCGAGCAGCTGAAGTTCCTGGCCATCGTCGGTTCCAACCTGGACGAGTTCTTCATGAAGCGTATAGGCGGCCTGAAGCAGCAGCAGGGCGCCGGCGTGAGCACGCTGACGGTGGACGGGCGCACGCCCACGGAGCAGATCGCAGAGTGCTACGCGGAGATCAGCGACCTGCTCGCCGACCAGTCGGTCATCCTGACCGAGCTGATGAAGGCGCTGGCCGCCGAAGGCATCCGGGTGCTGGATTTCGAGGAGCTGGACGCGGAACAGCGTGAGCAGTCCCGGGCGTTCTTCGAGCAGAACGTGTTCCCGCTGCTGACGCCCCTGGTGATCGATTCCGCGCATCCGTTCCCCTTCATCTCGAATCTCTCCGTGAACCTGCTCGTGCAGGTTTGTCAGCGAGGCGACGACAAGCCGTCCATCGTGCGCATCAAGGTGCCGCTGGGCGAGCGTACGCCCCGTTTCGTACAGCTGGGCCCCGGCCACACCTTCGTGCCGCTGGAGCAGATCATCGAGCATCATCTCGACCTGGTGCTGCCCGGCGTTGACGTCGTCTCCTGCGATTTTTTCCGCGTCACCCGTAATGCGGTGGTGGAGCGGGACGAGGAACAGGCCAACGACCTGCTGGAACTCATCGAGTCCGAGCTGCGGGAGCGGCGCTTCGCGCCGGTGGTGCGCCTCGAGGTGAGCCGCGCGATGAGTGCGGAGGGGCGGGAGTATCTCTCCCGTCAGCTCGAGCTCACCAGCGCCGACGACATCTTCGAGACGGACGGGCTGCTCGGCCGGGCCGACTACATGCAGCTGGCTACCCTGCCGGTGGCGCACCTGCTGTATCCGCCGCATACGCCCGCGGCCCACGAGCGGCTGGTGCGGGCCACCTCGGTGTTCGACGAGATCCGCGCCAACGGCCCGCTGCTGCTGCAGCACCCCTACCAGTCCTTCACCAAGACCGTGATCCGGCTGCTGCGCGAGGCCGTGGCCGACCCCGCCGTGCTCGCCATCAAGACCACCCTCTACCGCACCTCGGAGGATTCCCAGATCGTGCCGCTGCTCATCGACGCCGTGACCAACGGCAAGCAGGTGGCGGTGGTGGTGGAGCTCAAGGCGCGTTTCGACGAGGCCGCGAACATCCGCTGGGCCAACCGGCTGGAGGAGGCGGGCATCCACGTCTCCTACGGGGTGGTGGGCTACAAGGCCCACGCCAAGATGATGCTGATCGTACGTGACGAGGGCGGCCGCCTGCAGCGCTACGTGCATGTGGGTACCGGCAACTACCACTCCGGCACCGCCCGCCAGTACTGCGACCTCGGCGTGATCAGCGCGCACCCGGACCTGGGCGCGGACGCCTCGGAGTTCTTCAACTCGCTCACCACCGGCTCGCCGCGGCGGCGCAACTACCGCAAGCTGGTAACCGCGCCGGACGACATGAAGCCGGCGCTGCTCGAGCGCATACGGCGCGAAGCGGAACACCTGGGCGCCGGCCGCGAGGCGCTGATCCAACTGAAGACCAATGCGCTGGAGGACCCGGACGTGACCCGGGCGCTGTACGAGGCCTCCCGCGCCGGCGTGCCGGTACAGCTCATCGTGCGCGACACCTGCCGGCTGCGGCCGGGCCTGCGGGGCATCTCGGAGACCGTCACCGTGCGCAGCCTGGTCGGCCGCTTCCTGGAGCATACCCGGGTCTATTATTTCCGCAACGGCGGCGATGAGGAGTACTTCATCGGCTCGGCCGACTGCATGAGTCGCAACCTCACCAGCCGGGTGGAGACCATCGTGCCGATCCGCGAGCAGCGGCTGCGCGAGACGCTGCGCCACATCCTCGACCTGCAGCTGGCGGATACCGAGAATGCCTGGGAGATGCTCCCGGACGGCGACTACGTCCACGTGGAGCCGGGCGAGCAGCCCATCGACTCCCAGCAGCTGCTGGCCGAGTGGGCCCAGGAGAAGGCGCACTCCCCGCCGCTCTGACCCGCGCCTGAAATCATGTGATCGGGGTCACGCCCGCGGCCGCCGCGAGGGGCTACCCTGCCCGGGATCGAAGACCGGCAGGCACCACCCATGTCGACCCCCAGGCAGCAGAGCATGATGGAAGAGCTCGCCCGCATCATGGAGGAGCGGGCGATCGAGACGCTGTTCCACGAGGTGGTCGACCGGCGGGAGCGCCGCATCTTCGGCTACGAGGCCCTGGTGCGCGGCCCCTCGGGCAGCCCGCTGCACCTGCCCCTGAACCTGTTCGCCGCCGCCAGCGCGTTCGGGCGGGCGCGGGAGCTGGAGCTCGTGTGCATCGAGGCGGCGCTGGAGGCCTTCGTCTCCCGGGGCCTGTCCGGTCACCTGTTCCTCAACGCCTCGCCGGCCACCTTCCTGCATTTCCGTGACGAGGTGGATTATCTGCGCGAGGCCATGGGCCGCTGGGGCGTGAAGCCTGCCGACGTGATCCTGGAGCTCACGGAGCAGTCAGTGATGCGCGACTACGAGTCCATGCGCGACGCGGTGATCGGCATCCGCGACCTCGGCTGCCGCATTGCCATGGACGACATGGGAGCGGGCTACTCCAGCGTGCGTACCTGGTCGGAGCTGCGTCCGGACTTCGTGAAACTGAGTCATGACTTCGTCAGCCACATCGACGTGGACCCGCTGAAGTCCGAGTTCCTGCGCTCGATCATCGACATCGCCCGGGCCGGCCAGAGCGCCGTCATCGCCGAGGGCGTGGAGACCGCCGGGGAGTGCCGAGAGCTGGCGGACCTGGGCGTGGAATACCTGCAGGGCTTCTACTTCAGCGAGCCGTCGGCGCGGCCACCGGCGCCGGATCCGGCGCGGATCGAGTGCTGCCTCGCCGACCCGGAGCAGCACGAGTTCGAGACGCCCGACGGGGTGCTGGCCGGCAGGCTCCTGCAGCCGGCGCCGCCGGTGGCGGCCTCCGAGTCCGTCCGGGAGCTGCTGCGCATCTTCAGCGAGAACGAGGACCGCACCTCCATCCCCGTGGTCGAGTCGGGCCACCCGGTCGGCATCGTGCGCCGCGCCCGGCTGTTCCTGATTTTGTCGAAGCCCCTGCATATGGAGGTCTACGGCCGCAAGCCCGTCAGCGCCGTGATGGAGACCGACCCGCTGTGCGTGGACGTGGGGCTGCGCCTCGAGCAGGTGAGCCATCTTCTCACCGCACACTCCAAGCTGCGCCTGGAGCACGACTTCATACTGACCCGGGAGGGGCGCTACGAGGGCATGGCCCGCACGCTGGACCTGCTGAAGCGCCTCACCGAGCAGCAGGTGCGCCGCGCCCGCTCGGCCAATCCGCTCACTTCGCTGCCCGGCAACGAGTCCATCGACCAGCACGTCAACGCGCTGCTGCGGGCCGGCAGCGGCTTTGCCGCCTGCTACGTGGACCTGGACAACTTCAAGCCGTTCAACGACTTCTACGGCTACGCCCGGGGCGACGAGGTGCTGATGCACATGGCCCAGCTGCTGACCCGCTATGCGAGTCCGGTCTCCGACTTCGTCGGCCACATCGGCGGCGACGACTTCGTGGCCGTATTCCGCAGCGGCGACTGGCAGGACCGGGTGCGCAGCCTGGTGCGGGACTTCGACAAGGAGATCCCCTCGTACTACTCCGAGGAACAGCGGGTCGCCCGGGGCATCACCGCCACGGACCGCTACGGCATCGAGCGGCATTTCCCGCTGCTCTCCATGACAGTGGCCGCGGTCGCCTCGGACGCGCGTGCGTTCGCGGACGCCGACGCCGTGGCCGCCGAGCTGAGCCGCGTGAAGCAGAGTGCCAAGAGCGCCGAGGGCAGCGGCGTGCTGCTGTTGTCCCCGGCGGGACTGGAGGACATCGGCGGGGCGCGTCTGGCGGTCGTTTCCGCCTGAGACGCGACGGCGCCTGGAGCGACGGTCCTCCGCCGCGGGCCCTCAGCCGTGGGCTATAGGCTCCTCGGTGAAGAGGTAGTCCTTCAGTTCGTCGTTGAACTTCGGGTCGCGCCGCCGGATCCACTCGAGCACCATCGCGGCGTGCTCTTTCTCCTCGTCCCGGTTGTGTTCGAGGATTTTCCTGAGCTCCTCGTCCTTGCATACGTCGATGCGCTGCTGGTACCAGTCTACGGCCTCCAGCTCTTCCATCAGCGAGATGATCGCCCGGTGCATTTCCCGGGTCTCGTCGCTCAGTTCGCTGACGGGCTCGTGATATCCCTCGTTCGCCATGGTGGCCTCCTGTGTTGGCAGTCGAAATCCTACATCCAGCGCCGCACCCGGCGCCGGTAGTCCCGGTATTGCTCGCCGAACAGCCGCTCCAGCATCCGCTCCTCGGGCCGGACGAACCAGTGTTCCAGCACGAGGAAGAACAGCGGCACCGGCAGGAACGCGCCGATCGTGCCCAGCAGTATGGCCACGCCGAGCAGCGCCGAGACCATGCCGAGATACATGGGGTTGCGGGAGACGCGGAAGATGCCGTCCGTGACCAGCGCCTTTGCTTCGCGGAAGGGCTTCACGCTGGTGCCGACGTGGCCGAAGGCCCGTGCCCCGGCGATGGCGCTCGCGAGCCCCAGCAACAGCGGCACCAGCCCCACCCAGGTGAGCGGCGGCTCGATGATGCGGGCTATCGGCAGATAGCGGTGCAGCGCCAGCATGGCCAGCAGGCTCGCCAGGAAGTACACCGGCGGCACGATTTTCTGTGCAGGTCTCATCAGGGAACAGTGTAGGTGCGCGGGATCGAGGGTCCCAGTCCGGATTTACCACGGGGCGGTTCCGTCCGCCGCCGGCAGGGTGGTCAGGCGGCGGCGGCGGATCCGAGCAGGACGAACGTGCCGCGGAAGCGGGCGGCCTCCGCCCCGGCCGGGTCCTCCAGCCGGCTCGCGAGTTCCAGACGGGCAAGGCCGCGCCCGTGCAGCCGTTCGAGCGCGCGACGCCACGCGGGCTCGTCGTCGAACTCACAGACCGCCACGAGTTCCCCCGTTACGGGCTGCAGGTACTCGAGCCGGCTGTCGCGGATGACCAGCGTGATGTCGTCGCCGGTCTGCCAGGCCCGCAGCTGTGCGAGCGACCAGGCCGCCAGGGTGGCGAGCGCGGCGACGCTGCCGCCGAAGGCGGTGCCATGATGGTTGACGTTCGGTGCCAGCGGGGCCGACAGGACGACCCGCCGCGGCCCTTCGGCCCGCACCGTGACCCCCATGGCCGCGGTCAGCGGTATGGTCTCATGCAGGTAGCGCTCGAGCCTCGACACCGGTCCGCCTCAGGGCGGTGCGGCTCCCGCCAGGCCTTCGGCCATCAGGCGATGGAGCAGATTGATCGCCTTCAGCGGCCGCACCATCACCTTGAACTCGGTGATGCGGCCCTCGTCGTTCCACGAGATCATGTCGATGCCGTCGATCTCGATGTCGTTCAGGCGGGTGCGGAACTCGAGCACGGCGCCGCGGTGCGCGTACCACTCGCCCACGTAGCGGAAGTGGCCGTTGCCGAGCACGTGCATGGCCGCCTGCAGATACATGTGGGTCAGGGGCTTGCCGGTCTGGGGCGTGTGCACCACCGGGGAGTGGAAGACCACCTCTTCGGCCAGCAGCTCGTCCAGCGCCGCCATGTCGCGGTCGGCGACCAGCCGGTGCCAGCGCTCGATGACCGCCGGCCGCTCGTCCGTGCTGCTCATCGCTGATGCCTCCCGATGGCGATGGGGCCGAGGCGCTCGAGTTCCCCGTCGACGAAGCGGCGAAAATCCGGCGAGGCGCTCTTCGAGCCGAAGTCCTGCCACCACTGGCGAACGCCCTCCGACTGCAGCCAGTAATTCAGATGCGCCCTGCCTTCGTGCCACTGGTGCTCTTCCAGGTTGCCCATGTGGCGCTGGTGGTAGAGCGTGGAGAAGTACCAGAACGCCTTCTGCGCCAGATTGGAGAAGCGGTACAGGTCCTGGCCCTTCAGGTTCCAGTAGTTCTTGCGGCCGCGGCGGTAGA
Organism: uncultured Woeseiaceae bacterium; assembly: GCA_964602525.1. Taxonomy (GTDB): domain Bacteria; phylum Pseudomonadota; class Gammaproteobacteria; order Steroidobacterales; family Woeseiaceae; genus Lentisalinibacter. The sequence continues at coordinate 6,062 of CAZRSA010000107.1, forward strand.
TGTCCTGCAGATCCGGATTCTGGATGATGAGATCTGTGAAGTTGCCGTGCAGCGACAGTGCACTCTGGCGCACGTGCATCCGCACCGCTTCGCTGTTCTCCCGGATATGCCGGGCCAGCAGGACAACCGCGACGATCACGCCGATGCTGGCGGCCAGGTTGGCGACGGCCGCCACCGCGACCCAGGCCATCGAGTTCATGCACAGGCTCCCCGTACGGACCAGGCGCCAGTGTAACCCGGCCCGGGCCGCGGCGGGCATTCCCTCCGTCGAGCGTGATTGTGTAGTATCGTTGCAGCCGCTTTGCCGCGACCGCGGCAGGGCAGAGATGAACGACGCACTCTCGGGGGAGGATTACCATGCAAGGTCTCATGATGCAGACGCCGCTGCTGATCTCGTCGATCGCGCAGCACGCGGAGCGGTTTCACGGCGATGCCGAGATCGTCTCGGTGACGGGCGACAACCCGCTGCACCGCTACACCTACCGGGATTGCTTCCGCCGCGCCCGCCGGCTGGCGAATGCCCTGGAGGACGCCGGCATCGGGCTCGGCGACCGGGTGGCGACGCTGGCCTGGAACGACTACCGGCATCTGGAGGCCTATTACGCCATCTCCGGCATCGGCGCCGTCTGCCACACGATCAACCCCCGACTGTTCCCGGAGCAGATCGTCTACATCGTCAACCACGCCGAGGACCGGCTGCTGCTCACGGACCCGATGTTCGTGCCGCTGCTGGAGAAACTGGCGGACCAGATCGACGTGGTCGAGCGCTTCGTGGTCCTCACCGACGACGAGCACATGCCGGAGACCAGCCTGAAGGGCGCGGTCTCCTACGAGAGCTTCATCGCCGGCCACAGCGACGACTACGCATGGCCGGAATTCGACGAGAACACCGCCTCCGGTCTGTGCTACACCTCGGGGACCACCGGCAACCCGAAGGGCGTGCTCTACAGCCACCGCTCGACAGTGCTGCACGCCTACGCCGGTCTGATGCCGGATATCCTGAACATGTCGGCGGCGGACACCGTGCTGCCCGTGGTGCCCCTGTTCCACGTCAACGCGTGGGGCATTCCCTACGCGGCACCGATCGTGGGCGCGAAGCTCGTCTTCCCCGGACCGAAGATGGGCGACGGCGAGGCGCTGTACCATCTGATGGAATCCGAGGGGGTGACCCTTTCGCTGGGCGTGCCGACAGTGTGGCTGGCGCTGCTGCAGTACATGGACAAGGCCGGGGTCACCACTGGCACGCTCGAGCGCACGCTGGTCGGCGGCGCCGCGGTGCCCGAGTCGATGATCCGGCAGTTCGACGAGAAGCACGGGGTCACGGTGCAGCAGGGCTGGGGCATGACTGAGATGAGCCCGCTGGGCGTGGTGAACGTGCTGAAGCCCAGGCAGAAGGAGTTGCCGAAGGAGGAGCAGTACCGCCTGCTGGCAAAGGCCGGCCGCGGCATCTTCGGGTGCGAGATGAAGATCGTTGACGAGGAGGGCAACGAGCTGCCCTGGGACGGCAAATCTTCCGGTGCGCTGAAGGTGCGCGGCCCGTGGATCTGCAGCGACTACTACAAGCTGGAGGGCGAGAGCGACGCCCACGCCGAGTCCGGGTGGTTCGACACCGGCGACGTGGCGAACATCGACCCGGATGGCTTCCTCACCATCACCGACCGCACCAAGGACGTGATCAAGTCCGGCGGCGAGTGGATCAGCTCCATCGACCTTGAGAATGCCGCCATGGGCCACCCCGACGTGGCGGAGGCCGCGGTCATCGGTGTGCACCACCCGAAGTGGACCGAACGGCCGTTGCTGGTGGTCGTGCGCAAGGAAGGCAGCGAGATTGCCAAGGACGACATCCTGGCGTTCCTGGATGGCAAGGTGGCGAAGTGGTGGCTGCCCGACGACGTGGTGTTCGTCGACGAGCTGCCCCATACCGCCACCGGCAAGGTTCGCAAGACCGACCTGCGCAAGGACTTCGGCGATTACACGCTGCCGGCCGAAAAGGCCTCCTGAGCGGCGGCGCGGACCCGTCGATCTCCCGGTCCGTGAACCGCGCCCGGGCAGGGGCGCGGCACGGGCGGTATAGTCGGCGCCATCCGAATACGGAGGAACGGAGCGATGACGGGAGATCAGCGGCTGCACGGCATGAAGGCCGTCGTGACCGGCGCGGCCGGCGGTATTGGCGAGGCAGTGGCACTGCTGTTCGCGAAACACGGCGCCGAGGTGCTTGCCGTGGACGGTCCGGAGAGCGGACTCGAGCAGGCCTTCCGCCGGCGTGACGCCATCCTGCCGCTGCCTTGCGATCTGGCCGACGACGGCGCGGCCGGGCTGATCATGGACACCGTGGCCAAGCGCCTCGGCGGCCTGGACATCCTGGTTAACGGGACGGGCGTCTGCGGCGTCTCGCCGGCCGGCTCCGCCGGTGACGAGGACTGGCAGCAGGCGCTGGACGCCGGCCTCGAGGCAATGGCCGCGGTGTGCCGGGCGGCGATCCCGTATCTGAAGAAGAGCCCCGCCGGCCGCATCATCAACATCGGCTCGGTGATGTCGAGCTTCGGCGACGAGGACCGGGCGGCCTATGCCGCCTGCCGGAATGCGGTATCCGGCGTCACCCGGTCGCTCGCGGGCGAACTCGGCCGCGACGGCATCACGGCGAATTTCCTCGAGCCCGGCGCCATCGTCACCAGCAGCACGCGCCAGGCGTTCCGGGCCGACCGCGCGTTCCGGGATTTCTGGATCGGCAAGTCGGCCGCCGGCCGCCTGGGCGAGCCGCTGGACGTGGCCAAGGTGGCGCTGTTCCTGGCCTCGGACGATGCGGCCTTCGTGAGTGCCCAGGACATCCGGGTGGACGGCGGCGCCCTGCAGGGGCTCTAGTCGGGCTGGTCGCCCTGGTCAGCTGTCCTGGCCGTCGAGGCCTTCCTCCAGCGCCGTCAGGAACTCGCGGATGCGCGCGGCATTGGTGCCGAGGTCGCTCCGGCCCACCCGGGACTTCGAGCGCACGTCCACCTCGGTGCCCTGCGGGCCGGACCTGG
>CAZRSA010000108.1:0-9003 GCA_964602525.1 uncultured Woeseiaceae bacterium
CCAGCACGATCTCGCCGCCGGGCGCGAGCCTGGCGATCAGTTCGTCGAGCAGCGAGGCGTCGCCGCTGACGTCGCAGATGACCCGGTAGTCGCGGCGCTCGTCCGCCGCCGGGTCGACGACGCGGTAGCCGAGCGCGCCGCCAGCCCGGGAGGCATCTTTCTCCCAGACCGTCACGGGAGCGTCGCCCAGCATCACCGCCAGGCGTGCGAGCAATCGCCCGAGCACGCCGTGGCCAATAATCAGTTCGGGCACCCGTCCGGGCGGATCCGCACCGGCGATTGCGTGGTAGGCCGTAGCCGCCAGCGCGAGCAGCACGGCGTCCTCACCCAGACGCTCGTCCACCGGAATGACGCGCTCGCCGGGCACGACCACCCGTGAGGCGGCGCCGCCGAACAGTCCACGCACGTCGCCGAAGCAACGGGCACCGGGTACGAATACGAACTCTCCGGCACGGCGGCCGGATTCCGGGCCGGCCTCGCGGACCACGCCCACCGACTCGTAACCGGGTACCAGGGGATAACCCATGCCGGGAAACGGCGGCATGCGGCCGGACCACAGCAACCTCTCGGTGCCCGTGCTGATGCCGCTCCAGCGAATGTCGACGATCACGTCGCCGGGCTCCGGCGCCGTCAGATCGAGCCGACTGAGCACCAGCTGCTCCGGCTTCTCCAACACGACGGCAAGGGCTTCCATGGTCACTCGGTCATATGCTCCGGCTGCCCGTGAGGACAGCCAATGATTCCCTATGCGTCAGTCTAGCTTGACTGTCTGTGTTGTCAAGGTTAATTGACGCTATCTGATGTAAGGACTTTCGCCTAGTCGCCCGCACGTTCTGCCACCACCACGCGGGTCAGCAGCGGCACCCGGGTACGCACCGCGCGTATGCCGGTGAAACCGGCGCCGCCGAGGAGGGACTCGAGCTCCCGCAAGGTGCGCGGCCGGCCGCTGCGCATGGCGAAGAGGTAGAGGCCGAAATAGGCATCGCCGGCCGGCTCGGCACCCCGGGTGCCCGCCATGGGCTCGGCCAGCAGCAGCCGGCCGCCTGGCTCCAGCGCCTCCCGCGCCCGCGCCAGGATGCGCGCGGCGGCCGCATCGTCGTGGTCGTGAACGACACGAACGAGGGAGACCACATCGGCGCCCCGCGGCAGTGCGTCGGCGAGGAAATCGCCGCCGGTGACCGTAGCGCGGGAATCGAGCCCCGCCTCGCAGAGCCGCTGCCGGGCTCGCTCGGCGACGGCGGGCAGATCGAACAGGGCGAGCTCCAGGTGCGGCCAGCGCCGGCCCGCGGCGATGAGGAAGGTGCCCTGGCCGCCACCCACGTCCAGCAGACGGCGATGACCCCTCAGGGAATACGCCGCCAGCACCTCGGCGGCGACGAACGGCTGGGAGGCCGACATGAGCTCGGAGTAGTCGGCGACCCGTTCGGCCGCGCTGCCGGCCGGCCGGGTCTCGGTGGCATAGGCCCAGTACTCCCCCAGGGCCGTCTCCGTACGCTCGCCGCGGAGCAGCGCCAGCGGATCGGCCAGATCCGCATAGAGCATGCGGTGATGGCGGACCATGGCCGCCACGCCCGGATTGCCTCGCAGTGCCGCGCCGAGCGCGCCGAGCGCATAGCGCCCGTCCGGCCGCCGGCTCAGGAGGCGCAGCGAGACGGCTGCATCGAACAGGCGTGAAGCCGCTGTCTCCGGCAGGTCGCATTCCCGGGCCAGATCCGAGGGCGCGCGCGGCCCGTCCGCCAGCCGCTCGAACAGGTCCAGCTCCACGCAGGCCAGCAGCACCTGGGAGTAGACGAAGCCGGCGCACAGGTCGAACAGCTCGCGTGCGCGCCGGCGGGCGATGGGACGGGTGAGGGGAAATGCGGCGGCCCAGCGCTGGAATCGGGCACTGGCGAGCAGGCCGTCCCGCCAGGCGGCGAGACGGTCCCGCAGGGTCGTCAGCAATGCCGTTGCCGGGGCCGGCGCGGCCCGCCGGGCCACGGCCTCATGCCACCAGTCGCGCCAGGTGCTTCGGTACCAGGCGGCGGGACTCGTGCCGGATGAGATCCTCCAGGCCGCCCGCCCCGGGGCAGTCGGGGATGGCCGCGATGGCGCCATCCACCAGTTCGTCCATGCGCCGCAGCGCACGGGCGATGCCGAGTTCGGTGGCCGCACTCGGACGGCCCAGCACGGCATCCCGGCCGACCGGTTTGCCGAGCTCCTCGCAGCTGCCCGCCGCATCGCGGAGATCGTCCGCCACTTGATAGGCTTCGCCGATGCGCTCGCCCAGCGGGTGCCAGTCCGCAGGATCGGCGCCCGAGGCGATGGCGCCGGCCTCGGTGGCGGCAACGAACAGCGCCGCCGTCTTGGCCCGGTGATAGTCGGCCAGCACCACCCTGGGCTCGCACTCCCAGGCCTGGCCGGCAACGATGCCGCCCGGCCCGCCGACCGCCCGGCTGACCGTAAGCAGCAGGGGTGCCAGACAGCGGTCCGCCTCGGCGCCGCTGGCGGCGATCACCTCGAAGGCGAGTACGATCAGCGCGTCGCCGGCGAGCAGCGCAAGGGGCTCGCCCATGGCCCGGTGCACGGAGGGCTTGCCCCGGCGCACTGCCGCGTCGTCGAAGCAGGGCAGATCGTCGTGGACCAGCGAGGCGCAGTGCAGCAGCTCCAACGCCGTTGCGGCGGCGACCGCCGCCCCGCTCGCCTCGCTGCCGCAGGCCTCGGCGACCGCCAGACACAGCCGCGGCCGCACCCGCGCGCCGCCGGGGAAGACGGCATAATGCATCGCCTCGGCGAGTCTCGGCGGGCAGGTCGGTTGCGCACTGCCCCGTTCCAGCGCCGCCGACAGCGCCGACTCTATGCGCTCGATACGCGGCTCCGTACGCTGTTCGGCGAGCGGCTCGGTGCGCTCGGTGAACGATAGGCCTTCCATACGCCCTCCCGGGTGTCATGTTAGCTTGTCAAAGCTAGTGTCAGTTAGAATAGACACGCAGAAAGACGGAGTCAATCGGTTGTCTTCCCCTCTTCCTCCCTTCGACGCACCGGTCCCCGCCGACGGCTATCGCTGGTGGTACGTGGACGCCATGAGCCCCGACGGCCGCCAGGCGCTCACCCTGATTGCGTTTGTGGGCAGCGTCTTCTCGCCCTGGTACGCGCTGGCACGCCGGCGCGGGCCCGCCGACCCGCTGGGCCACTGCACCCTGAACGCCGTGCTCTACCGCCCGCGCTCGAAGCGCTGGGCGTTCACCGAGCGGCCGGCCGGCGCGGTCTCCCGCAGCGCCGAAGAATTCCGCATCGGCCCGAGCCGGGTGGCGCTGGACGGCGATGGACTCCTGTTCGAGATAGACGAGGTCACCGTCCCGGTGCCGACACGGCTGTGCGGCAGCGTGCGCGTGCAGCCGCAAATCCGGGGCCCGGGCGCTTACGCCCTCGATGCGGCCGGGCGTCATCACTGGCACCCGCTCGCTCCACGGGCCCGGGTGGAGGTCGACCTGTCGTCGCCGGCAGAGCGCTGGACCGGCAGCGGCTATCTCGACAGCAACTGGGGCGACGATGCCCTCGAGCGCGACTTCGTCGGCTGGAACTGGTCCCGCATGGACGCGGGGCGGGATGCGGCGGTGCTCTACGACGCCGTCCGCCGGGACGGCAGCCGCCACTCGCTGACGCTACGCTTCTCCGCCGGGGGCGGCGTCGCGGATATCGACGCGCCGCCCGCCGCGATGCTGCCCGTCACCGGCTGGCGCGTGGCACGCACCACCCGCAGCGAGGAGCCAGGGGCAGCGCGGGTAATACGCACGCTGGAGGACACGCCTTTCTATGCCCGCTCGGTGATCTCGACGCGGCTGTTCGGAGAGACCCTCACCGGCATCCACGAAAGCCTGTCGCTGGACCGCTTCGCCTCACCCTGGGTGCAGTGTTTGCTGCCCTTCCGGGCCCCCCGCCGCCGCCGCTGAGGCAGGAGGGGCTTCAGACCCGGCTGCTCCAGTCCCGCCCGCCCCCCTTCTTTTACGGCCGCCCTGCGGGGGCATGAAGGGGCTGCCAGTCAGCGGCGCCTGCTGACCGGTGCCAACCTCTTCGTTAAGGGGCCCGTCAGCGGGTGGGTAAGGGTGGCGGGGGCGTCCGGGCCGACTGGAGCCAGGACGGCGGGAAGGAGGCCCGGCCGAAGCGAAGGAGGACAGGACGTCCGACTGAGCGTCCCCGACACCCTTACCCACCCGATGGCGGGCCTGCGCCAGGAGAAAGCCGGTTCGGGTCTGGAGGAGTCGGGCCTGAAGGCCTCCTACCGGTCCTTGTTTTCGCGGCGGAGGCGTTCGCGGCGCAGCGACCACAGTTCCCAGGCGCCGATGGCGAGCACCACGCCGCCCACGAACAGCCCTTCGACCAGGATCACCGTATCCATCGGCCGGTCACTCCTCCGCGACGGCCATGGCATTGCCCGGTGCGGAGCGCTCACGGCGCTCGAGCTGGGCGAACAGGTCCAGCAGCCAGTAGGCCCAGCTGCGCAGGCCCGCGGGCTGCGCATCGGCCGCCGGCGGAGCGGCGGCGGCCGCCTCCACCAGGAACGCGGTGGCCGGCAGCGGGGGCGCCGCTTCCTTCACGGGCGGCATCGCCGCGGAAGCGAGGCCGCGAACCAGCAGGCGGGCCTTGCGGCTTGCCGGTACAACCGCGCGGCCGCTCACGGAGTCGAGCCGCCGCCGGCGTACCTGGTCGCCGATGCCGGCATACAGGAAACGGGCCGCGTGGATCCCGGGGCGGCAGGTCCAGGGCAGGTGCGAGATACCGGCCTCGGCGCGGCCATAGAGCAGATCCGCCTCCCGCAGCAGGCGCTCCAGCACGTTGCCGAGGGCGGGAGAGTGCACCGGATCGGACAGCCAAGCGTCCGGCTCGATGCCCGCCTCCCGCAGCCACGCGAGCGGCAGGTAGAGCCGCCCTGCCCGCGCGTCCTCGCCGACATCCCGGGCGATGTTGGACAGCTGCATGGCAACGCCGAGATCACAGGCGCGGGCGAGCTGCCGGCGGCAGCGCACTCCCATGAGCATCGCCATCATCGTGCCGACGGTGCCGGCCACCCGGGCCGCGTAGGCGTGCAGTTCCTCCAGCGTATCGTAGCGCCGGCCCTCCGCGTCCCAGCGGAAGCCCTCCAGCAGCGCCGCCGGTAATGCCAGGGGAATCCGGTGCTCGCGCACCACCCGCGCGAGAGCGCGGTCGGCCGGGATGGGGAGCGGGTTGCCGGCATAGGCTCGCTGCAGCCGGAAATCCAGGTCGGCCAGCACCTCACCGTTGGCGGCGGCATCGCCCGCTGCATGGTCCACGGCGTCGTCGGCCAGCCGGCAGAACGCATACAGCGCGGTGGCCGGTTCGCGTACCCGGCGCGGCAGCAGGTACGAGGCGGCGTGGAATGTCCGCGAGCCGTGCCGCAGCAATTGCCGGCAGGCGTGCAGATCGCCGTCGACCCGTGACGGCGGCGCCGCGTCCCCGGCCCGTGCCTCACCCTGTGACATTCTGGTCATTCGTCGCCCCCCGCACTCGCCCTGCGCGCGAAGCCGATGATCAGCTCCGCGACCCGTCCCGGCTCCTCCTCGTGGGCCAGATGCCCGAGCCCCCGCAGCGCCTGCACCCGGGCGCCGGGCACCAGCCGCGCCACCCGTTCCGCCTCCCGCGGCGAAACGGTGCCGTCCTCCTCGCCGACGACGAGCAGCAGCGGCACCGCCAGATCCGGGTATTTCCGGAGCATCGGCGCGAGGTCCCAGCGGGACATCATGGCGATAGTAGCCGCAACGTGGGCCGGAGCGCACATCAGGCGCCGGTACAGGGCCACGCCGTGGTCGTCCAGTCGTGAACCCGTGTCGCGCAGCAGGCGGGTCACCGCGGCCGGATCCGCGGCGCGCCGGGACACCATCCGCGGCACGAAATCGAGCCGCGCAAGCAGGCGCGCCGCCGGCGAGAACAGCTGGCCGGGCAGCCCCCGGAACGGCAGCAGCGCGCCGTTGATGCTCACCACCGCGGCCGGGGAGATGCGGCCGTCGAGCACCATCCGCAACGCGAGGGCCGCACCCGCGGAGTGGCCCACGGCCAGGCAGGGCGAGAGCGCCAGCGCCTGGAGCAGCGCCGCCACGGCGCGGGCCATGCCCGGCAGCGAATAGCAGGCGTCCCGGCCGCGGCCGGTGAAGCCATGGCCCGGCAGGTCCGGCGCCACCACGGTGAACTCCCGGGCCAGCGCCGGCAGCAGGCCGCGCCAGGAGTGGCTGGCTGCACCGGTGCCGTGCAGCAGCAGCGCCACCGGCCCGTCACCGGCGCACTGCACGTGCCAGCGGATGCCGCCGGCCTCCACGAACCGGCTGGCCCTGCGGTTCGGCCAGTCGAGCCCGTCGGCGTCCCATTGCAGGGTGTCGGGGTCGCCGGGTCCCGGGCCGGCCAGCGCGAGGCCGCGGTGCGCCAGAGCCGCTCCGCTCTCAGGCCGCGGCATGATGGGGTCCCCCCGCCAGCTCGCCCTCCCGGCGTACCGCCCGCGACAGCGTTGCGGCATCCGCCTGGGGCAGGGGCAGATAGCGGGCAGCCATGGCCTCGGCCAGCTCCCGGGCGTCCGGGCGAGCACGGGGCGAGGTATCGATCACCAGCGTCGCGAAACCCGCCACCCGCAACGAGCGGGCTGCCTGCAGCGCGTCCTCCCGCGCGCGGGCGCGGCCGCCGATGCCGTCACGCCCCACGTTGGCGCGACCGTCGGTCAGGAACACCACCAGCGGCGTCTCGCCCCGCCGCCTGGCCGCCTCGGCGATGGTCAGGGACGAGTCGATGCCTGCGGCCAGAGGCGTGCCGCCGCCTCCGGGCAGCTGCGTGAGACCGCGCCGCGCGCGCACCAGCGACCGGGTCGGCGGCAGCAACAGCTCGGCGCCGCGCCCGCGGAACGCGATCAGCGAGACCCGGTCCCGGCGCACGTAGCAGTCGGCCAGCAGGAGTTCCACGGCGCCCTTCGCCTCGGCCAAGCGGTGCATGGCGGCCGAACCGGAGGCGTCGACCACGAAGATGCTGGTGGTCTCGGTCCGCTGCCGGAAACGGGTAATGCGGAAATCGCCCTTGCGCACCTCCACCCGTGCGCCGCGCCGTGCGCACGTCCCGTCACCGGCTGCCTGCTCCCGGCGCAGCGGCTGCCACGGGGCGGCGGCGCGCAGCGTCTCGATGACGTTCAGGCGCGCGCCGTCGCGCAGCTCTCCGGGCCGGGCGCCGGCCGGGCGGCCGCGCAGGCGCGAGGTCTGCACCGCCCCGGCCTTGCCGGCCGTACCGGTGCGCAGCGCGCCGCCGGCCGCCAGCAGCGCATCCAACAGGGCGGCGGGCAATGCCGCCCGCGCGGCCTCCAGTACCTGGTCGGGCAAGGGGCCGTCCGGGATACCCTGGTCCTGGTCCCGGTCTTCGGGCGGCGTGTCGGGCTCCCGCTCCTCGGGCTGCTCCGGCTCTTCCTGGCTGTCCATGTCCGGCAGGCGCGTGGCGCGGGGCGCCAGCACCAGCCTCGCGGCACCGGCGGCATCCTCGTCGGTGACCGCGTCCCGGCCGGCCAGTGCGGCCAATGCGCGGGCGGCGCGCATCGCCAGCAGAGCGGCGCGCAGCGAATCCACGCCGAGTGCGAGCGCTGCTCCGCACAGCGCCTCGGCATAGCGCTCCTCGGCCGTCACGCCGGCGAAGGCCCGGCGCGCGGCCTCCGCCCGCGCCGGCGTGCAGCCGGCCGGCACCTCCCGTGTCTCCCGGTGGCTGATCGCGCTCAGGTCCAGGTGGAAGGCGAGCCGGTCACGCAGGGCCGCGGCCGGCTGTTCGTTCTCGTCCAGCCCCTCGTCCAGCGCCACCACGCCCACCCGCGCCGGCTGGCGCGAGGTGATGCCGTCCCGTTCCAGGAGCACGGTGCCCGTATCGAGGGCCGCGGTCAGATGGGCAATGGTGGCCCGCTCGGCGCGCTCGGCCGAGCTCAGCAGCAGCACGCCGCCGTCCGCCTCGGCCAGCAGGCCCCGTTCGGCCACGGGCCGGCCCTGGCCGAGGGTCGCCGCGAGATCGAGTCCGCCCAGCAGCCGTGCCTCGGTCACGTGTACCGGCACGCGCCGGAACGCCGCCCCGCCGGGCAGCAGCTGGCGCAGTACCCGGAGCCACTCGTCCCGCACCGGGCCGGCGTGGGCCCGCACGTTCACACCACCGAAACCCGCCGGGTCCGTTGCGAACAGACACGCCGCCCGTAACGCATCGGACCAGGCGGCGCTCACGGCCCGAAGACCTCTTCCAGTGCGCGCTCCACACGCACGCCGGAGCCGGATTCATCCAGCGGATTGCGCCGCAGGCGGTGGCGCAGCGCCGGGCCCGCCACCTCGCGCAGCTGTTTCTCCGTCACTGCCCCGGCGCCTTCCAGCGCCGCCACGGCCCGCGCCGCGCGCACCAGCGTCAGCTCGCCGCGCAGGCCGTCGGTACCGAGTGCGATGCAGAGCCGTGCCGCCTGCTCGAGCATGGCGTCGGGCACGTCCACCTCGTCGATGCGTTCCCGCGCCTTGCGGATCTTCGTCCGCAGGCGGCCTTCGCGGCGCTTCCATTTGGCAACGAAGGCGGCGGGGTCACGCTCGTATTCGTCCCGGCGCCGGATCACCTCGATGCGGGTGGCCAGCTCTTCCGGCGTGCGCACCTCCACCGAGAGACCGAAGCGGTCCAGCAACTGTGGCCTGAGTTCGCCCTCTTCCGGGTTGCCGCTGCCGATCAGAACGAAGCGCGCGGGATGGCGCACGCTGAGGCCCTCACGTTCCACCACGTTCTCGCCGGATGCCGCCACGTCCAGGAGCAGGTCCACCAGGTGGTCCTCCAGCAGGTTGACCTCGTCGATGTACAGGAAGCCGCGGTGGGCCCGCGCCAGCAGGCCGGGCTCGAAGGCCTTCTCGCCCTGGGTCAGCGCCAGTTCCAGGTCCAGGGCGCCCACCACCCGATCCTCGGTGGCGCCCAGCGGCAGATCGACCACCGGCACCGCCAGGGTGCGGCTCTTCAGCTCGCCGTGGCGGCTGCGCT
>CAZRSA010000109.1:0-8933 GCA_964602525.1 uncultured Woeseiaceae bacterium
GGATGTCGCGCAGCATGCGGTAGAAGCCCGGACGCAGGAGGTTGCGCCGCTGGGCAAAGATGGCGTTCATGGAGCTGCCGCAATACTCGAGACCGGTGCGCTCGCACTGTACGCTGAAGCTCATCTCCGTGGGCTGGCTGTCCACGCCGAGTTCGGCGAGCAGCTTCACGAACTGCGGGTAATTGCGCTCGTTGTAGACGATGAAGCCGGTGTCCACGGGCAGTGTGCCGTCCGACGTCTCCACGTCGACGGTGTGGGTGTGCCCGCCGGGCCGGTCGCAGGCTTCGAACACCACCACCTCGTGCCCGGACGCGAGCCCGCGCGCCGCGACGAGTCCGGAGACGCCCGCACCGATGACCGCTATCCTCATGTCCTCCTGCGCCTCCACGAAGCCGGGTCGAATGCACGCCGCGGGCCTCACGCCCGGCGTGCAGGGGAGTATTTCGTCCCGCCGCGGGCTTCGGATGCAGGACGCGGCGCTGCTACCATGAGCGCGCAGGCCCTGCAGGTTGTAACGAGACGACGACAGGAGAGACGAGCGATGGCGCTGACAGAATCCCGCATGCTTCCCCTCGGCACCGAGGCCCCGGCGTTCACGCTGCCCGACTGCGAGGGAGCCGAGCACTCGCTGGCCGATGCCGCGGACGCGCCCGCCGTGCTGATCATGTTCATCTGCAATCACTGCCCCTACGTCAAGCACGTGCGCGAGGAGATCGCCCGGCTGGCCCGCGACTACACGCTGCGCGAGGTGGCGGTGTTCGGGATCAACAGCAACGACGTCACGACCCACCCGGACGACAGTCCGGAGAAGATGCGGGAGGAGGCGGCGCGCTGGGACTACAGCTTCCCCTACCTGGTGGACGAGGACCAGTCCGTGGCGAAAGCCTACGGCGCCGCCTGCACGCCGGACTTCTTCGTCTTCGACTCCGACCGGCGGCTGGCGTACCGCGGCCAGCTGGACGACAGCCGGCCGGGCAACGACGAGCCGGTGACCGGCGCGGACCTCCGTGCCGCCCTGGACGCCGTGCTCGAGGGCCGGCCCGTGCCCGAGCCGCAGAAGCCGAGTATCGGCTGCAACATCAAGTGGAAAGCCGGCAACGAGCCGGAGTGGTCCGCCGCCTGAGCCTCAGCCCGCCTCCGGTCCCTCCGCGCCGCGCAGCAGCCTGACCTCCAGCGGACTCGTGGTATCCAGGTGCACGTCTCGCTGCGGGAAGGCGATCACGATGCCGGCCTCGTTGAATTTCCGGTTGATGGCCTGGTGCAGGTCCGTCTTCGTCCCGAGCAGCATCGTCACTGACGGCACGTAAGTCCTCAGCGCCAGATTCAGGGAGTTGTCGCCGAAGGACTCGAAAGTCACGACCGGCTCGGGATCGTCAAGCACGTTCGGGTGCTCGCGGCCCGCCTCGTAGAGCAATCGGATCGCCGCCTCCACATCGCTGCCGTAGGCGATCCCCACCGGCACGAAAACGCGGATGACGTCGTCCGACAGCGACCAGTTCAATACGCGTCCGGTGATGAACTCCTTGTTCGGCACGAGCAGTTCCTGGCGGTCCCAGTTGCGGATAGTGGTCGCACGGATCTGAATCCGCGTCACGGTGCCGCTCGTGTCGCCGACGGTGACGATGTCGCCCACGCGCACCGGCCGCTCCATGAGAATGATCAGGCCGCTGATGAAGTTGGCGACGATCTCCTGCAGGCCGAAGCCGATGCCCACGCCGAGCGCGGCCACCAGCCACTGCAGTTTCGACCAGTCCACGCCGACGGTGGCCAGCACGAAGGTGATACCGATGATTGCGATGCCGTAGCGTGCGAGGGTGGCGAAAGCGAGGCGGCTGCCGGAAGTGACCGAGGGCCGCTGGCGCAGCACGATTTCCAGCAGCGACGGCACGCTGCGGGCCGCGACCACTGTCAGCAGGACGGCGAGTACGGCGATCAGGATATCTCCGAGCGTGACTGCCCGGAGCTGCTCCTCGCCGCCGACCGTGCGCACGTACTGCCACAGGGTCACCTCGCCGAAGGTGCCCAGCGCCGGCATGACCCCGGACCAGATGCCGCCGAGGCCCAGGAAAGCGGTCAACCCCAGGGCCCAGTTGACGAGTTGCCGGGTATCGGTGTCCAGGGAGGCGATGTCCACCGGCTGCTCGTCCGCCACGACGGCCGGCTCGTCGGCCGCCGCCGGCAGGGTACCCTCGGCCTCCCGCGCGGCACGGGCGGCCTCCCGCCGCTGCAGCGCCTCGCGCAGGAGCAGGCGGCGGCGTACGACGAGCAGCCAGCGCACGACCAGCTCGCGCAGCAGGACCAGGCCGAACAGCAGCCAGAGCGTGTTGATGAGCTTGCCGAGCAGGGTCCCGGCCGAATACACGAAACCCGCCAGTGCCATGATACCGAGACCCGCGGGCAGCGCCAGCGACAGCAGCAGCCAGAACCAGGGCCAGGGCAGCACGCGCCCGGTGCACTCACGGCGCTGCAGTGCGTGGAGTATGCCCCGGCGCGGTACGAGCAGCCGGTAGAGGAATACCATCAGCCCGCCGATCAGGACCAGGAACACGACCTGGATCAGCGCGCCCATGGCGGTTCCGCCGGCGAATCCCGTGGCCGCCACGAGCACGAAGGCCGGCGCGAGCAGCGTCATCATCAGCAGATCCATCTGCCGGCGCAGCCTTGTGAGGCCGTCCGCCGCCCAGCGGAAATGACCCTCGGCCACGCCGCCGCGTATACACAGGAGCCGGAACGCCCGCAGGAAGAACAGCAGTGGGGTGATCTGCAGCAACGCGCCGCCGACGGCCCGGGACGCCGGCGTCGCCTGCCAGGACGTGCTGAGCTCGTAACCCGTTATCGCCGCGAACAGGGGCCAGGGCAGCGTCATGATCAGGGTGATGCCGACCGCCCGCAGGGTGCTCGCGAAGGTGTCCTCGGAGGGTTTGCCGACCCGTGCCGCCGTGGCCCGGAGCCCGGCGCGCAGCATACCGAGGCGCCACCAGAACACCAGCAGCCCCAGCACGGCCAGTATCTGCAGGGGCGAACGAGTCAGGCGCAGCAGGAAGACTTCCGCCGCATCCAGCCACTGCCCGGGCGCCAGGAAGGCCGAAACCTCTCCCGGTACGGCCAGCAGCTCCGCCGGACCGAGCGTGGGCCGGTTGCGGACCCACATCAGGCGCTCGGCGAGGAATTCCCGGTACTCCCGGACGACGCGATACAGCTGGGATTCCGTGTATTCATGTTCCGACAGCAGCCGCAGGTAGTCGTCGTTGAGGTCGGCCAATTGGCCCAGGAGGTCCTGGCGCACCTCGGCCAGCCGGAGGAGCGGGGCGCGCAGCATCGCCGCCCGCTCCGGCGGGACGTCCGGCAGCGGCGCGGCAACCCGCTCCTCTAGGTTGCGGGCCTCCTGCCGCGCCTCCTCCAGCCGCATGTCGCGCAGGCCCGCCTCGGCGATCCGCTGTTCCCGCTGCCGGGATTCGTGACGGTAGTCCGCCACCTCGGGCAGATCCCGCAGTTCCTCGCCCAGGTAGCGGCCCATCGCGGGACTCAGCCCGGCGACCTCCAGTCTCTGGCGCGCATTCTGGAACCGGCGTTCCAACGACTGGAGCCTGGCCTCTGCGTCCGCGTTGCGTTCCGTCAGCTGCTCGAGACGGCCGGTGAGTTCCGCCAGCTCCACCGCCAGTTCCTGGTTCGCCTGCAGCCGCTCCTGCACCAGCGGATGGTCGGCGGCCTCGCCCAGCTCGGCGGGGTCGATCTCCGCGATCACCCGTGCCGTCTCCGTGCGCCGGCGCTCGGCCAGGGCGGCTTGCAGCACCCGTATCCGGGCCTGAGCGGCCTCGAGGAGGCGGCGCGCCTCGTCGCGCTGCGCCTCGAGCAATTCCACCCGCATCGGCTGGCTCAGCAGTTCCTGGTCGAGCCGTCTGGACTCCTCCGCGAACGCGCGGGCCGCGGTCTGCCGAGCCCAGCTGCGAGCTTCGGTTACGACGTCGCTCTGGCCTGCCGGCACCGCCTGCGCCATCTGCGCTGCGACTTGCCGGGCATCCTGTGCGACGGCCGCCTGCCTCTGGCGGACCACCTGGGGCCGCGCCTGTGCCGCGGCCAGGCTCTGTTCCAGCTCCGCCAGCGTGGCCTGCGCCGCGGCCACCGCCGCACGTTCCTGCTGCAGGCGCTGCTCGATATTCCGCGCCGGCGTCTCCCTGCCGATCTCAAGGTCGGCCAGCGGATCGCGGCCGGCGGCCTCGGCAAGCCGCTGTCGTATTTCCTCGGTCTGCCGGGGCGCGCTGACCCGCGCCTGCTCGAAGCGCGCAGCGGCCTGCCGGTGCGCCGCGGCGGCCTCCAGGTTCGCCAGCGCGCGGCTATAGAGCTCCGCCGCCTCGGTCCGGATTTCCTCGTCCCAGGCCGACGTGGCCTCCACCTGCTCCAGCCGCGACTCGATGACGGCCGCGGTGATCTCCGCAGCCGGTGTCCCGGTCTGCTCCTGGGCCGCCCCGACGACCGGGAAGCAGTAAATGGCTATGAGAAGAGCGGTCGGTACGGATACGAATACCGAAACCGCTCCCGCATGCGTAACACGCACGATGTTCTCCGCCGTCCGCCCTCCCTAGTATGGAGGGTTATGATCGCACGCGGCCTCGTAATGGCACTACTGCTGGTCCTCTCGGCGCCGGGCGGCGCCGCCCCGCCCGTCGCCCGGGTGGGAATCGTCCTTGACGGCCCGCTCAGCCGGCCGGTCTTCAGCCGGGAGCAGGTCCGAGCGGAGATCGCGGCACTGCTGGAGAGTGAATGGCGCCTTGAGCTAGGCGAGGAAACGACCCGCCGGGGCGACTGGACGCTGGCCGGCGCCCGGCAGGCGCTGGAGGCGCAGCTGACCGACGAGCGCATCGATGTCGTGGTGACCCTGGGCGTGCTCGCCAGCCAGGCGGCCGCGGAGACAGAAACACTGCCAAAACCGGTGGTGGCCGCCGTGGTGGCGGACCCGGAGCTGCAGGGCTTCCCGCTGGAGGACGGCGCCAGCGGCAAGGTCAACTTCACGTACCTGACCGACTTTCGCAGCATCGGGGAGCAGCTGCAGAGCTTCCACCGCGCCGTCGACTTCGACGATCTCGCCATCCTCGTGGACGCGCACCTGCTGACCGCGATGCCGCGTCTCCGCCGGGAGAAGGAACGGGCGATCGAGGAGAAATACGGCGTGCGGGTGGAAGTGGTGTCGGTCGGCTCGTCGCTGGAGCCCGCCTACGCGCGCCTGGCGGAAGCGGACGCCGTCTACATCACGCCGCTGCTGCGCTTCAGCGCGGACGACATGCGTGTGCTCGCCGAGCGGCTGGCCGACCGGGGCCTGCCGTCCTTTTCCATGCTGGGCGGCGACGAGCTCGATTACGGCCTGCTCATGAACCTGGGCGGCAGCGAGCAGGCGGACATCGCGGCCGCGCGGCGCATCGCACTCAACGTCCAGCGCATCCTCCTCGGCGACGAGGTCGCGGCTATCCCGGTGGCGCTGAACGACGTCCGGCGGCTCACCATCAACATGGCGGTCGCCGAGCGGATCGGCTACGAGCCGGACTTCTCCGTGCTCGCCGATGCACGGCTGCTGAATCCCCGGCCGGGGCAGTGGGGCGAGCGCCTGTCGTTCACCGAGGCGCTGGCCATCGCGGTAAGGGGTAACCGCCGGCTACAGGCCGCCGCCTACGGCCCCGAACTCGCGGGCACCGAACTGGACTCGGCCCGCTCCCGGCTCCTGCCCCGGCTGGGGCTCGAGGCGAGCCGCTCGCAAATCGATGCCGACCGCGCCCTGCTGCGGCCGGAGCGCAGCACCGACCTCGAAGTGAGCGCCCGGCAGATCGTCTATTCCGACGATGCCGTGGCCGACTGGCGCGCGGCTGGCCGCCGGGTCGATGCCAGCATCCTCGACTACCGCGCCCGCGAGCTCGACGTGATGCGCTCGGCCGGCGAGGCCTACCTGCAGGTGCTGCGCGCGCGCGCCATCTACGAGGTGCGCCAGGCCAACCTGGAGATCACGCGGGAGAACCTGCAGCTGGCGCAGGTCCGCGAGTCCATCGGTTACTCGGGCCGGGCCGACGTGCTGCGCTGGGAGAGCCGACTCGCCTCCGACCGGGTGGACCTGATCGACGCCGAGCGCTCGCTGGATCAGGCCGGCGTGCGGCTGGGCCAGGCACTCGGCAGCTCTCAGGAGACACCGCCGCGCCCGGCCGGCGACAGCGTGGACAGCACGCTCGGCTACTTCCGCTCCGAGCGGTTCGGACGGCTGATCGACTCCCGCAGCACCTGGGACCGCTTCCGGGCGTTCCTGGTGCGCGAGGCGCTGGAACGCTCCCCCGAACTGGCCGGACTGGACGAGCGCATCGCCGCCGGCGAGCGCCAGCGACTCGCGGCACGGCGCAAGTTCTACCTGCCCGAAGTCGCGCTGCAGGCCGGCGCCGGCGAGCGCATCCGGGCCGGCGGTGCCGGCTCCGGTTCGTCGCTGTTTCAGGGCCTGATCCAGCGCGACGACCGTTCCTGGAATATCGCGTTGACCGCCTCCTGGCCCATCTTCACCGGCGGTGCGCTGCGGGCGCGGCTCTCGGCGGCCGAGCTGGAGCTGGCCCGGCTGCAAGCGGAGCGGATGGCCGCGGAAGAGGACATCGAAGCGCGCATGCGCCTGGCGCTGCACGCCACCGGGGCCTCGTTCCTGTCCATCGGCCTCACCGAGGAGGCCGCCCGGGCCGCCCGGGAGAACCTCGACATCGTCTCCGACGCGTATGGCCGCGGCGCGGCGTCGATCACCGACCTGCTGGAGGCACAGGACGCCCTGCTCGATGCGGAACTGGGGACGGAGAACGCCCGCTACCGCTACCTGATCGACCTGATGGGCGTACTGCGTGCGGCCGCCGATTTCCGCCTGGTGCTCGAGCCCGCGTACCGGGAGGAGTTCCTGCGCCGGGCCCGCGCATTCGTCGAGGACGACGGCAGCGACACGAGGAGCGCCGATGAACAGAACTGAAACCGTGCCGGCCTTACCGGCCGCTCTGGCCGCCGTCAGCCTGGCCCTGCTGGCCGCCTGCGAGGCCACGCCCCCGCCCCAGCAACCGGAGGTGCGGCCGGTACGCTACAGCCAGGTCGTCGCCGCCGGCGGGGTCGAGGCCGAGACCTTCTCGGGCGTGGTCCGGGCCGAGCTGGAGACCGACCTCTCGTTCAAGGTCAGCGGCACGCTCATCGAGCTGCCGGTGGCGCTGGGCGACCGCCTCGAGCCGGACGCGATGATAGGACGCCTCGATCCCACCGACTACCGGGTACGGCTGGAGGAGGCCGAGGCCGGGCTGGCCCGGGCCGTGGCCCAGGAGCGCAACGCGGCGGCCAGCTACGAGCGCGTGCGCGGGCTGTACGAGAACCGTAACGCGTCGCGCAGCGATCTCGACAGCGCCCGCGCGGCGTTCGAGTCGGCCCGGGCCGCCGTGGACGCCGCCCGCCAGAAACTCGAGGCCGCCGAGCTGCAGCTCTCGTATACGCGGCTGCACTCCCCGGATGCCTGCCGGGTCGCCAGGCTGGCAGCCGAGGTCAACCAGAACGTACAGGCGGGCCAGCCGATCGTGCGGGTCAACTGCGGCGACTGCCCGGAGGTGGTCATCAACGTGCCCGAGATCTACATCGAGCGGATTGCGAACGGCATGGAGGCGTCGGTGTCCGTGGCCGCCGTGGATCTGCGGGAAGTGACCGGCACGGTCTCCGAGGTGGGCGTGGCGACGGGCCCACGCGGCGCCACCTACCCGGTGACGGTCAGGCTGGACGAAAGCTGCACGGCCGCGCGTTCCGGCATGGCCGCCGAGGCCAGACTGATGCTGCCTGCGACGGGCGACCGGGGCGAGCTGATGGTGCCCATGGTGGCGGTGGGCGAAGACCGGCAGGGCCGCTTCGTCTTCGTGCTGGAACCCGCGGGCGAGGGCTCCGGCCAGTATCTTGCCCGCCGGCGTGCGGTGCAGACCGGCCGACCGGACCCGGACGGGATGGTGATTACCGGCGGGCTGTCCGCCGGTGAGCTCGTGGTCACGGCTGGGGTGCGCCGCATCGCCGACGGCCAGAGGGTACGCCTGCTGGACGGCGAGTGATGTTCGACCTCACCCGCATCGCGCTCGAGAAGCGGCGCATCACCGTCGTCGCGATGCTCGTCGTCTTCGCCGCGGGCGGGATCGCCTACCGGGACATGCCCCGCGCCGAAGACCCGGGCTTCATCGTGCGTACCGCCATGGTGCAGACCGTCTTCCCCGGCGCCAGCCCGGGACGGGTGGAGATGCTGGTGACGGACAAGCTGGAGCGGGTGATCCAGGAGATCCCGGAGCTCGACACCGTTCGCAGCAGCTCGAAGGTGGGTGTCTCCGTCATCTACGTGGACATCCGCGAGGAATACAAGGACATGCGCCCCGTCTGGGACGACCTGCGCCGCAAGGTGGACCGGGCCCGGGCGAACCTGCCCGAAGGCGTGCGCGGACCCTTCGTCAACGACGAATTCGGTGACGTCTACGGCATCCAGATCGCTGTAACCGGCGACGGCTACAGCTACCGGGAGCTCGAGGAGGTGGCCGACGAGGTGCGCGACGAGCTGCTGCTGCTCGCCGACGCCGCCAAGGTGGAGATCGCCGGTGCACAGGAGGAGCGTATCTTCGGCGAATTCGACAACACCGTGTTGTCCGAGTACGGCCTCTCGCCGCTGCAGCTGCGCCAGGCCCTGGAGGCCCGCAACATCGTGCTGCCCGGCGGCGACATCACCACGGAGTACGAGAAGATCGTGCTCGAGCCGAGCGGCAGCTTCGCCTCGGTGGACGATATCCGCAACACGCTCATCCGCATCCCCGGCAGCGGCGAGATAGTGCGCCTGTCTGACGTGCTCGACATCCGCCGCGGCTACATAGACCCGCCCGAGCAGCGGGTGCGCTACAACGGCGAGCCCAGCCTGATCCTGGCCG
>CAZRSA010000110.1:0-8918 GCA_964602525.1 uncultured Woeseiaceae bacterium
CGCGCGAAGCTGTGCAGCGCCCGGTCGCCTTCCTCGTGGCCCCTCCGGTCGTTGATCTCCTTCAGCCCGTCGAGGTCGAGCACGAGCAGCGCCGCCGGCCGGCCATGATTGGCGCACAGGCGCATCAGCCGCTCAGTCGTGCGCAGGAAGCCGCGGCGGTTGGCGAGCCGGGTGAGTTCGTCGGTGACGGCCAGGGTCATGCTCTCGAGTTCGGCCTCCACCATCTCGCCCAGCTCGCACAGCATCTCCATGTCCTCCACGGAGAACAGCCGCGGCACCATGTCCGCGGTGAAGAAGGTGCCCACCCGGGAGCCGCCCGGCGCGGAGAGGGGATAGCCGGCGTAGAAGCGGATGCCGTTGCCGTCGGCGAGCAGGGGGTGGCCGGCGTAGCGGGGGTCCGCTGCCGTGTCGTGGACCACGAAGACGTCTTCGGCGGCCAGCGCTGCGGCCGGGTCGGGCGCCCGCTGCGCTCCGTCCATCGCGGTATCGCCGCCCTCGAGGCGCACGCTCGCCACCGGCGTGCCGAACAGCCGTTTCGCCAGCCGGGTTACACGGTCGAAACGCTCGTCCCCGGGCGCATCGAGCATCCGCAGCGAATGGATGAGCTGCAGGCGCGTCGTCTCGCCGCTGGCGTCTGTGGATGTCGGCATCGGGCCGCTCTCCGGGTCGCGTGGATGGCGCAACCCTACATAATCGGGTGATGCGACGGTGTGACCCGCGGCACAGAACCGGGTGCCCCGGGTTCGCGAACCCGGTCACGGTTTCGCGAACCACTTCTCAGGTTACGAACTGTGCGGCCGCTAAGATTCGTTACGAGGCGATGAGAGAGGGGGGTCCGCGGGATCCGCGGGATCATCCGCCGGGACCGGCAGCCGGGGCAGCATGGAAGAACAGCAACAACAACGTATCGGCCGATTCGAGGTGAAGCAGCGCCTCGGTCGCGGCGCCCAGGGCTCGGTCTACCTGGCCCGCGACCCTTCGCTGGAGCGTCTCGTTGCCGTCAAGCTGCTGAATGCGAGCAACCCGGAACTCACCGCCCTGGACGAGGACGGCCGCACGCCGCTGGAGGGACGCATCGCGAGCCGGCTGCGTCACCCCAACATCGTCTTCATCTACGACGCCGGCGAATTCAAGGGGCTGCCCTATCTGGTCTTCGAATACGTCCAGGGCAAGACCCTGCGCCACATCCTGAGCAAGCACGGTGCGCTGCCGCTGGAACGGGTATGTGCCCTGATCGGCCCCATCCTGGACGGCATGGCCGCGGCCCACGAGGAGGACGTGATCCACCTCGACCTGAACCCGCGCAACGTGCTGCTGGACAAGGACGAGCGCCCCCGCATCATGGACTTCGGCCTGTCCCAGCTGGTGGGGCGCGTGACGCGCAACAAGGACACGGCCACCGGCACCCTGCGCTACATGGCGCCGGAGCACTTCCGGGGCGGCGAACTCGGCCCGGCCACCGACGTCTTCGCGCTCGGCAGCACCTTCTACGAACTGGTCGCCGGCCGCCCGGCCATGCAGGGCGACTCCGCCCCCGCCATCATTCACCAGCTGTGCGAGAAGTCCGTCGACATGACTCCGCTGCAGGGCTGGCCGGCCGGCGAGCTTTTCGCCGCGTTCCTGAGAGGCGCGCTGGAGAAGGACGCCGCGGCCCGCTACCGGGATGCCGGCGCCATGCGCGATGCGTTCCGGCTG
Source organism: uncultured Woeseiaceae bacterium (assembly GCA_964602525.1). Classification (GTDB taxonomy): domain Bacteria; phylum Pseudomonadota; class Gammaproteobacteria; order Steroidobacterales; family Woeseiaceae; genus Lentisalinibacter. Next base: position 1,696 of record CAZRSA010000110.1, read on the forward strand.
TTCCTGCAGGAGTCCGGCCTCGGCGAGCAGGCCCAGTCGCAGTCCCACAGCACCGTCGAGTTTCTGCTCCGGCGCATGCAGCGCAAGCAGGATTTTCCAACCATCTCGCGCACGCTGCTGGACATCAACCGGCTCACCGCGAGCGGCAGCGATGCACCCGCCGAGAAGCTCGCCAACGTGATCCTCCGCGACTACGCGCTCACCAGCAAGCTGCTGAAGCTGGTCAACTCCGCCTTCTACGGCCACATCGCCAACGAGGTCACCAGCATCTCCCACGCGGTGATGATCCTCGGCTTCGAGAAGGTGCGCATGATCGCGAACAGCCTCACCTTCTTCGGCCGCCTGCAGGGCAGCCCGGAGCTGAAGGACGCCACCACCCGCTCCTTCATGTGCGGACTCATCGCCCGCCACCTGGCCCGGCGCCGCAATCTGGCCGGGGCGGAGGAGGCCTTCATCTACGGGCTGTTCCGCAATCTGGGCGAGAACCTGGTCATCTACTACTTCCCCGAGGAGCACGGGGAGATTCGCCGGCTGATGGTGACCCGCGGGCTGTCCAAGCTGGCGGCCTCGCGGGGTGTGCTGGGCGTCAGCTACGAGGACCTCGGCGCCGCCGTCGCCCGGGTCTGGAAGCTGCCGGACACCATCATCGACGTGATCCGCGGACTGCCCAACGACGACCCGGAGACGCCCGCCTCGGAGGCGGAGCGCTTACGGGATATCGCCATCTTCGCCGAGGAGCTCTGCGACGTGGCCGGCATGGACGACCACGCCGCCCAGGACGAAGCCCTCGCCCGCCTGGTCGAGCGTTTCGAGCCCAGCGTGGACGTCACGGCCGGCTTTGCCGGCAGGCTGGTCGCCGCCGGTGCGGACAAGCTGCGCCAGTACGCACCCGTGTTCGAGATCGACGTGGCCGGCAGTTCCTTCTGCCGCTCGGCCATCGAATGGTCGCTGCGCTATTGCGAGGACGGCGGAGCGGCCGTCGGGGAGACCGCCGGGGAGACCGACGTGCAGCGGCAGGCCGGCTGAGACGCTCCGCAACCTGTCATACGCCGTTTTGATGTATATTCGCCCGTACGGTCAACCAACACGGGAGAACAACGGACCATGGCTGGCAAATTCGAGATCTACAAGGACAAGAAGGGCGAGTACCGTTTCCGTCTGCTGGCGGGCAACGGCGAGAACATCCTTGCGAGCGAGGGCTACAAGTCGAAGGCGAGCGCCATGAACGGGGCCGAGTCGGTGCAGAAGAACTGTGCCGATGGCAACTGTTTCGTGAAGAGTACGACGCCGACGGGCAAGTTCCGCTTCAATATGAAGGCGAAGAATCACCAGACCATTGGTACGAGCCAGAACTACGAGTCGGAGGCGAGCCGCGACAACGGCATCAAGGCGGTAGGACGTGCCGCCAAGGGCGCGAAGATCGTCGATCTCACCTGAGCAGTGGGCGGCGGCCGGAGCGGCCGTCACCCGCAGAAGACGGAGGCGGTGCCGGCTGGCGACACCGCGTCATTTTTTGCGCCGGGCCCGGCGTGCAGAGTGCGGCGGGCATGGCAGAATAGCGGTTCGTGGCAGTGACACCGGGACCGATGACCGAAACCGCCTCCTCGCCGAAAGAACCGCTTCGCCTGATCCCGTTCGAGCGGGCCCCGAATTTCCGTGACCTCGGCGGCTACGCCACCGGGGACGGGCGCCGTATGGCCTGGGGCCGGGCCTTCCGCAGCAGCCACCTCGGCTGGCTCACGCCGGCCGACCGGGAACGCTTCGCCGCGCTGAAGATCGGCGAGGTGTTCGATCTGCGCCGCGAGAGCGAATCCGAGGCGTATGCCAACCGTGTTCCGCCGGGCGTCCGCAGCCATCACTTCGACATCGACGTGGGCAGTACCCGGAGCTACCGCCAGCGCCTGGCGACGGGCACGGCCAGCCGCGAGTCCACCCACGACATGATGGTGCAGGCCTACCGCAGCTACGTCACGGTATTCGCCGAACGTTTCGGCCGCCTGCTGAAGCTGCTGGCCACGATCGACAGCCACGCGGTGGTGATTCACTGCATGGTGGGCAAGGACCGCACGGGTATTGCTTCCGCGCTGCTGCTGAGCGCGCTGGACGTGCCCCGGGAGCGGATCGTCGAGGACTACCTGCTGTCCTCCGCGTTCTACCCGCCCGAGGAGATCCTCGCGCATATCCGCGAGAGCATCGAGGAGTCGCTCAGAGATGCCTGGGACGAAGAGGCCGTGGCGCCGTTCTGCTCGGTCCACGAGGACTACCTGACCGCGGCGTTCGAGGAGATCGACCGCCGCCACGGCGGCACCGAAGCCTTCCTCCGCGAGGCACTGTGCCTCGATGCCGCCGACGTGGGTCTGCTGCGCGAGCGCTTCCTGGAATAACAGGAATAACCGGCGCGGCTCAGCCCAGCGCACCGAACAGGCGCTGCCAGGCGCCGGGGTCGGTCACGGCCACGAACAGCAGTCCCGATAGCGCGCCCCAGAGGTGGGCGTCGTGATTGATGCGTCCCCTTGCATGCCGTGCGGAATACCAGCTATAGGCGACGTAGGCTAGCGCGAACAGTGGGGCGGGTATGGGTACCGGCAGCGGCAGGATGAAGATGGAGTAGGTCGGGAAATACACGATGAAGGCGAACAGTACCGCGGAGATGGCGCCCGAGGCACCCAGCGAGGCATAGGCGAGGTTGTTCCGGTGCTTGGCGAAGGTGCCGGCGTGGCTCGCCAGCAGGCCGATCAGGTAGAGGATGACGAAGGGCGCCGTGCCGATGTGCCGCTCCAGCGGGAAGGCGAAGAAGAAAAAAGTGATCATGTTGAAGGCGAGGTGGGGCACGTCGCCGTGGATGAACCCGCTGGTCACCGCCGTATGCCAGTCGCGCCCGCGGCTGAGCCGCGCCGGGCGGAACAGATTCGCCTCGACGATCCGGGGATTGACGTACAGGCCCGCCAGGCTGACCGCGAGGGTCAGGACCAGCAGGGCGAATGAGGCGGGGTTGGCGTCCAGTGACATGAGGCGGTCTCCGGCTTGAGCGTATGCTAGCACCCTCGTGCGCGTTTCTCGCTAGCCCGTGGGGCATCTGCTAACGTCGAACGGATGGACGAGAGCGAACACCGGGACCTGTTCCGCGACTGGCAGGTGCCGCTGCCTCCGCTGCCCCGCACCGGGGAAGGCGAGCCGCGACGGGTGGGGGTCGAGCTGGAGATGATCGGCCCGGGTGTCGCGGAGGTCAGCCAGCTGGTCGCCGACCACATCGGCGGCCGGGTGGAGGAGAAGAGCCGCTACGAGCACGTGGTGCACGGCGATCCGGCCGGCGAGTGGGGCGTCGAGCTCGACTACGAATACCTCAAGCAGAAAGGCCGGGAGGAGGTGCCGGAGTCGGATCTCGCGGCGTTCATCGACGAGGCCGCCGAGAGTCTGGTACGGGCGGGGGCCGAGGCCATCGTGCCGGTAGAGGTGGTCAGCCCGCCGCTGCCGATGAAACGCCTCACCCAGGTCCAGTCCCTGGTCGCGCGGCTGCGCCGCGCCGGTGCCCGAGGCACCGGCGCCGGCATCTCCTATGCCTTCGGCCTGCAGCTCAACCCGGAGCTGCCGTCGCTGGATGCCGACACCATCGTGGCCTACCTGAAGGCGTTCTTCTGCCTGTACGACTGGCTGGAGAAGCGTTCGTCCCCGGATTTCACGCGGCGGCTGACCCGTTTCATGGCCCCGTTTCCGGGGGATTACGTGCGCAAGGTCATCGACCCGGACTACTGGCCGGACGAGACACACCTGATCGACGACTACCTGGAACACAACCCCACCCGCAACCGGGCGCTGGACATGCTGCCGCTGTTTCTCTACCTGAACGAGGAGCGGGTGCGGGGGGTCGTGGACGACCCCCGCGTGAAGCCGCGGCCCACCTTCCATTACCGGCTGCCGAACTGCGAGATAGACCGGCCCTACTGGGGCATTCATCTCGCCTGGGCCGACTGGCTCAAGGTGGAGGCGCTGGCCTCGCACGGCAGCCGTCTGCAGCGTATCTGCAGGGCCTATGCCCGCTGGCTGGACGAGCCGCTGGGGCATCTGCTGGAAGACTGGGCGGGGGAGGTCGAGTCCTGGCTCGGCAAGACGGCAAGCCGGTAATCGGCGTGACGGGCCCGCGCCGGGGTGCGTGGGGGCCGCGGTCCTGCGTGCACCTCGCCGTGCTGATGGCCGGCGGCCGGCCGCGGCACCTGCGGCCGGGCGACCGGGTGTCCACGGGCGAGCTGGACGGGGTGATCATCACCGGCGGCCACGACGTGGAGCCGGTGCTGTACAAGGCCGAGGCCGAGGTGGAGGGCCGCTACGACCCGGAGCGCGACGCCTTCGAGTCCGAGGTCATCGACTGCGCGCTGGCCGACGGCACCCCGCTGCTCGGCATCTGCCGGGGTGCCCAGCTCCTGAACGTGCGTCTGGGCGGCACCCTGTTCCAGGACCTGCGCAGCCGCCGCCACCGTACCTCGCACCGGCGCACGCTGCTGCCGCTGAAGACCCTGTGCGTGGGCGAGGACACCCGGCTGGCCCGGCTGCTTGGCGGGCGTGAACTGCGCATCAACAGCCTGCACAACCAGAGCATCGACCGGCTCGGCGAGGGGCTGGAGGTGTCCGGCCGGGACCTGGACGAGATCGTGCAGGCCGTGGAAGAGCCCCGCCGGCGCTTCCTGATGGGGGTGCAGTGGCATCCCGAATTCCTGATCTACCTCTCCCGCCAGCGCCAGCTGTTCCGCCACCTGGTGGCGGCGGCGCGGGACTACCGCGCGGGGGCGGCGCAGGCTTGACCGCCTACCTCGGACTCTTCTTCACGGCGCTGCTGGCCGCCACGCTGCTGCCGTTCTATTCCGAGGTCCTGTTCGCGGGCCTGCTGGTGGAGGGCTACGAGCCCTTCGCGCTGTGGGCGTGGGCGACCGCCGGCAACACCCTGGGCGGTGCGGTGAACTGGGCGCTCGCCCGCTACTTCCTGCGCTTCGAGGACCGCCGCTGGTTCCCGTTCCGGGAGAAGAACCTGGGCCGCGCCCAGGCCTGGTTCCAGCGCTACGGGGTCTGGTCGCTGCTGATGGCCTGGGCGCCGGTGGGGGGCGACGCGCTCACCTTCGTCGCCGGCCTCATGCGGGTGCGGTTCTGGCTGTTCCTGCTGCTGGTGGGCATCGGCAAGGGGGCCCGCTACGCCGTGGTGCTCTGGATGGTGCAGGGCGCCGGCCGCGCCGCCGGAAATTGACAGGGCGGTCGGCATTCTGCAAGGTCGGGCTGCGGCTGACTCGGGGGAGCGCCGCCGGGGACGCGGACCCGGTGCCATCGCGGGGGAGTATATGTGGATGCCCGACCGCCTCTGAGCCTGGCCGACAACCGCTACGCCCGGCGGGTACTGCTCTGCCTCCTGTACTTCACCCAGGGCTTTCCCTGGGGTTTCGCCACCGTTGCGTTGCTGGCCATCCTGAGCGAGGCGGGCCACGACAAGGCCCAGACGGCCACCGTGACCGCGATGGCGATCCTGCCCTGGAGCTTCAAGTTCGTCTGGGCGCCGCTGATCGACTCCCTGCGCTTCCCGGCCATGGGTCTGCGCCGGCCCTGGCTGATGTTGGCCCAGACCGCCATGGCGGTGACACTGCTGGGTGCCATCTACACCGGCGCCCTCGAGAGTACTGCCACCCTCACCTGGATCGCCTGGGTGTTCTTCATCCACAACTGCTTCGCCTCGATGCAGGACGTGGCCGCCGACGCCCTGGCCGTGGACCTGCTGGACGACAGCGAACGGGGCCGCGTCAACGGCTTCATGTGGGGCTCGAAACTCCTCGGCATCGCGGTCGGCGGTGCCGGCATGGGCTTCGTGGCCGCCCGCTGGGGCATCCCGACCGCCGTGCTGATCCAGGCCGTGATGGTGATCGCGGTGCTGGCCGTCGTCGTCGCGTGGCCCGAGCGGGCCGGCGAGAAGCGGCTGCCCTGGAGTGCGGGCAGCCCCCAGGGGACTGGGGCCGCTCGGGAATTCGGCCCGCTCATCACGCTGAGGGAACTGAAGCGGGCGTTCTCCAGCCGCACGACGGCGACGCTGTTGCTGTTCGGCATCATCCACTTATCGGCGGACGGGCTGTTCTATCCACTGACCACGGAGTTCTTCGTGCAGGGGCTCGGCTGGAGTGCCGAGCAATTCTCCCGCGCCCAGGGCACCTGGGGCGTGCTCGGCGAACTGGTGGGTGCGCTGGCCGGCGGCTATCTCTGCGACCGCTACGGCCGCCGGCGCATGGCGGCGCTGGGACTCGTCCTGCTGGCCGCGTCGATGGGCGCTTTCGGGCTGTTCCTCGCCGAGTCGTTCGAGCCCGGAGGGGCGCACGTCGTCCTGCTGCCGGCGTTCAAGGGCGCCATGGCGTTCTCGACGGTCGCCATGTTCTCGCTCTACATGAAAGTCTCCTGGACGGCGGCGGCGGCCACCCAGTTCACGATGTACATGGCCATGGGCAACCTGGGATTTGCACTGGGCGCAAAGCTGCTTACCTGGCTGGACCTTGCCGGCTACGACCTGCGGCTGGACCAGCTCTACCTGCTGGGCGGCCTGCTGCCGCTCGTCGCGCTGGTGCTGCTGTTCGGCCTGGACCCGGACGGGATTGAGCGGCGCAAGATCGCCGAGCGGGAGGCGCTGGCCCTCAAGGCCGCCGCGCCGGGCTGAGTTAGACTTGGGGGCATGGACGATGCGACCCCCAGACCGGCCTCCCAGGGCATCTACATCCTCGCGGCGATCTGGGCGCTGGTGATGCTGTCCGCGGCGGTCGCGCCGCGGCTGGTGCCGGCGGACGCCGGGCTGGCGTCCGGGGCTACGGCCACCCTGGCGGTACTGGCGCTGCTGAGCCTGGCCGCGCTCATCGCCGTTTGGCTGCTGCTGCAGACGCTGCCCCGGCTCGGCACCCTCGGCCGGGTCGCCCGGGTGCTCGGCATCGCGCCCGCCGTGCTGAACGTCCTCGCCATCGCCTGGGTCTGGCAGCTGATCACGGTCTGACGCCGGAGTTCCGGGACCCCGTCGACGCCGGCGCTGCCGGGCTGTCGAGGCGCTGTCGAGATTCTGTCGAGGCCTCGCGGCCTGCGCTGCGGAGCGGGCCCCGATGCGACGACGGCGCCATTCTCCCGTATCATCGGGGGTCGGCCCGGCCCGCCGAGCGGCCCAAAGACCAAGAATTCAACGTGGAGAATCCTATGAAGATCGGTGTCCCCCGGGAGAC
>CAZRSA010000111.1:0-8837 GCA_964602525.1 uncultured Woeseiaceae bacterium
ACCTGATCTCGGTGGTCCGCATCCTGCTGATACCGCCGACGCTCTACGCCATCGCCGTCAAGGCGTGGACCGTGGCCCTCGGGCTGTTCTTCTTCGCCGGCTTCTCCGACGGGCTGGACGGCTTCCTGGCCAAGCGATTCGCGTGGCAGAGCCGACTCGGCGCGCTGCTCGACCCGGCGGCCGACAAGCTGCTCATGGCGGGCGTCTTTCTCACACTGGCGGCGGTGGGGCTGGTGCCGGTCTGGCTCGCGGCCGTCGTGATCGTGCGCGACGTCGTCATCGTCTCGGGTGCGCTCGCCTACCAGTTCCTCGTGGCGCCGGTGCCCGGCGAGCCGACCCGTATCAGCAAGCTGAACACGGCGGTGGAGCTGCTCTACGTCCTGAGCGTGCTGGGTCATGCCGCCTTCACCTGGCCGCCGGATATCACCCTGACCGTACTCGGTGCGGGCGTGCTGGTCACGGCCGTCGTGAGCGGTACCGACTACGTCTTGGCATGGGCCCGCCGGGCCCGGGAGGACCGCCGGACATGAGCACCGAGAACCGTATCTTCTGGCTGGTGGGGGCGGCGATCGTCGCCTGGCTGCTCTACCTGCTGGCACCCGTGCTGACGCCTTTCGTGGCTGCGGCCCTGCTGGCCTACGTCGGCGATCCCATGGCCGACCGCCTGCAGAAGCTGAAGCTGCCGCGCTCGCTCGCCGTGCTGGCGGTGTTCCTGCTGACGTTCCTCGTCATCGGGGCGATCGTGGTGCTGGTGCTGCCGCTGGTGCAGGCGCAGATCGCCGCCCTGCTGGAGGCGCTGCCGCGCTACATGGAGTACGCCGAGCAGCGGGTGCTGCCGCTGGTGCGGGAGCTGTTCGGCGGTGAGGGCACCGGCCAGGGCATCGGGCTCGCCGCGTTCCTGTCCGACTACGGTAGCATGGCGGGACAGTGGGGCAGCCGGGTGCTGACCTCGCTGGGACGCTCCGGCGGGGCGCTGCTGGCGGCGCTTCTGTCGCTGTTCCTGGTGCCCATCCTCACCTTCTACCTGCTGCGCGACTGGGACGAGATCGTGACCCGGCTCGGCAGCCTGGTGCCCGCCTCGCGGCGGGATACCGTGTTCCGCCTGTTCCGCGAGACCGACGAGGTACTGGGGGCGTTCCTTCGCGGCCAGCTGCTGGTCATGGCCGGCCTCGCCGTCATCTACACGGCCGGCCTCATGCTGCTCGGGCTGCAGTTCGCGCTCGCCATCGGCGTGGTCTCGGGACTGGTGAGCTTCGTGCCCTATCTGGGCTTCATCTTCGGCATCGCCCTGGCAGGGCTCACCGCCGTGAACGAACCGAACGCGCTGTTGATGCTGCTCGGGGTGGTTGCCGTGTTCTCGGTGGGCCAGTTCATCGAGGGCAGCGTGCTTACGCCCAAGCTCGTCGGGGACCGCATCGGCCTGCATCCGGTGGTGGTAATCTTCGCCGTCATGGCGTTCGGTCAGCTGTTCGGGTTCTTCGGCGTCCTGCTGGCCCTGCCGGCCGCGGCGGTATTGTCGGTGCTGGCGCGGTTCGCCTATCGCAGTTACGTAGCGGAAGACGCGCCGCCGCGAGGGGACGGGGATGCCTGAGGACCCGGCCCACGGGCAGTTGCCGCTCGCGCTTGCGCTGCAGGACCACGCGGTGTTCGAGACCTTTCGCGCGCCGGGAGACGGCGCTCTCGTTGCTGCCGCCCGCGACCCGGCGCCGCCGGGGCTGTGGATCGCCGGACCGCCGGGCAGTGGCAAGAGTCATCTGCTGCAGGCCGTCTGCGCGCACCGGCCGGAACTGCGCTGCGCTTACGTGCCGCTCGGCAGCGCGCCTGCACCGGAGATGCTGGAAGGGATTGAGGAGCTGGAACTCGTCTGTCTGGACGACTTCGAGCGGGCGGCGGGAGACGAGGAGTGGGAACGGGCGCTGTTCCGGCTCGTGAACGGGCTGTCCCTGGCCGGCGGCCGGCTCGTGGTGGCGGCTGCAGGGGCCCCCGCGGACATCGGCATCCGCCTGCCGGATCTGCTCAGTCGTTGCCAGGCGCTGACCCGCTTCCGCCTGCGCTACCTGGACGACGGGGAGCGGCTCGAGGCGCTGCGGGCCCGGGCCGCGTTTCGCGGTTTCGACCTGCCGGCCGACACCGCCCGCTATCTTCTGCGCCGGGTTCCCCGAGACATGGGGCGCCTGACGGCGCTGCTGGACCGTCTGGACACGGCCTCGCTGGCGGCGTCGCGCCGTCTTACCATCCCCTTCGTCCGCGAGGTGCTGGCAGAGGTGCGCGAGGCCTAGGAGCCGTCCGGCTGCCGGTCGCGGGTGATCCTGACCACCGGTACCAGCAGGAAAAAGGTGAGGAGGGACACGGCCGCCGTCGTGGCGGCCAGCACGCGCGCGGGTGGATTTGCGATGGACTCCATCAGGCCGAAGCCGGCATAGCCGGCGCTGCCGAGCAGGGCCAGCAGGAAGGAAGCCGGCCGGCGGACCAGCATGAACGGTGTCGTAAGCCCGACCGGCAGCGCGGCCGCGATCCAGGCCCAGGCCGGTGCGGGTCCGGGACCCGCGGCGACGAGCGCCATCGACAGCACGCCGGCCGCCATCCAGGCCAGGGTGGGTGGTAACCAGAGGGTGAGGGGCAGCATGCGACCGGTCAGCCCGCCAGCCTGACGGCGGTCTCGGCCACCCGCCGGCCGAGCGCCCGGGCCAGCGTGATCTCGTCCCCGCTCAGTCTGGGGTTGGCTTCCGCGCCGGCCACGTGGCTGGCGCCATAGGGCGTGCCGCCGCTGGTCGTCTCGGTGAGCGCCGATTCGGTGTAGGGAAGCCCGACGATGAGCATGCCGTGGTGCAGCAATGGCACGGCCATGGTGAGCAGCGTGGCCTCCTGGCCGCCGTGGAGGCTGCCGGTGGAGGTGAACAATCCGGCGGGCTTGCCTACCAGCTTGCCGGACAGCCACTGGGCCGAGGTGCCGTCCAGGAAATACTTCATCGCCGCGGACATGTTGCCGAAGCGGGTCGGGCTGCCGAGGACGAGTCCGTCGCATTCCACCAGGTCTTGCGGGGTCGCATAGGGCGGCCCCTCCGGGGGTACCGGCGGCGCCGTGGCCTCCGTCTGCGAGGACACCGCGGGCACCGTGCGCAGGCGGGCGGCCGCGCCCTCCACGGCATCGACGCCCCGTGCCACCTCCCGGGCCAGCGCCTCCGTGGCGCCGGTGCGCGAGTAGTACAGCACCAGGATCTCGCTCACGCCGGAAGTATCCCGTGCGCGTTCCCGGCAGGGCGGCCGATGACTGCGGCCTGGTCGTCCCGGACCACGAAGGGTTTCTGGCTGGCGGCCTCCGGTAGGACTGCCTTTGCCGCGCGCGACCCGGAGCAACGCGGGTTGTGATCGATACGGTAGTTCATCGCCATCTGCTTCGGGTTATCCTGCTGTGGACCGCGCCGGATTCGCCGCGCCGCCGTTGGAGACGGCACGCGCCGGCGCATAATGTACCAGCCGCAGGACCTCCAGTCAGTCCCGGAAGCTCGCATAAACCGCCGTTTCTGGTCGGATTTTGCCTGCTTGACGGTCCCCGTGCCTGCTGCTAGCGTTCCGCTGTGATCTTGAGGACCTCAATCTCCGGCGCATCCGTCTCCGCCTGGCTGGCGACAGTGGCGCTGCTGTTTGCCGCCGGCTGCGCCTCGGGCGGTCCGCCGGTGCAGGAGATGAGCGATGCCCGCCAGGCCATTGAGGCCGCCCGGGAGGCCGGCGCCGAAGATCTTGCGACCGGGGAATTCCGCTCGGCGCATTCCCGACTGGTCAGCGCCGAGAGTCATCTCAAGCAGCGCAGCTTTCACGCAGCGCGCCGGGATGCGCTCGCTGCCCGCGATCTTGCCGTGCATGCCCGCGCCGTCGCCGAGGCGGCACGGACGGGCGTCGAGGAAGCCGACGACCGGCAGCCCTGACGCTCCTCCGCAAGGTTTATCCATGGTCGGCGACACGGCAGACACGCAGTGCGTTCGGTTCTTCGTGAGCGGGCGTGTCCAGGGCGTGTGGTTTCGTGCCGCCACCCGGGAGGAGGCCCGCCGCCGCGGCATCACCGGGTATGCACGCAATCTGCCGGACGGCCGCGTGGAGGTGCTCGCCTGCGGTGCGGCCGAAGCGCTCGCCAGGCTGGAAGAGTGGCTGTGGCAGGGACCGTCGGCGGCCCGGGTGACCGGCGTGGACCGCGAGGAAGCCGACGAGGTTCCGCCCGGGGAATTCACGACGGGGTAGGCCCCCCGCCTGCACGCCGGCGGCGCGGGCAGGAACCCTGTTGCGCCGGTCAGATACGCCGCCAGGTCAGACGCAGTTTGTCCAGTACCCGGTTCGGATACCAGGTCTTGCCGAGGCTGCCGTTGTAGCGTGCGAGGGCACGCTGCAGGTCGCCGTTTTCCATGTCGTAGTAGTAGCGCAGAATGGTGCAGCCGAGCCGCAGGTTCGTCTCGATGTGGAACAGGTTGTCGTCGGGCCGGCCGATCTCGTCCAGCCAGAAGGGCATCACCTGCATCAGCCCCCGCGCGCCGGCCCTCGAGACCGCGAAGCGGTCGAAGTTGCTTTCCACCTCGATCACGGCCAGCACCAGTTCGGGCGGCAGATCGACGCGGCGCGCCTCGTAGTGGACACGCTTCAGTATGCGCACCCGCTCCTCCGGGTCGTCGATCCGGTTGCCGAGCCGCTGGGACATGTCGACCAGCCAGACCTGGGCGTGGAAGCGGTCGTCGAAGCTGTCGGCTTCCGCAGCGGCCTCGCGCAGCAGCTCGCGCAGGACGGGGTCCGGGGCTTGCTGGTCGGCGAGGGCGGGGAACGCCCCCACGAGCAGCAGGCCTGCGGCCAGCAGCCCGAGGCAGCGCCGGCGCAGGCCCGTTGCGGTTGCCGCGTGCCTCTCCATGACGATCAGCTTAGCGTCGAGCCCTGCAGCAGGGCGAGAACGGCTTCACGCTTCAGGTTCCGCGACTCCGCGTCGCGGCGGTGGCGGTACTCGAGTTCGCCCGCATCCAGGCCGCGCTCGCCGATCACGATGCGGTGCGGGATGCCGATCAGCTCGGCGTCGGCGAACTTCACGCCGGGGCGGGCGTCCCGGTCGTCCAGCAGCACGTCGATGCCGAGCCCGGCGAGTTCCGCGTACAGCGTCTCGGCGGCCTCGCGTACCCGCTCGCTGCGGTGCAGGTTGATGGGGACGAGCACCGCATGCCACGGCGCGATGGGTTCGGGCCAGATGATGCCGTCGTCGTCGTGATTCTGCTCGATGGCGGCGCCCACGATGCGGGTGACGCCGATGCCGTAGCAGCCCATCTGCATGGGGCGGTCGTTGCCGTCCTGGTCCTGCACGGTGGCGCCCATGGCCTCCGAGTACTTCGTGCCCAGCTGGAAGATGTGGCCCACCTCGATGCCGCGGGCGATGCTGAGGGTACCGCTGCCGCCCGGCGTGGGATCGCCCGCGACCACGTTGCGGATGTCGACGCTGTCCGGCTCCGGCAGGTCGCGGCCCCAGTTGACCCCGGTCAGGTGATGGTCCGGCACGTTCGCGCCGCAGGCGAAATCGGCGAGATGGGCCGCCGCGTGATCCACGTAGACGGGGATCTCCAGGCCGACGGGGCCGACGAAACCCGGCGCGCAGCCGGTGGCGGCCTGCACTTCGTCGGCCTCGGCCATGCGCAGCGGGTCCGCCACGCCGGGCAGCGCCTGGGCCTTGACCGCGTTCAGTTCGTGGTCGCCGCGCAGCACCAGGGCGGCCGGGCCGTCCTCGCCGGCGACCACCAGCGTCTTCACCAGGCGCCCGGCCGGCAGGGCCAGCGCGGCCGTGACCGCCTCGATGCTGCGCGCTCCCGGCGTGTGCACCTTGTCCACGGCGGCCGACGGGGCGGGGCGGGGCTCCGCCGGCGGCTCGGTGTGCGCCATCTCCACGTTGGCGGCATAGCCGTCCTCGTCGCAGTAGGCGATGGCGTCCTCGCCGGAGTCCGCCAGCACGTGGAACTCCTGGGAGCGGCTGCCGCCGATCTCGCCGCTGTCGGCTTCCACGGCGCGGAACTTCAGCCCCAGCCGGGTGAAGATGGACTCGTAGGCCCGGGCCATGCGCTCGTAGGCCGCCGCCATGCCCGTCTCGTCCAGGTCGAAGGAATAGGCGTCCTTCATAATAAACTCCCGGGCGCGCATCACGCCGAAACGGGGCCGTATCTCGTCGCGGAACTTGGTCTGGATCTGGTAGTAGTTCACCGGCAGCTGGCGGTAGCTTCGAAGTTCCCGCCGGGCGATGTCGGTGATCACCTCCTCGTGGGTGGGGCCGAAGCAGAAATCCCGCTCGTGGCGGTCCTGCATGCGCAGCAGCAGCGGGCCATACTTCTCCCAGCGGCCGGACTCCTGCCACAGCTCCGCCGGCTGCACCGACGGCATGAGGAGTTCCAGTGCCCCGGCCCGGTCCATCTCCTCGCGCACGACCGCCTCGATCCTCTTCACCACCCTCAGCCCGATGGGCATCCAGGTGAACAGGCCGGAGGCGAGGCGCCGGATCAGACCGGCCCGCAGCATGAGCTGGTGACTGGGTATCTCGGCCTCGGCGGGCACTTCCTTCAGGGTGGTGAGATTCAGCTGGGAGAATCGCATCGGGTCTTGCCGGGTTGTGTACGGGCCCCGGATTCTAGCCCGAATGGCCCTGCCGTACACGGGACGGACCGCCGCACCCGTCGCCGACACGCCGCGACGCGGGGTGGCATCTCGCCGCCGTTCGGCGCATGATCCGGCCATCTCGCTGACCGACCGGGAATCGATGCCGAGAACGGATTATCCCCGCATAGCACCGGAGGGCATGCCCTGGATACTCTCGGCGCTCGCCGCACTCGCTGCAGGTGTCACCCTGCTCGGGTGGTGGGCCGCGGTGCCGCTGGGCGCGCTGGCCGCGGGCCTCGTGCTGCTGTTCCAGGATCCCTGGCGCGACATCCCCGCCGCGCCCCTCGGCGTGCTGGCGCCGGTCGACGGCGTCGTCACGGAGGTCACCGGCAGCGGTCCCGGCATTCTTGACCGGGAGGCCGTGCGGGTGACGCTGCGCATCAACAACTTCGGCGCCTATACCGCCCGCAGTCCCATCGAGGGCAAGGTGCTGGATCCCCGGGACAACCTCTCCGACCACAGCCGCTGGCTCGACGTGCACGGCATGTGGGTGCGCAGCGACGAGAACGACGACGTGGTGGTGCTCGTGCACGGGCCGAAGTGGTTCGGCGCGCCGCGGGCTTTCCTCGGCTACGGCGAGCGGGTGGGGCAGGGTCAGCGCTTCGCCTTCATGCGTCTCGCCCGCACGGCGGAGGTCTACCTGCCGGCGGACGCCCACGTGCGCGTGGAGGTCGGCCAGCGGGTGCGTGCGGGGACGGACTCGCTGGCGGAACTGAGACACCGATAGCGAGCCCGGGCAGCCCATCTAGTATGATTGGGACGTGGCTGCATCCGAGGAAAAACCGCGCCGCGGCATCTATCTGCTGCCGAACCTGCTGACCACCACCGCGCTGTTCGCCGGCTTCTACGCCATCGTGGCGGCCGTGGACGGCAACTTCGAGGCGGCGGCGGTGGCCATCTACGTGGCCATGGTACTGGACGGCCTGGACGGGCGGGTCGCGCGCCTGACCGCCACCGAGAGCGACTTCGGCAAGGAATTCGACAGCCTGTCCGACATGGTCTGCTTCGGACTGGCCCCCGCGGTCGTGGTCTACCAGTGGGGCGTGGCGCGGCTCGCGGAATACAGCATCGCCTGGGGCCGTGTGGGCTGGCTGGTCGCGTTCCTGTTCGCGGTGGCGGCCGCCATGCGCCTGGCGCGCTTCAACACCTCGCCGGGCTCCCAGGACAAGCGTTTCTTCGTGGGCCTGGCCAGCCCGTCGGCGGCCGGCATGGTGGCGGGATTCGTCTGGCTCAGCGCGCGGCACGACATCGCGGGCCTGGGCGGCCTCGCGCTGGCGTTCGTCATCACCGCCATGGCCGGCGCCCTGATGGTGAGCAATCTGCGCTACTACAGCTTCAAGGAGCTGAACCTGGGCAGCCGTATCTCCTTCCCCTACCTGCTGGTCATTCCGCTGGTGCTTATACTGATCTCGCTGGAGCCGCCGGTGGTGCTGTTCACCATGTTCACCGGTTACGCGATGTCCGGCCCGGCGTTCTGGCTGTGGCGCCGGCGCCGGCGCAAGGAGGCGAAAGCGTGACGGCGGCGGGCGAGGCGGAACGGCTGGCCTATCTCCGTGCGCTCGGCGTCGACGTCTGGGTGCTGCGGGGCGGGGAGGCGGCCGGGGCCGACGAACCGGCCGCGGAGGCCGCGGCGTCGACGGCGGCCGCGTCGTCTGCCCGGGGGGCAGTGCCGGCGGAGGCCCCGCCGGCCGCCGCGGACCCTTCCGACGACGGCTGGGAGGCGCTGCGCGCCCGAGTCGTGGGCTGCACCCGCTGCGGGCTGCACGAGGGCCGGACGCAGACGGTGTTCGGCGTCGGCAACCCGGACGCCCGGCTCCTGATCATCGGCGAGGCGCCCGGCGCCGAGGAGGACCGCCGCGGCGAGCCCTTCGTCGGCCGGGCCGGCAAGCTGCTGGACGAGATGCTGCGCTCGCTCGGGCTTGGCCGGGAAGACGTCTTCATCGCCAACATCCTGAAGTGCCGGCCGCCGGGCAACCGGGACCCGCGACCGGAGGAATCGGCGGAGTGCCGGCCCTATCTCCGGCGCCAGATCGCGCTCGTGGGTCCCCGGGTCATCCTGGCGGTCGGCCGCGTCGCCGCCCAGGACCTGCTGGAGAGCGACGAGCCCATCGGCCGGCTGCGCACCCGGGTGCACCGCTACCCCGAGGCCGATATCCCGGTCGTGGTCAGCT
>CAZRSA010000112.1:0-2514 GCA_964602525.1 uncultured Woeseiaceae bacterium
GTGTTCCTGCGCGGCCCGGACCTCGGCCGCTGGGACCAGCCCGCCGGCAAGCTGGCGAGCGCCAGCGACAGGCCGGGGGAGGACAACCGGGAGATATCCCGCATGCTGCAGGAACTGGGGTCGCAGATCGACGCGGCGCCGCGCAAGCAGCGGCTGCAGACCATCCGTGAGCTGGTGGACCAGGGTTTCCCGGACATCGCCCCGGACGACAAGCTGGGCGTCGAGCGCCGCACGGTCACGGCCGACGGCGTCCCGGGGGAATGGGTGCTGGCGCCGGACAGCGATCCCGGCCGCCGGCTGCTCTACATCCACGGCGGCGCGTTCTACGTGGGCAGTCCGTCGAGCCACCGCACGCTGACGGCGGCGCTGGCGCGCGCCTGCGGTGTCTCGGTGCTGGCCATCGACTACCGGCTGATGCCGGAGCACCCGCGCATCGCGAGCATAGAGGACTGCCAGACCGCCTGGCGCTGGATGCTCGCGCACGGCCCGGACGGCGAGGGCGAACCGGCGGATGCCTACGTGGCCGGCGACTCGGCGGGCGGCAACCTCACGCTGGCGCTGATCGCCTGGATCCGCGACCACGGGCTGCGGCAGGCCGACGCCGCGGTGGCGCTGTCGCCCATCACGGACAGCACGTACTCGAGCCCCAGCATGCGCTCGAACATCGTGACCGACGAAATGCTGGGCCCCATGCTCGGGCCGCTGATGAAAACACCGCGCTGGCTGCTGGCCTACGCCACGCTCTACCTGGCCCGCATGAAGCCCCAGAACTCCCTCATCTCGCCCATCTTCGGCGACCTCTCCAGCCTGCCGCCGACGCTGATCCAGGCCTCGACCAGCGAGATGCTGACCGACGACTGCCGCCGCTACGTGAACAAGGCCCGGGCCGCCGGCTCGCCGGCCGAGCTGCAGCTGTGGCCGGACATGGTCCACGTGTGGCAGATCTTCGAGCCGGTCTCGGCCGAGGCGCGCGAGGCCATCGAGCGCATCGCGGAGTTCCTCGACCGCCACTCCAACCGCCCGGAGAGCGCCGCCGCCTGACCCGGTTCAGCCGGCGGCCAGGCTGCGGCGCTTCCAGATGAGGTAGATCGCCGGGATCACCAGCAGGGCCAGCGCGAGCGTGCTGACCATGCCGCCGACCATGGGCGCGGCGATACGCTGCATGACCTCGGCGCCGGTGCCGCCGCCCCAGAGAATCGGCAGCAGGCCGATGGTGATGGAGGCCATGGTCATCACGATCGGCCGCAGCCGCCGCAGCGCGCCGTCGCGCACGGCGTCGCGGAGTCCGTCCCGGTCCAGCGCTCCGCCCTCCTCCCGGCGCTGCCCCAGCGCCAGGTCCAGGTAGACGAGCATCAGCACGCCGATCTCGACGGCGACGCCGGCCAGCGCGATGAAGCCGACGGCCACCGCCACCGACAGATCGAAGCCCATCCAGTACAGCAGCCACACCCCGCCGGTGAGCGCCATCGGCACCGTGCCGAGGACGATCAGCACTTCGGTCACCTTGCGGAAGGCGAGATAGAGCAGCAGCGCGATGATGGCGAGTGTGGCCGGCACCACCAGGCCGAGACGCTCCTTGGCCCGCTCCATGTACTCGTATTGCCCCGACCAGGTGAGCGAATAGCCCGCCGGCAGGTCGAGCCGGTCGCGCAGCAGCTGCCGGGCGGCTTCCACGTAGGAACCCACGTCCCGGCCGTCGATGTCCACGTACACCCAGCCGGTCAGCCGCCCGTTCTCGCTCTTCAGCATGGGCGGGCCGTCCTCCACTTCCACGCGGGCCACGTCGCCGAGGCGGATGCGCGCGCCGCCGGGCGTCACCACCGGCAGATCCCGGATGGCCTCCACGTTCTGGCGCACGGCGCGGGGATAACGCAGGTTGACCGGAAAGCGCTGCAGGCCCTCGACCGTCTCGGTGACGTTCATGCCGCCGACGGCACTCATGACCACGGTCTGCACGTCGGCGATGTTCAGCCCGTAGCGGGCGGCCTGCTCACGCCGGATGTCCACCACCACGTAACGTCCGCCGGCCACCTTCTCGGCGAACACGGACGCCGTGCCCTCCACTTCCGGTAGCAGTTCCTCCACGCGCACCCCCAGTCCCTGGATCACGTCCAGGTCCGGCCCGTTGATCTTGATGCCCACCGGCGTCTTGATGCCGGTGGCCAGCATGTCGATGCGGGTTTTGATGGGCATCACCCAGGCGTTGGTAACGCCGGGCAGCTGCACGCGCTCGCGGATCTCGGCACGGATGTCCTCGATGTCGTAGCCCTCACGCCACTCGCTTTCCGGCTTGAAGCGGATCAGGGTCTCGATCATGGTAAGCGGCGCCGGGTCGGTGGCGGTCTCGGCACGGCCGATCTTGCCGAAAACCTGGGCCACCTCCGGCACGCTCTTGATCAGCCGGTCGGTCTGCTGCAGCAGCTGGCCGGCCTCGCCGATGGACAGCCCCGGCCGGGTGGTGGGCATGTACATCCAGTCGCCCTCGTCCAGCGGCGGCATGAACTCGGTGCCGAG
>CAZRSA010000112.1:2614-8785 GCA_964602525.1 uncultured Woeseiaceae bacterium
GGCAGGCTGGGCCGCAGCTCCTCGATGCGTGCCTTCACGGCGTCGATGGTCTGCTGGGCGTTCTCGCCGAAGCGCATGACGATGATGCCGCCGGTGACCTCGCCCTCGCCGTCCAACTCGGCGATGCCGCGGCGCAGCTGCGGCCCCAGCCGGATCTCGGCCACCTCGTCCAGCAGCACCGGCGTGCCTTCCGGCGAGATCTTCACCGGGATCTGGCGCAGCTCGTCCAGGCCCTCGATGTAGCCGGTGGCCCGTACCATGTACTCGGTCTCGGCCATCTCGATGACCGAGCCGCCCACCTCTGAGTTGCCCCGGCGGATGGCGTCACGGATAGCGGGCAGCGTGAGGTCGAAGGAACGCAGCCGGTCCGGGTCCACCACCACCTGGTACTGCTTCACCATGCCGCCGACGGTGGCCACCTCCGCCACGCCGGGCACCGTCTGCAGTTCGTACTTCAGGAACCAGTCCTGGATGGCGCGGAGCTCGGACAGATCGTGCCGGCCGCTGCGGTCCACCAGCGCGTACTCGTAGATCCAGCCCACGCCGGTGGCGTCCGGTCCGATGGCGGGCCGCGCGTCGGCGGGCAGCCGGGGCGCCACCTGGCTCAGGTACTCGAGCACCCGGGAGCGCGCCCAGTACAGGTCGGTATCGTCGTCGAAGATGATGTAGACGTACGAGTCGCCGAAGAAGGAGTAGCCGCGCACGGTCTCGGCCCCCGGCACCGACAGCAGCGCGGTGGTGAGGGGATAGGTCACCTGGTCTTCAACCACCTGGGGCGCCTGGCCCGGCCAGGACGTCTTCACGATGACCTGCACGTCCGAGAGGTCCGGGATCGCGTCCACCGGCAGCGTGCGCAGGTTCAGCACGCCGGCGACGGCCAGCGCCGCGAGACCGGCGAGGACGAGCCCCCGGTTGCGCAGGGACCAGCGAATCGTCGCGCCGATCATCGCTCCGTCTCCGCGCCGCCGCCGTCGTCGTCCCCGCTCATGTCGTGGCCGCTGTGATCCATGCCCTCCATGTCATGGTGGGAGTGGTCCATCCCTTCCATGTCGTGGCCGGCATGGGGATCCGGCTCCTCCAGCCGCGCCAGCGCCTGCTCGCCGCCGGCCTCGGCGTCGATGAGGAACTGCCCGGAGGTCACCACCCGTTCGCCCTCGTCGAGGCCGTCGAGCACCTCGACGTCGCTGCCGCTCGCGAGGCCCGTGACCACCGCCCGCACCTCGAAGCGGCCGTCGCCCGCATCCAGCACGACCCGTTCGCCGGCACCGGAGCGGATCACGGCCTCCCGCGGGATATGCAGCACGCCGCGCCGGGTCTCGCCGTCGATGCGCACCCTGGCCAGCATGTTCGGGCGCAGCCGGCCGTCGGCGTTGTCGAAGACCAGGCGCAGGCGCAGCGTGCGGGTATCCGGGTCCAGGGCCGGATAGATGTAGGCGATGCGCCCTTCCCAGGTCTCGCCCGGGTAGGCCTCGAACCGCGCGCGGGCCGCCAGCCCTTCCTGCATCCAGCCGATGTCCTGTTCGAACACCTCCACCTCGGCCCAGATAGTCGAGAGATCAGCCACGGTCAGCACGTGGGTGGCGGGCGTGACGTAGTTGCCGTCCCGGCCCTCCATGGCGATGACGATGCCGTCCCGGGTGGCACGCCGGGGCAGGTTTTGCTGCACGCTGCCGCGGCGCTCGATGCCGGCGATCTGCTCAGGGGTGAGGCCGAGGGCGCGCAGCCGGTCCCGGCCGGCCCGGGTCAGGGAGGCGTTGCCGGCGGCGCGGGCCGTGAGCAGCTCCTGCTGCGCCGAGACCAGCTTCGGCGAGAACAGTGTGTAGAGCACCTGCCCCGACTCCACCCGGTCGCCGACGCTGGCGATGCGGAACGACTCCAGCCAGCCCTCGGCGCGGGCGTGATACATGGTCACGGTGGACTCGTCCCAGCGGGTGTAGCCCACGGTGTCCAGCCGGCGGGCGAAATCGCCCCGCTCCGCCGCGGCCGTGCGTACGCCCAGCGTCTGCCGGACGGCGGACGAGACCGCGACGCCCGGACCGTCGCCGCCGGCCTCGTCTGCATAGACAGGCACGAGGTCCATGCCCATGGGCGACTGGCCGGGCTCGTCCCGGCGGTAGTTCGGGTCCATGGGCGCCACCCAGTAGAGGATCTCGCGCTCCCCGGTATCGCCATCGGTATTGCCGCCGGGGCCGGCGTCGCCGCCGTCCCCGGCGGCCGCGGGGGCGCGCTGATCGTCCGCACTGCCCAGCCAGAAGCCGAGCGCGCCGGAGATGAGGGTCACGGCCATCACGATGGCCCAGAAGATGCTTTGCGGTTTCATGGCGATGTCCTCCCGACACCCGCGTCGATGCCCGTCAGCGCCTCGATGCCGGCAACGGTCATCAGCCGGTCGGCGCGCGCACGGGCAAGGGTGAGTCTTGCATCGAGCAGAGCCGTCTCCGCATCGATCACGTTGGCGAATTCGCCGCGGCCGGACTCGAAGTCGGCCCGCGCGGCATCCAGTCCCTGCCGGGACAGCGGCACGATGCGGTCGCGGTAGAGCGCGACGGTCTGCTCCGCCTCGTCCAGGCGGGACAGCGCCGAGGCGAGTTCGGCCCGCAGCCGGAACGCGAGGTCGTCGCGCTCGGCCTGCAGCCGGTCCTGCTCCAGTTCGGCAGAGGAGACGGCGGAGCGGCGCCGGTCGCCGCCGAAGGGCAGGTTGATCTCCGCACCGATCTGCCAGCGTTTCTGCGCGGGGTCCATCGTGCCGACGTAGCCGGTGTAGACGCGGAAATCGGGCCAGTAGTCCTTGTGGGCGAGCTGCAGCCGGGCCCGGGCCCCGTCGAGGGAGGCATCGAGGCGCGCCAGCGCGGGATGGCCTGCGAGCAGGGCATCGGCCAGTTCGTCCTCCGGCGCCACGACCGGCGCCGGCGGCATCGGCGCCGGTTCCGCCAGCGGCGCGTCCGCCGGCCGGCCCCGCAGTGCGTTGATCTCGGCGCGCAGCGCGGCACGGCGCTGGCCAAGCGCCAGGCGGTGATGCTCGAGCCGCAGCGCCCGGGTCTGCACACGCAGAAGGTCCTGCTGCAGCCCCATGCCCGCGGCGTATTGAGCCTCGGCGACGGGCGCGAGCTCCTCGACCAGACGGCTCTCCTCCGCGTTGCGGGCGAGCGCCTCGTGCACGTACCACCATTCCGCCCAGAGCCGCTCGGCCCGGGCGCCGAGTTCCCGTGCCAGCACGCGCTCGGATTCGCCGGCCGCCTCGGCGCTGGCCAGCGCAGCCGCACCGCGCAGCCCGCGCTTGCCGGGCCAGGGCAGGCTCTGGCTGACCTGGATCAGGCCGCGGCCGTCCAGGCGGTGGCCGAACGTGTTGGGCGCCGCCCCCAGCATCAGGCGCGGGTCATCCAGGTCGTCGGCGGCCTCGGCCTCGCTCAGCAGCCCCGCCGTGGCGGCACGCCGGCCCGCCAGTGCGCGGTTCGCAGCCAGCACTTCCTCGGCGAGCATGTCCGCCGTGATGGCGATGGGCACCTCTGCGGCGGCCGCGCCCGGCGGTGCCGCAATTGCCGTAAGGCTCAGCGCGAGCAGCAGACCCGCGCAGTGTCGGATGGTCATGTGGGATCTCCGTCAGTCCTCTACGTCACAGGCCGCCGCACGGGTGCGAACGGCCGCGGTCCGCCGGCCGGCGGACGGGTCAGGACAGGCGGATCGGGGGTCTGAGAAGGTATTCCGGTGGCCGTTCCGCGGGAGATTCCGCGGACAGGGGCGGCAGGTGCCGGGCCGGTGCCGGCAGGGCCTCCGGCGCCGCGTTCTCCAGCGCGCTCAGCGGCATGCTGACCGCCGTGCACAGGCAGTCTATGCACAGGGACGCGGCGCTGCCCTCGTCGCAGCAGTCCATGGCACCGTGCGGCGGTGCGCTCGGCTCGGGCTGCTCTCCGTCGCCGTGGCAGGGCATGCCGGCGGCGGGCTCCGCCGGGGGCTCGGCCGTGGCTTTGGCCGTGGACTGGAGCGGGACGTCCATGGCGTCCATCACGCAGGCGTGCACCAGCTCGCCGGCCGATGCGGCCAGGATGCTCACGATCACGGCGATGGCGGTGAATCTGCGCATGCGGCGATTAGAACCGATACTCTGCCGCCAGTCCAATGCACGGGTCGCGAAACCGCCGCCCGTGCCCGGCCGCGTGCCCCCGGGCGATCCGGGTTAACATTCGCGGCAAACGCCAGGATCGACCCATGCCCCTCGCCGACATCGCCGCCGTCATCATCACCCGGGACGCCGAGGCCACACTGGCCGAGACGCTGGCGAGCCTCGCCCGCCTGCCCGAGGTCGTCGTCTACGACAACGGCTCGACCGACGGCACGGAGGACATTGCACGGGCGCACGAAAACGTGCGCTGGTTCAGCGGCGAGTTCACGGGTTTCGGGCCGACAAAGAACCAGGCGGCGGAGCTGGCCGAACGCGACTGGATCCTGTCCATCGATGCCGACGAGGCGGCCAGCGAGGCGCTGGTCGACGAACTGGACGCGCTCGACCTCTCGGACGACGCCCGCCTCTACGAGGTGGACCGGCACAACTACTTCATGGGCCGGCGCGTGCGCCATGCCGGCTGGGGCAACGACTGGCTGCCGCGCTTCTATCATCGCGCCCGCCACGCCTACAACCAGGCCAGCGTGCACGAGCGGATAGAGCCCGGCGTGGGGTCGACGGTGGTGCGGCTGCGCTCGCCGCTCTACCACCGGGCCGTCGTGCGACTGGGCGCTTTCCTGCAGAAGGCGGACCGCTACTCGGAGATTCGCGCGGCACGCGCCCACGCCGCGAAGGCGCCGGCGCTCGTCTTCCTGCGCGCGGTCTGGGCGTTTCTCCGCACCTATTTCCTGCGGCTCGGTTTCCTGGAAGGCTGGCGCGGGCTGGTGATCGCCTGGGGCGATGCCGACGGGGTCTTCTACAAACACATGAAGGCCACCGCGCGGGAGCGGGCGGCCGCCGGGCGCTGATCCGGGGCCGCTCATGCCCGGCTTGAGACCCGTCATCACCCACATCAACCTCGCCCGCGGTTTCCGCGGCGGCGAGAACCAGACGCTGCTGCTGATCCGGGAACTGGCGCAGCGAGGCTGGCGCCAGCAGTTCATCGGCCGGGGCGGCGAGCCGCTGGCGGAGCGCCTGCGCGAGGTGCGCGGACTCACCGTGACGCCGGTGGGCGGGGTATTCGGCGCGGCGGTGCGGGTAGCCGCGCCGCTGGTGCACGCCCACGAGGCGCGGGCCGCCCAGGCGGCGTGGATGGCCTCGAAGCTGCGCGGCTGCCGTTACCTGCTCACGCGCCGGGTCATGAAGGCGCCGTCGCGAAGCTGGCTCACCTCCCGCATCTACCGGGACGCGGCGGCCGTCACGGCACTCTCCCGCGCCATCGCCGGCGTACTGGCGGGCCGCTTCCCGGGACTCGACGCCGCCGTTATCCCCAGCGCGCTCGCCGCCGGCGAAACCGATACCGAGAGAGCCGCGGACATCCGCGCCGGGCTCCCCGGAGACTTCATCGTGGGCAACGTGGCCGCGCTGGACGTCGCCAAGGGCCAGTGCGACCTGCTCGACGCGGCCCGGCACCTTGCGGCGGACCACCCGGACATCGGCTTCGCCCTGGTCGGCGACGGGCCGGACGGAGCCGCCATCCGTGCGGCCGCGGAAGGCCTGGGGAACGTGCACTTCGCCGGCTTCGTGGACGACGTGCCGGACTGGCTGGCCGCCTTCGACGTGTTCGCCTTCCCGAGCCACCACGAGGGCCTCGGCAGCGTGCTGCTGCAGGCGATGGCCGCGGGCACGCCGGTGGTCGCCAGCGACACCGGCGGCATCCCGGAACTGATCCACCACGAGGAGACCGGCCTGCTCGTGACGCCGCGGGACCCGGCGGCGCTGGCCGCCGCCATCGCAAGGCTGCACGGGGACGAGGCCCTGCGGCGGAGGCTGGCCGAAGCCGCCCGACGGAGGCTGACCGAATTCTCGGTGGGGGCGGTCGCGGACCGGCTGGAAGCGCTCTATCAGAGCGTATCGGAGAGAGGGGCCGACCGTCCCTAGTCGCCGCCGCGCAGGCGGGCGTAGGCGTCCGGCAGGGAGTCGGGCCGGCCCTTGAACTTGCGGTGCACCCAGTAGTACTCGGCCGGCGCCTCGCGGATCCATTCGCCCACCATCTCGTTGTAGCGGGCCGC
>CAZRSA010000113.1:0-8769 GCA_964602525.1 uncultured Woeseiaceae bacterium
GTGGAGCCTCTCGCCTCCCGCCGGACCGGCCGGCGGTACGGGGCCGCGGCTAGCTACGGTCCGGGCTTTTCAGGTTGTCGTCCAGGAAATCGATGAGCGTGGTGTACCACTCCACCTGGTTCTCGAACTTGGCGAAACCATGGCCCTCGTTGTCCTTGATGATCAGTTCGTACTCGACGTCGTGCTTCTTGAGTTCTTTCTCGAAGTTCAGGGCATGGTCGAGCACCACCCGCGGGTCTTCCCGGCCGTAGGCCATCAGGATCGGCACCTGGATCTTGTCCACGTGATTGATGGGCGAGCGTGCCTCCAGCATTTCCCGTTCCTCTTCCGGGTCGCCCACGTCGCGGATCAGTTCCGGGCGCAGCAGCTTCCACGCCGCGTTGGAGTCGTACAGCAGCGTGATGTCGGTGACGCCCACGTAGTTGATGGCGCACTGGTAGAGGTCCGGCGTGAATGTGGCGCCGGCCATTGCAGCATAGCCGCCATAGCTCGCGCCGTAGATGCAGATGCGGTCCGGGTCGGCGATGCCCTCGTCGACGGCCCACTGCACCGCGTCCGTCAGGTCGTGCTGCATCTTGCGGCCCCACTCCTTGCGCCCGGCATTGCGAAAGTCCTGGCCGAAGCCCTCGGAGCTGCGGAAGTTGACCTGCAGGACGGCGTAACCCCGGTTCGCCATCAGCTGTACTTCGGAGTTATAGCCCCAGGAGTCCCGCGCCCACGGCCCGCCGTGCACGTTCAGCACCATGGGCAGATTCTTGCCGTCGCTGCCCGCGGGCAGCGTCAGGTAGCTCGGCAGGATGAGGCCGTCACGCGCCTCAATCTCGACGGGCTGCATGGGCGCGAGCATCTCCTCGCGCAGCCACTCGTAGGCGATAGCCAGCTCCTCCATGCGATTGGTCTCGCGGTCGAACAGGTAGTAGGAGGCCGGGTTGCGATCGCTCCAGACGGTAAAGACCATCAGGTCCTCTTTTTTGTTGGCGCTCGACAGCGAGACCTGCTTGTCCGGGAAAGCGGCCTTGATGGACTTCATCATCTGCTCCCACTTGGGGTCCAGATAGTAGTAGCCGGGCCTGTCGGCATTGAAACTCACCATGACCGGTCTGTCTTCCACGTCGGAGGCCAGGACGCCGCCCACGTCCACTGTCGGGTGTTCGAAAATCAGATCGCCGAGCTTCCTATTCTCGAGGTCGTACTCGTAGATGGCTGCCTTGTCACGCACGCTGCCGTCCGGCTTCTCATTGGAGCGCACCCACATGCGCTCGCCGTCATCGCTGATCCAGACCGGCGTGAAGCCGCCCTCCGACGCCTTGAACGTAATCAGGGGTTCCCAATCCGCGTCTTCGTCTGGCCGATACAGCACCGTGCGCTTGCCCTCATGAAGTCTAAGTGCACCGATGACATCGCCGCCTCCGCTGACGATCCAGCCCTGAAAATCGCCGGGGTTGCGTTCGACCGTCCGGGTCTTTCCGTTGTAGACGTTCATTCTCTCCACGTCCTGAACAACACCGCCCTGATAGAGCCTGGGGGTGGAAACCAGGATGTGATCGGGATCGTCCTCGAGCAGGTTCAGCGGCGAAGCGCTTTGAGGGAAGAAAGTGCCTCCCCGGACCTGGGTCTCCGCCGGCTCGATGAGAGTGCGGGGCTTCGAGCCGTCCTTGTTGACCGCAAAGATGCCGAAGGACTCATTGCCGTCCTTGTCCATGAAGAACAGCAGGCGGTCGTTGTTGGCCCACATGTAGCCGCTGACGTCCCGGTCTTTTACCCCGGTGATCGCCTGTGCTTCGCGGGTCTCCAGGTTGATCACCGCGATGTTGCGGCGCTGGTTCTCGAACAGCGGGGTCACCGCGGCCAGATATTGACCGTCCGGTGACAGCTGGAAGCTGGTGAACAGCGGGCGCTTGAAGAAATCCTCGACCGGGATTTCCTCGACCGCCATGGCCGGTGCTGCCAGCATCAGTGCGGCGCTCAATGCCGCGAAATATCGGCTGATCGTCTTCATCTCTGCTCCTGGTGGCGTCTCTGTTCTTCTATGCAGGAGGGGCTTCAGGCCCGACCGGTCAATGAATCGGGGCTGAAGCCCCTCCTACATGCCCTTCATGCACGTTCACGTAGGAGGTCAGCCCGCCCGAATTTGCGACCGATATTAGCCAAAGAGAGTTTCTGAGGCGAGACAGTCCGCTTGTCAGAGCACGGACATCGGCTCAATTCATTGCTATCCGGACGGCCTGACCCACATATACCCGTCGTCCTGGCTCGATACCCAGCCGCGCGGCCACGCCGGCGTTCAATTCCAGCACCGCGCTCACCGGCCCGCGGGAGTAGACGGACTCCAGCGACAGCGGCTCGGTGTCTGCCGCCACGTTGGCGACGGTGCCGTCGGCGCGGACGAAGACCATGTCGAGCGGGATCAGTGTGTTCCTCATCCACATGGACACGCGCCGCTCGCCGGGGTAGACGAACAGCATGCCGCGGTCTGCGGCCATCGCCGCTACGTGCATGAGGCCGCGGGTGCGCTGGGCAGCGTCCAGCGCCAGCCAGACGCCGATGCGGTGACAGGCCAGGCCGCCCTCGACGGTGATGACCGCGCGCCCGAAGGCGGCGTCGAGTTCCGCAGCGGACCGGGCGTCGGCCCGGGAGACGCCGGGCCGCCCGGTTGCCAGCAGCAGCGTCAGTGCGAGAAGCGCGAACCGGCTCACGGCGGCAGCGGATCCTGCGACGGCGCCCAGTCGATGCGGCCGCGGAACTCCAGTTCGTCCAGGCTGATGCTGCCGCGGCCGTTCACGGCGGGCAGGGCGGCGGTGCAGTAGACCCGGCCGGTCACCGCCCGGGTGTCCTCCGGGCCCGGCGCCGGCGCCTGCCGCGTGACGTCGGCCCAGCACTGCTCGCCGCTGTTGGAATAGAACCGGCTGGAGTGCTCGTCGATGACCGTGACGGTGGCCGCCCGGCCGGTGATGGTGTCGTCCGGGTCCAGGCCGTCGATGCCGACGATGATCACCAGGTCGGCGTCCGTCGGCGCGATGCGCCAGGCGAAGCGCAGCCGGGCGCCGGCGCCCTCCGGTCGCGGCATGCCCTCGCATTCCAGGGCGTTGCCGCGCCAGTCGATCGGCGCTTCGATGGCGCCGTACAGCCGGCCTGTCAGGTAGCCGCTGCCGTCCTCCAGGCAGGACCTGGCGTCCGCTTCGGCAAGGGCATCGGCGCCGGCGCCGGCAGGGGCGTCGCGCTCTTCATCCGCGCAGGCCGGCGCCACGAACAGCAGGCAAAGCACCGGCAACAGCGAATTTTTCCGGCCGGCCGCGGTCCACAGGAATCCGCCGGGGCGTGCGGCGGCCCCGGTGCGGCGACGGATATGGCGGAAAGGGAATAACATGCAGCGAAAGTCCCCGGGCGGTGAGCGGGCCGGCACCGGTTTGGCGCGCGACGCCGCCAATCCTACAATGTCGCGCCCCTTCGGTGCGGAGGAAACCGTGGATCTGAACGAGAAATTCCAGGCCCTGGAGAACCATGTCAGCGGGCTGATCATCGGCCAGCAGCACCTGGTCAACCGGATGCTGATCGCGCTGCTGTGCGACGGCCACCTGCTGGTGGAGGGCGCGCCGGGACTGGCCAAGACCCGGGCCATCAAGGTGCTGTCCCAGTCCATCGAGGGCGATTTCCATCGATTGCAGTTCACGCCGGATCTGCTGCCGGCGGATCTCACAGGCACCGAGATCTATCGTCCCCAGGACGGCACCTTCCAGTTCCGCGCCGGGCCGCTGTTCCACAACCTCATCCTCGCCGACGAGATCAACCGGGCGCCCGCAAAGGTGCAGTCGGCGCTGCTGGAGGCGATGGAGGAGCGCCAGATCACGGTGGGCAGCAAGACCTATCCGCTGCCGCCGCTGTTCATGGTGATGGCCACCCAGAACCCGATCGAGCAGGAGGGCACCTACCCGCTGCCCGAGGCCCAGCTCGACCGTTTCCTGATGCACGCCGTGGTGGATTACCCGAACGCGGAGGACGAGCGTCGCATACTGGTGCTGAACCGGGAGGAGGCGAAGGCGCGGGCTGAGGACCCCTTCAGTCCGCCTGCCGAGCTGCCCGAGGCGGACGTC
Source organism: uncultured Woeseiaceae bacterium (assembly GCA_964602525.1). Taxonomy (GTDB): domain Bacteria; phylum Pseudomonadota; class Gammaproteobacteria; order Steroidobacterales; family Woeseiaceae; genus Lentisalinibacter. The sequence continues at coordinate 4,092 of CAZRSA010000113.1, forward strand.
ATGGCGGCCCGCGGCGAGATCCTGCGCCTGCACCTGGCCGAGGAGCTGGAGCGCTACATCGTGGACATCGTGCTGGCCACGCGCGACCCGGGCCGGGTGGACGGCGAACTGGCCGGGGCGATCCAGTTCGGCGCGAGCCCCCGGGCGAGCATCGCCATCGACCGCACCGCCCGGGCCCACGCCTGGCTGCGCGGCCGCGACTACGTGGGGCCGGATGACATCCAGGCGGTGACGCCGGACGTGCTGCGCCACCGGGTGCTGCTGAGCTACGAGGCGGAGGCCGACGGGCTCACGCCGGACGCCTTCATCGACCGGTTGATCGCCTGCGTGGGTGTCCCCTGAAAGAAGGCAGAAACGATAGCGGTATGGCGGCGAATGCGTCCCAGGCAACGGCATCCCGGACAGCGGCCGGCGAGTCTCCGGTCCGGGTCACCCAGGCGGAGCTGATACGCCTGGCCGCGCCGGCCCGCCTGCTGAGCCTGGACGCGATGCGGGCACGGGCCCGCCGGGGCGGCCAGTATCTCTCCCACTTCAAGGGCCGGGGCATGGAGTTCGCCGAGGCGCGGCCGTACCAGGACGGCGACGACCCCAGGAACATCGACTGGCGGGTGACGGCGCGCACCGGCAAGCCGTTCACGAAACTGTTCCGCGAGGAACGGGAACGCCCCGTGCTGTTGTGGCTGGATCTGCGCGCGGCCATGCACTTCGCGACACGGGGCCGGTTCAAGTCGGTGCTCGCCGCGCGGGCCGCGGCGCTGCTGGCCTGGGTGGCGGCGGGCCACGGTGACCGGGTCGGCGGTTTCCTGTTCGCCGAGGGTTTCCACCAGGAGCTGCGGCCCCGGCTCGGCCGCCGGGCCGTGCTGCGCTTCCTGCACGAGACGGCCGCGGCGCCGGTGTGGGAGCGGGACGAGTTCGACCTGTCGCGGAGTGCCGCCGCCCTGGAATCCGCCATGGGCGGCCTGCGCCAGGTGGCCAAGACCGGCAGCCTGGTGGTGCTGTTCAGCGACTTCCGGGACTTCGGCGAGTCCGCCCGGCGCTGCCTGGCGGATATCGGCCGGCACAACGACGTGATCGTGTTCTTCCTGCACGACCCGCTGGAAGAGACTCTGCCGCCGCCGGGCCGCTACCGGGTGCGCGACGGCCGCGGCGAGGCCACGCTGGAGACGGACAGCCGCCGGCTGCGGGAGCGCTATGCCGAGGAGTTCCGCCGCCGGCGCGACGGGATGACCGCGCTGTTCGACCGCTACCGCATGCGCTGGGTGGATGCCTCCACCGAAGACGACCCGGTGGAGCTCCTGTCCCGCGTGCTGGGCCAGCGGCCTCGCTGAGGAGAGTGTGACGATGTCCCCGGCCGAACTGCCCCTGCGAGACATCCACCTGCCCGAGCCTGTGGGCTGGTGGCCGCCGGCGCCGGGCTGGTGGCTGCTGCTCGGCTTCGCGCTGACCGGCGCGGCGGCGTGGGCGTGGCGCGCCTGGCGGCGCCGCACCCGGGTGCGGCGGGCCGCGCTGGCCGAACTGAAACGCATCGAGAGAGACTATGCGGCCGAGGGAGACGTGGCCCGGCTGGCGCAGGAGCTGTCCACCCTGATGCGCCGCGCGGCCATCACCGTGGAGGAGCGCCGCCGGGTTGCCGGCCTGACCGGCGAGGAATGGCTCGCCTGGCTGGACAGGGGACTGGACGGCCGTCCGTTCAGCGAGGGGCCCGGTCGTTGCCTGGCCGAGGCACCCTACCGGCCGGATGCCGAGGAGCAGGTGGTGGACGCCGTGGCACTGCTCGGACTCTGCCGGGCCCGGCTCCGGAACCTGGAGGCCGCCGCGTGAGCGGGCTCGGCGACATCGCCGGCCGGCTGGCGGAGGTCGGGTTCGCCTGGCCGTGGGTGTTTTTGCTGCTGCCGCTGCCGTTGCTGGTGCGCTGGCTGCTGCCGCCGGCGCCCGGCGCGGACAGCGCCGCGCTGCGGGTGCCTTCCACGGCACTGTTTCCGCGCGCCGAGGGCGGCGAACGCGGATTCGCGCTGCGGCCCCGGCTCGTGCTGGCGGCACTGGCCTGGGCACTGCTGGTGGTGGCGGCGGCCCGGCCCCAGATCGCCGGCGACGCCCTGGAGGCCCCGGTGACCGGCCGCAACCTGATGCTGGCGGTGGATCTCTCCGGCAGCATGGAGGCCCGGGACTTCACGCTGGGCGGACGCACCGTGAACCGGCTGTCCGCCACCAAGGCGGTGGCCGGCGAATTCATCGACCGGCGCGAGGGTGACCGCCTGGGACTGATCCTGTTCGGCGAGCGTGCCTACCTGCAGGCGCCGCTGACCTTCGACAGGGAGACGGTGAAGACGCTGCTGTTCGAGGCGGTCATCGGCCTGGCCGGCGAGAAGACGGCCATCGGCGACGCCATCACGCTGGCGGTGAAGCGCATCCACGAAGAAGGCGGGAGCGGCGTGCCAGCGGGCGAACAGGTGCTCGTCCTGCTGACCGACGGCGCCAACACGGCCGGCGCGATCACGCCGCTGAAGGCCGCCGAACTCGCCGGCCAGGTCGGACTGAAGATCTACACCATCGGCATCGGCGCGGAGACCATGGAGATTCCCTCGCTGCTCGGCAACCGCATGCGCCAGGTGAACCCCTCGCTGGACCTGGACGAGGGCACGCTGACGCGCATCGCCGAGATCACGGGCGGGCGCTACTTCCGGGCGACGGACACTGCCTCGCTGCAGGAGATCTACCGCATCCTGGACGAGCTGGAGCCCGCGGCGAGCGACGAGGGCGGCATGCGGCCCGTGGCGGACGTCTTCTACTGGCCGCTGGGTGCCGCGCTGCTGCTGATGCTGGCGGGCATGGCCGTGCGGGCGGTGTCGGGCGCCGTGGCGGCATGGCCGCGCGGAGGGCTTGCCCGTGCCGGCTGAGTTCCATTTCCTGCGCCCGCTCTGGCTGCTGGCCATTCCGGTCGGGGTCGCGCTCGTCTACTGGCTGGCAACCCGGCGCCGGGATGCCGGCAGCTGGCGCGCCGTGATCGACGAGCGACTGCGCCCCTACGTGCTCGATGACCGGGGCGGTGGCGCGCAGAGCCGGGCGCCGTTCTGGCTGGCGGCGGGCATCGCGGTACTGGCCTCGCTGGCCCTGGCGGGGCCGGCCTGGGAGCGGCAGAAGCAGGAGCTCTACCGGGGCGGCGATGCGCTGGTGGTGGCGCTGGACCTGTCCCGCTCCATGGATGCGGCGGACGTGTCGCCCAGCCGGCTGGCCCGCGCGCGCCTGAAACTGCTGGACCTGCTGGAGCGCCGCCAGGAAGGACAGACGGCGCTGGTGGTCTATTCGGGGCATGCGTTCACGGTTACTCCCCTCACCGACGACGTTGATACCATCGCGGCGCTGGTGGGCAGCCTCGGCACCGACATCATGCCGAGCCGCGGCAGTCTGCCCGGGCGCGCGCTCGCGAAGGCCCGCGAGCTGCTGGAGCAGGCAGGGGCCGGCCGCGGCCACGTGCTGCTGATCGGCGACGGCGCTGCCGGCGACGCCGTGACCGCAGCCGCCGAACTCCGCGACGCGGGCTACCGGGTGTCGGTGCTTGGGGTGGGGACCGCGGAGGGGGGGCCGCTGCCGAAGCCGGGGGGTGGCTTCGTCACCGACGCATCGGGCCGCATGGTACTGCCCGCGCTGGAAGAGGCGCTGCTGCAGGAGATCGCCATCGCCGGCGGCGGCGTCTATCGCCGGCTCAGCGTCGACGACAGCGACCTCCGGGCGGTGCTCGCCGCCATGGGACCCGGCGCGCCGGGCACCCGCAGCGGCGAGGGCCGGGAGTTCTTCACGGAGCTCTGGCACGACCGGGGCCCCTGGCTGGTGCTCGCTTTGCTGCCGCTGGCGGCACTCGCGTTCCGGCGCGGCTGGCTGCTGGCCCTGGTGGTGCTGGCGATGCCGCTGCCCCAGCCGGCCCAGGCGGCCGGCTGGCAGGACCTGTGGCTGACACCGGACCAGCAGGCTGCGCGGGCCCTCGAGCAGGGCCGCGCCGGCGAGGCGGCAGAGCTGTTCGAAGACCCAGCCTGGGAGGCCGCGGCCCGCTACCGGGCCGGTGACTATGCGGCGAGCGCGGAGACCTTCGCGCGACTGGACACGCCCGATGCCGCGTACAACCGGGGCAACGCGCTGGCCCGACAGGGCAACTACGAGGCCGCCATCGCCGCTTACGAGGCGGCGCTCGCCGCCGAGCCGGAACACGAGGATGCGCGGCATAACCTGGAGCTGCTCCGCCGCCTCCGGCAGCAGCAACAGCAGTCCTCGGGCGGGGAGGGCGAGTCCGGCGAGGGCGAGGGTCAACAACAGCAGCCGGGCCAGGGCCAGCAGGACCCGGGCCAGAGCGGCCAGCAGGGAGAACAGGCCGACGGCGCGCAGCAACAGGGCGAGCCGGGCAGTGAGCAGGACACCGGCAGCAGCCGGCAGGCCGAGGCGGAGGGGCAGTCCGGGCCGGCAGATGGCGACGAGCGTCAGGCGATCGAGGAACTCCGCGAGGAGATGCGCCGGACGGCCGAGGAGGCGGAGGATGCCAATGGCGACGACGGTGACGATGAGCGTCGGCGTCGGCTGGCGGCGGCCTCCGCGGAGGAGCGCAGCGCCCGGGAGCAGACCCAGGCGATGGAACAGTGGCTGCGGCGGGTGCCGAACGACCCCGGCGGCCTGCTCAGGCGGAAGTTCC
>CAZRSA010000114.1:0-8701 GCA_964602525.1 uncultured Woeseiaceae bacterium
CCTTGCGCTTCCAGTTGGCGAGCCAGGACTTGATGCCGTCGCGGAGATAGATGGAATCCGTGTGCAGGACCACGTGGCAGGGTTTCTTCAGCGCATTCAGCGCCTCCACCGCCGCGGTGAGCTCCATGCGGTTGTTGGTAGTGTGGCGCTCGCCGCCCCAGATTTCCTTCCGCCGGCTGCCGGAGACCAGCAGCGCGCCCCAGCCGCCCACGCCGGGGTTGCCGCGGCAGGCGCCGTCGGTGTAGATGTCGACCCGGGGCAGGCTCAATTCTCTTCGCGCAGCTCGTGCACGGTGCTGGCCGTCGGCCTGGCCAGGCCGCCGACCGCCGCGGCCGGGCGGCGCCAGCGCTGGCGGACCGGGGTCAGGGTATGGAGTTGCTTCTTCGCGGTGAGCGCATAGCAGCTGGCGAGCTCCGGCCACCAGCGGTCGCCGATGCGCTCCCACTGGCGGGAGGTCGGCTTGCGGTTGCCGCCGACGGGCCAGCGGAAGAAGTAGCGGCGCACGCCGTGGATCTTCATGTCGAGCAGGCGCAGCCAGTCCGAGAGCTGGCGGTCCGAGATCATGGTGGGCCGGCCCGGCGGGTAGCTGCCCCAGGTGAGCAGCCGGCGCAGGCCCCACAGGCCGCCGGGGCGAAAGCCCATGACCACCAGCTGGCCGTCGGCGCGGAGCACCCGGTAGACCTCCCTGAGCACCGCGTGGGGGTGGTCGGTGAGGTCGAGGGTGTGGGGCATGAAGACCACGTCGACGGAGTCGCTCTCGATGGGCAGCCGGGACGGCTCGGCGATGACGTCGCCGGCCTCGGGCGCGCCGGGCAGGGTGGTGATCCAGGCCGACTGGGTGCGGGCGCAGCGCAGGAACAGGTCGCGCCGGCCCCACAGGCCGATCTGCACGAGCTGCTCGCCGAACAGCCCGTCCAGCATCTCGCGGGCGAGGCGGGCCTCCACCTCCAGCAGCGAGCTGCCGATAGGGGTATCGAGCCATTCCTGCAGCGGATCGGTATAGGTGGTGGTCGCGATGGGTGCCATGAGCCTGCCGGGTTGTCCCCGGGTTTTCCCGGGTTCCAAGAGAAAATGGTCCAACTGCCTGGATGTGAACCGGACGCTTGCGCCAGCCGGTCTGGTGCGTAGGATAGCCGAATGCGCCTGCCGACCAGAAGCCTGATGTTCGTTGCCGCCGGCCTCCTGTGGGCCGGGGCCGCGGTCAACGCCTCCGAAATCCACGCGGGAGCGCCTTCAGACCCGACCGCGGCCCGGCCAGGGGCCGTGCTCGGGGATAAGTCGGCTACTGTGGTTGATACCCACCCCACGCTCCACCCCGCCCTCCGCCCCCACGCTCTCCGCCCCCTCGGCGAGCCGAAGCCGGTGGGCCCGGTGAACCTGATCGACCGCATCCGCGACGGCATGACGCTGCCGGTGCCCGACCAGCGGCGCGTGCGCCAGGAACTGGCATGGTACGCGCGCCATCCGGACTACCTGGACCGGGTGCTGACCCGGGCCTCCGCTTACATGCCCCACATCGTCGCCGAGATCGACCGCCGCGGGCTGCCGATGGAACTCGCGCTGCTGCCGGTGGTGGAGAGCGCCTACGACCCCTTCGCCTATTCCCACGGCCGCGCGGCGGGGCTGTGGCAGATCATCCCGGGCACCGGGCGGCGCTTCGGGCTGAAGCAGAACTGGTGGTACGACGGACGCCGGGACGTGGTGGAGTCCACCCGCGCGGCGCTGGACTACCTCGAGTACCTGCATGAGTTCTTCGACGGCGACTGGGAGCACGCCATCGCCGCCTACAACTCCGGCGAGGGCAACGTGGGCCGCGCCATCCGGCGCAACCGCGCGGCGGACAAGCCGACGGACTTCTGGAACCTGCGCCTGCCCCGGGAGACCAGCGCCTATGTGCCGCGGCTGCTGGCGCTGTCGAAGCTGGTCGCGGACCCGGATACCCACGGCATCACCCTGCCGGCGGTACCGGACGAGCCCCGCTTCGAGGTGGTGGAGATCGGCAGCCAGCTGGACCTGGCACTGGCCGCGGAGCTGGCCGGCATCGACATCGACGAACTCTACGCCTACAACCCGGGCCTGAACCGCTGGGCCACGGACCCGTCCGGGCCGCACCGGCTGACGGTGCCCGTCGAGGCGGCGGCGACGTTCCGCGAGCGCCTCGCCGGCGTGCCGGTGGCCGAGCGGGTGCGCTGGAAGCGCCACAAGGTGGCGAACGGGCAGACGCTGTCGGAGATTGCGGAGCTGCACGGCACCACCATGGGCGCGATCCGCCGCAGCAACGACCTCAACGGCAACCTCATCCGCGCCGGCAGCCACCTGCTGATACCGGTGGCGACCCGGCCGCTCTCGGCCTATTCGCTCAGCGCGGATGCGCGGCTCGCGAAACTGCAGGAACGCCAGAGCGGCGCCGGCACCGTCGAGCACACCGTGCGCCGGGGCGAGAGCTTCTGGACCATAAGCCGCAAATACGGCGTGGGCGTACGCGAACTCGCCAAATGGAACGGCATGGCCCCCGGGGACACCCTGTCCGTCGGCCGCAAGCTGGTGGTGCACAACGCCTCGGTGCGCGAGGCGCCGACGCCGACCGCGTCCATTGAAGGCAAGGTGCGCAAGGTGCGCTATACGGTGCGGCGCGGGGATTCGCTGTCGCGGATCGCGTCCCGGTTCCGGGTGACGGTGGCGGACATCACGCGCTGGAACGGTATCGATGCGTCGGAGATTCTGCGACCGGGGGACAGGATCACGATGTATGTGGATGTGACGGCGCAGTCGAGCTGACTCGCGACCGACCCGACCTTCTACGGGTGTTGGCCCATCATCGGGTGGACACGGGTCGCGGGGACGCTCACTCGGACGTCCTGTCCTCGCTCGCTTCGGCCGGACCTCCTTCCCGCCGTCCTGGCTCCAGTCGGTCCGGACGACCCCGCGACCCGTGTCCACCCGCTGACGGGCCCGTAGCCGAACGGCTCGGGACCGATCAGTAAGCGTCGCTGACAGGCGCTTCCCTTACGCCCCCGCTTGGGGGGGGGCCGCAAGCAGGGAACCGGGCCTCAAGGTCCTCTCGCGGACGAGTCGGTGGCCTCGGACCCAATCCACTTCGCCGATCTCGGCTGGCGACCGGTTCGGCCGAAATCTGATGAACGAACGTCGTGTTGCCCGCCTGACGAGGTCCGAGGAGAGCAACAGCAGGGTTATTCCTGCAGGAGTCCCTGGAGTTTTCCTTGCGGTCCTCGCGTCATCATCCTTGCAATTGCGGAGTGTTATTTCCGATTTGCAAGGATGCAGGCGGGTCATCAGGCCCGCGTGCTCGCGGTAGCGTGCGGGAAGCGCCAGTCAGAAGCGCCTGCTCACGGGTGCCAACCCTCTCGGCTACGGGCTCGTCAGCGGCTGGGGTGGGCTGCGGGGGTCGTCCGGACCGACTGGAGCCAGGACGGCGGGAAGGAGGTCCGGCCGAAGCGAAGGAGGACAGGACGTCCGACTGAGCGTCCCCCGCAGCCCACCCCAGCCGATGGCGAGCCAACGCCAAAAGAGAGCCGGGTCGGGCCTGAAGGCCCTCCCACATGGTCACTCGTCCAGCGACATCCCGATGTTGTGATACCCGCCGTCCACGTAGACGATCTCGCCGGTGATGCCGGCCGCCAGGTCCGAGCACAGGAACGCCGCGGTGTTGCCCACGTCCAGAGCGGTGATGTTGCGCTTCAGCGGCGAAACCTGCTCCACGTGCTTCAGCATCTTGCGGAAGCCGCCGATGCCGGCCGCGGCCAGGGTCTTGATGGGGCCGGCCGAGATGCCGTTCACGCGGATGCCCTTCTCGCCCAGGTCGGCGGCGAGGAAGCGCACGTTGGCCTCCAGGCTGGCCTTGGCCAGGCCCATGACGTTGTAGTTGGGCACGGCACGGACAGCGCCGAGGTAGGTCAGCGTCAGGACGGCGGCGTCGCGGCCTTCCATCATCGGCAGCGCGGCCTTGGTGAGGCCGGCCAGGCTGTAGCTGGAGATGTCGTGGGCGATCTGGAAGCCTTCGCGGGTGACGCTCTCCAGATAGCCGCCGGCGAGCTGGTCGCGGGGCGCGAAGCCCACCGAGTGGACGAGCACGTCGAGCCCGTCCCAGGCCTTGCCGAGTTCGGCGAAGACATTGTCGATCTCGGCGTCCGAGGCCACGTCCAGGGGATAGCAGAGCTCGGAGCCGACCTCCGCCGCCATGTCCTCCACCCGCTTCTTCAGCTTGTCGTTCTGGTAGGTAAAGGCGAGCTCGGCGCCCTCACGGTGCATGGCCTGGGCGATGCCCCAGGCGATGGAGCGATTGCTGGCGAGCCCGACGATGAGCGCCTTCCTGCCTGCGAGAAATCCCATGGCATACCCCTCGTGCCCGACTGACGATGGCGGCATTGTAGCGTGTGGGGCCGCGCGCTGCGGCAACCGCCGGTCATTTATACTGCAGTGGCGCCGGTGACCGGCGGCACGATGGAAACGAACGGGTGGGTCGGTGTACGGAATCGGCCTGGTGAGGGACGAGACCCATGAGTGAGAGCGAGAGCTGGCTGCACCGGAAGATCCGGCTGCTCTATGCCGGCCGCAGCGCGAAGGCCCGGCGGTTCCGCTACGGGCTGATCGTCTTCGACGCGGCGACCATCCTCTATTTCATCTTCACGGCGGCGATCCCCCAGACGCCGTTGTTGCACGTGCTCAATGGCGGACTGGGCCTGCTGATACTGGCGGATCTCTCCGCCCGCATCTGGATCTCGTCCAACCGGCGGCGGGAGCTGACCAGGATCTACACCCTGGCCGACATCATCGTCATCGGCACGCTACTGCTCGCTCCGCTGTTCACCGAGGAGCTGGCCTTCCTGCGCATCCTGCGCGGCCTGCGTCTGATCCACTCCTATCACCTCATGCGCGATCTGCGGCGCGAGAGCCGCTTCTTTCGGCTGCACGAGGACTCGGTGCTGGCCGCGGTGAACCTGTTCGTGTTCATCTTCGTGACGACTTCCTTCGTGTTCGTCTTCGCCTTCGACGAGCGGCTCGGGCCCGCCGCCTACATCGATGCGCTCTACTTCACCGTGGCGACGCTGACGACCACCGGCTTCGGCGACATCACGATGAAGACGCCGGGCGGCAAACTGCTCTCGGTATTCATCATGGTGGTGGGCGTGGCGCTGTTCATCCAGCTCGCACGCACCGTCTTCCAGCCGTCGAAAGTCCACTACAAGTGCCCGGATTGCGGACTGACCCGCCACGACCCGGACGCCGTCCACTGCAAGCACTGCGGCGAGCTGCTGAAGATCGAGACGGAAGGCAGCGAGGGGTAGGAGGACCTTCAGGCCCGATCTAGCCTTCTATTGGTGTTGGCCCGCCATCGGGTGGGCAAGGGCGGCGGGGACGCTCAGTCGGACGTCCTGTCCTCCTTCGCTTCGGGCCGGACCTCCTTCCCGCCGTCCTGGCATCAGTCGGCCCGGACGACCCCGCCACCCTTGCCCACCCGCTGCCGGGCCCGTAGCCGTAAGGTCTGGCACCGGTCAGCAGGCGCTGCTGACCGGCAGTCCCTTCATGCCGTCGCAGTCGTGGCCGTCATGCGGGGGTATCCGTCGCCGCGACCTTTTGTCGGGAGCAAGACGGATGCCCCCGCAGGGCGGCCGTAAAAGAAGGTGCAGGGGTTGGAGCAGTCGGGCCTGAAAGCGCTCCTACCGGTGACGGGGGGAGGGGTCCATCGCGATCTTCGTCTCCTCGCCCTCCAGCCGCGCGATGATCGTCGCGCAGCAGGCGTCGCCGAACACGTTCACCGCCGTGCGCGCCATGTCGAGGACCCGGTCGAAGACGAACAATACGCCGATGGCTTCCAGCGGCAGGCCTATCGTCTGCAGGATGATGGCGATGGCTACCAGCGAGGCCTGGGGCACGCCGGCGACGCCGATGGAGGTCACCAGCGCGGTGAGGACGATGATGAACTGGACGCCGAGGGTGATCTCCAGCCCGTAGGCCTGGGCGATGAACATGGCGGCAACGCACTCGTAGAGCGCCGTGCCGTTCATGTTGACGGTGGCGCCCAGCGGCAGGACGAAGCTGGCCGTCTTCTTGGAGACGCCGATGTTGTCCTCCACGCATTCCATGGTCACCGGCAGGGTGGCCGAGGACGAGGCGGTGGAGAACGCGGTGAGCAGCGCGGGCGCGGTGCCGTTGAACATGGCCGCGGGCCGCACACGCGCGACGTAGCGCAGGAAGGCCGGCAGGGTCAGGAAGGTATGGATGGCCAGCGCGCCGGCGACGATGAGCGCGTATTTCGACAGGATGGTGAGGAAGTCCCTCACCTCGCTGAAATCCAGGCTGGCGATAACGCCGGCGATGAGCCCGAATACGCCGATGGGGGCAAAGCGCATGATGAGGTCGGTCATGCGCATCATGACCTCGAATACGGCCTCCCAGAACCGGTACAGGGTGCCGGCGTAGGCGTCGTCCAGGCGGGTCATGAAGTAGCCGAACAGCAGGCTGAAGAAGATCAGCCCGAGCATCTCGCCGTTGGCCGCGGCCGAGATGATGTTGGGCGGCACCATGCGGATGAAGATCTCGACGATGTCGCTGGCGTCGCGGCCGCCCACCCGCTGCTCCACGTCCTCGGTGCTCGCCTCCAGCGCCAGCAGCTGCTTGGCCGGCTCGCCGTTGTAGATGCCCGGCTGGAAGACGTTGACGAGGACGAGCCCCACCAGGATGGCCGCGAGGCCCGTGCTGGCGTAGAAAAAGAGCGTGCGCACGCCCAGCCGGCCGATGGCGCTGCCCTTGCCCATGCCGGCCACGCCCACGATGATGGACGAGGTGATCAGGGGCACGATCAGCATCTTCAGCGCGTTGACGAAGAGGTCGCCGACGAACTCGTAGGCGCCGGAGAGCAGGCCCCGGGCGGCGGAGTCGTCCGGCAGTACGCCGGTGCCGATGCCGGCGCCGAGCGCCAGGGCGATGGCGATGGCGATCTGCCAATGCAGCTTCAGTCTGAGCATGACCCCCCGCGGATTTTTATTTTGTTAGGGGGATCGGGGCTGGAGCCCCTCCTGCATGCTTCGGACACGTTACCGAAGCATGCAGGAGGGCCTTCAGGCCCGACCCCGTATCTAGAACCGATCCTCGAATGGCGCCGCGGTGCCTCGCACGATCTCGGCCTCCTCGACCAGCTGGTCGATGAAGCCACTCAGGTCCGAGACGCCGGCCTGGCGGGCGAGGCCGGTGCGGGCCTGTTCGCGCTGCTCGGGCGGGATGGTCTCGGCCCGGCCCGGCGTGACGTCGGTGAGGCGGTAGAGCACGAAGCCGCCGTCGGCGGTGGCGACGCTGCCCACCTTCGCGCCGTCTGCCGGCATCTCGGCGGAGAAGACGGCGGCGACCAGTGCCTGTGGCAGACCCGGCGCGTTGCGGTTGATCTGGCGGTCGGTGACGGTCTCGGCCTCGACCCCGGCGGCGGCCTCATCGAGCCCCATGCCACCTTCGACGTTGGCACGCAGCTCCTCGAGCCTGGCCCGGGCCATGACGGCGGCCGCATCGCGGCGGGCGCGACGCTCGACCTCGTCGCGCACCTCGGCCAGCGGCCGGCGGGACGCCTCCTGGCGCCCGGTCACCTGCACCACCATCACCCGGTCTTCGGCCAGGTTCAGGAGATCGCTGGTGGCGCCTTCCGGCAGAGCGTTCTCGCCGAACAGGGCGTCCAGCAGCGTCGGCGCCGGCGCGAGTTCCGCGCTGCCGCTGCGGGTGTAGTTCTCGGCCGTGCTCAACTCCATGCCGAGGGCGGCGGCGGCCTCGTCCAGGTCCGGCGTGTCGAACAGCTGGTCGGCCAGCGAATTACTGAGCTCCAGGTACTGCTCGCCGATGCGGTCGGCCTTGTACGCGGCCACGAGTTCGTCGCGGACCTCGTCCAGCGACGGCGTGCCGCCGCCGCGCACGTCGTCCAGGCGCAGGACGTGGAAGCCGAACTCGCTCTCCACCGGGCCGCGGATCTCGCCCTCCTCCATGTCGAAGACGGCCTCTTCCACCGGCTCGACGAACTGGCCCCGGGCCACCCAGCCCAGGTCGCCGCCCTGCTCTGCGCTGAGCGTGTCGCCGGAGTACTCGGCGGCGAGTTCGGCGAAGTCCTCGCCGGCCCTGGCCCGCTCGGTCAGCTCGGCGGCGAGCGCGCGGGCCTCGTCCTCGCTGCGCTCGTCGGTGGTGATCAGGATGTGGCCGGGGTTGCGCTCCTGGTCACGGGTGTAGGAGTCCTTCACGTCCTCGTAGTAGGCCTGCAGCTCCTCCTCCGTCGGCTGGATGCGCTCGGCGACCGAATCTCGTGAGATCTCGATGTAGTCGAAGGTGACGCTGGCCGGCGTGCGGAAGAGTTCCGGGTTCTCGTCGTAGTAGGCCTGCAGCTCCCCTTCGCCGATCTCCACCCGGTCCAGGAAGTCCTCGATGCCGAACTCGAGGTAGCTGATGGTGCGGGTCTCCCGGTCCAGTTCGATGTAGCGGCGCAACTCCGACGGCGTGGAAAACGCGGTGGCCTCCACCGCGCTCTGCAGCTGGTCGATCTGCAGCGAGCGGCGCTGGTCGGCCTCGAAGCTGGCCGGCGCGATACCCCGGCTGGCGAGCAGCCCCTGGTAGAGCTCGAAGGAGAATTGCCCGCTTTCCTGGAACACCGGGAGTTCGCGGATGGACTGCTGCACGGCGGCGTCGCTCACCCGGTAGCCCTGCTCGCGCA
>CAZRSA010000115.1:0-8672 GCA_964602525.1 uncultured Woeseiaceae bacterium
TGTAGACGGCCCGCTGGAAGATGTCCTGGCCGATGATGTTGGTGCCGAACCAGTGCTCGGCGCTCATGGGCGCCCATTTCGGGCCCTCGACGTCGCTCCACTCGGTGGCCCAGACGCCGAGCCACACGCCGAGCGCCATCACGAAGTACACCAGCACCACGCCCAGCCCGATCATGCCGGCCCGGTCCCGGCTGAACTTGTAGACCGCCTTGCCCCAGATTGACTCGGTGCGCTCCGGCTGCGCGGACGGGTTGGGGTCCACGCCGCCGCGGAGCTGGTCCGAGGTCTCGGGTATGGCGCTCATTTCAGCGACACCCTGGGGTCGACGGCCCGGTACATGATGTCGGTGACCAGCAGCGTGATTACGAACAGCACGGCGGTGAGACCCACCACCGCCTTCAGCACCGGCTGGTCGCCCGTGGTGATGGCGTCGAAGGTCACCTTGCCGACGCCGGGAATGCCGAAGTAGCTCTCGATGAGCAGGCTGCCGCTCACGATCACCAGCGGGATGGAGAACATGATGCGGGTAATGATGGGGATGGCCGAGTTCTTCAGGATGTGCTTGTACAGTAGCTTGCCCGGCGGAATGCCGAAGGCGCGGGCCGTGCGCACGTGATCCCGGGTCATCTCCTCCACCAGGACGGCGCGGTAGAAGCGGGTGTTGTAGCCCAGCGCCACGAACACCGTGGCCAGCGTCGGCACAGTCACGTACATGACGTAGTCGTGCAGCGAGTTCACCTCCCAGCCGCGCACCGGGAACAGGTTCAGCCCGTAGCTCGAGGAGAGCAGCAGCTGGAAGCCGATGATGACGATGAGGAAGGACACGCTCATGCCCACCACCGAGAAGCCCATGATGGCCTTGTCGATCCAGCCGCTGCGGTGGTAGGCGGCCACCAGCGCCAACAGGATGCCTAGCACGTTGCCGAGGATGAAGCCCGGCGTGATCAGGGCCAGCGAGATGGGGATGCTGCGGCCGAGCATCTCGCTCACGGGCTCGCCGGTGGAGTCCGACAGGCCGAAGTCGAGGGTGACGATCTCCTTCAGGTATTCGCCGTAGCGCACGAAGAACGGCCGGTCGTAGCCGAGTTCCCGGCGCACCTCCGCGATCTGCTCCTCGGTGGGGTTCTTGCCGAGCAGTTCGTAGGTCTGATCCGGCCCGAAGTACACCATCAGCAGGAAGCTGACGAAGGTAACGCCCAGTATCAGCGGGATGCCGCCGACCAGCTTGCGGACGGCGTACTGCAGGGTCTCCACGGTCAGGTCTCCCCGCCGCCGCCGGCGATGTCCACGAAACGCAGGAAGAACCCGCCAACGATCTGGCGGTCGGGCATGGCGATCACGTCCTTGTGCCAGAGGTAGAGCCGGGTGCGGGACAGGCCGCTGATGGTCACGCAGTCGTCGATGACCAGCCGGTTCATGCGCCGGTAGATCTCGGTGCGCTCGGGGCTGGGCAGCATCACGGCGGACTTCTCGTACAGCCGGTCGTATTCCTCGTTGCGCCAGTTCGCGTCGTTGGAGCCCGGCGAGCCGTTCGGGCCGTAAAACAGCTGCAGGGTGTTCTCGGCATCGGGGTAGTCGAGGCCCCAGCCCTTGGCCACCAGGGGCAGCCGGCTCTGGGAGACGTCCTTGATGAAGTCCCCGAAGGTCGCGTACTGCTTCAGTACGATCTTCTCGCGGGGATAACCGATCTTCTTCATGAAGCCGCGGAACTGCTCGTAGAACAGCCGCTGGCTGACGCCGGACTGGGCGCCGTAGACGAGTTCCGGCAGGTTGTCCGCGTTCCAGCCGTTCTCGGCCAGCAGCCGGCGGGCACCCTCGATGTCCAGCGTGACGCTGTCACGGGAGAGTTCCGGGTCGAACTCGGGCGCCGCCGGGGTGATGATGCCGGGGAATACCTGGCCCAGGCCGAAATAGAAACTCTGGTTGCGCCGGTACCAGTCGAAGCCCTTGATCATGGCGCAGCGCAGCGCGTGGTTGCGCCGCTCGCGCTCCGGGTCGTCGTTGTAGCCGATCTCCGGGAAGTCCATGTTGAAGGTCATGAACACGAAGCCCGCCTCCACGCCGTGGTGCAGGTGATACTGCGCGGCGATCTCCGGCGTCGGCGTGATCGGGTCCTTGGAGGCGAGGATGCGGTCCACCTGCTCGTTGGGCACGGTCAGGTACTGGATCTCGTTGCCCTTGGTGAACGAGTTCCAGCGCGCGGCGTTCTCGGTGATGAAGTCGATCTGCAGGCGGTCGACGAACGGCGGCGAGCGGCCCTCGATGGCCTGCACGCCGGTGTAGGCCTGGGTGGCGGGGTCGTAGCCCTCCGCGGCCAGGTCCACCGGTTCACGGCGGAACTTCTCGTTGCGCTCGTAGACCACCCGGGAGGAGTCGTAAGCGATGACCCGGAAGGGCCCGGAGCCTACCGGGTGGGAGCCGAACTCCCGGCCGTACTTCTCCACCGCCTCGCGGGGCACCACGGCGGCGTAGCCCTGGGCGAGGGTGTAGACGAACTGGGGGTAGGGTTTGGTCAGGCGCACCTCGACGGTGTAGCGGTCGATCGCGCGCAGGCCTTCCACTTCCCGGTCGTAGTCCGAACCGGCCTCCTTCCAGTCGTCGAGGCCGACGATGCGTCCCTGCCACAGCCAGGCGCCGCGGGGGCGCTGGGACGAATCGAAGTGGCGTTTCAGGCTGTAGACGAAATCCTCCGCGACCACCTCCCGGCCGACACCGCCCTCGAAGGCCGGGTCGTCGATGAAATGCACCCCCTCCTTGAGGCGGATGCGATAGACCAGGCCGTCGTCGGAGATCTCCGGCATGGCCGCGGCCAGGTTGGGAGCAGGCTCGTAGGGCCGGGCGAGGTACTTGAAGCGGTACAGCGTGTCGTAGGCGTTCAGGACGACCGTGTTGGCATAGATGTTGGAGGACTGGACGGGGTCGATGGTGGAAGGCGCGCCGTCCAGCGAGTGGCGGTACACCTTGATATCCGCGGGAACGGCAGGGTCGGCCGGATCGGCAGCATCGGCCGCCACCTGCTCGGGCTCGCCGCAGCCGGACAGCGCGACGAGGCCGACGCAGGCCAGCATGCTGGAGATGATCAGACGCCGCGGATGGGCCATGCCCCGTCTCCGCCCTTCAGGCACAAACGCGTAAAGCTACCACTTCCGGCCGGCCGGCAACAGCAAACCGGCCGTCGTTTTACACTTGCTCAGGGACAGCCGCGGCCTGGCTGCAGCTGCACCAGTTCCTCGATCACGAGGGTATCGCCGTCGTCCGTCGGCTCAAGGTGGCCGCGGACCTTCAGCAGGGCCTGCTCCTCCCGGGGAACCCGGCCGTACTGGTGAACGAGGCGCCGGAAGTCGCCTCGCCGGACGACCGTCCAGGCGAGACCGCTGCGGCATTCCCTGAACCGGCGCGTCCCGTCCGCCTCCCGGTACTCGCCTTCCAGTGTGACGGTGTCCGTGAACGGCACGAGGTCGCCGCTGCGCTCGAGGCGATGGGGCAGGTCGGAGGCGACCCGCATCGCCAGCCGGCCGGCGGCCGGTCTCTCGAATACGCGTTCCGGTCCGCCGCCGCGCAGACGCAGCACCGCCTCGTCCTCGTCCCACGCCCAGCGGCCGAGGCCGTAATAACGCTCGCCCCCGCCGTCGTCGGCCAGATAATGCTGGCGCAGGAAGAAGGCGCCGTCCGGGCGCAGCCACAGCGTCACGTCGATGCCGGGGCAGTCGGCGCAGGGGAAGGTGCCCTGCCAGAGCCCGGGAGCGGCTGGCGGCGGCGGGGCGACGGCACTCTCGCCGGTGTCCTCGTCAGGCCCGCCGCAGCCCGCGGTCGACAGGACGGCCAGCAGCGCTGCATAACCGAATCGCCGCAAACCAGCCATCGTCCTAGAAAGCCATGTTCAGTCGGAGCGAGAAGTTGCGGCCAGGCGCGTCAAGTCCAGAGCCGTGGATGCGGTAGCGCTTGTCCAGGATGTTCTCCACTGCCAGCGTCATGCCCCAGCCCGCTTTGTCCTGCCAGGCCGCCTGCAGGTTCAGCGTGGCCCAGCCCGGCGTGCCCTCCGGGTTGATCCGGCTGTCGCGCACGTCCCTCGGACTGAGCCGATCCTGTTCCGCGGCGAACTCCACCCAGGGCTCGATCTCCAGTCTGTCGCTCATCGCGATGCGGAGGGAGACGGCGCCGTTGAGGGGCGGTATGCGGTCGCCCGGCGTCGTGCCGGAATCCGCCTCCTTCTCTTCGCCGCGGGTGTAGTTCAGGACGGCGCGCAGCATGGCACGGCCGCCGAGGTCCACCTCGCCGCCCGCCTCTACTCCGTAGATGGTGGCGCTTGCGATGTTCTGATTCTGGACGATCCGCCGGCCCTCCGGCGTAAACTCGCCGGTGAGCACCGAGCTGATGCGGTCCGAGTAGTCCACGACGTACGCCATGATTTCGGCGCGCAGGTGTGGCCGGGCCGCCCGGAGTCCCACGTCCAGCTGCCGTGCGCTCTCCGGTTTGAGGTCCGGGTTGGCGATGTTGAAACGGCCGCCGGGGCGCGGACCGAGCGTGCCCAGGTCGAAGATGTTCGGTGCCCGGAAGCTGCGGCTGGCGTTGGCCACGAGCTGCAGCTCGTCGGTGAGCCAGTACAGCCAGCCCAGCTCGCCGCTGAGGTCGCTGGTGTCGACCTCCCCGGCGGGTGCGCTTGCCGTGCCTGCGAGCGAAGCGCTCACGTCGGTGAACCGCAGACCGCCGATGAAGGCCTGCCGGTCGCTCAATTTCCACTCGGCCTGGGTATACAGCGCGGCCTGATCCACCTCGGAACCATCGGGGAAGCGTGCGGCCACCGGGGTGCGCCCGCCGGTATCGATATCCTCCTCGACACGGCTGCTGCTCACCTCGTCGTGATACCACTCGGCGCCGTAGGCGATGCTGCCCCAGGCATAGCCGCGTACGCCGTTAACAGAGAGTTCGAACAGATCGCTCCGGTTCTGTTCCAGCCGCCGCACCGTGGCGCCGGTGTCGCGGCTGCGGCGGTCGTCGTCGATGCGCTGCCAGGCGAGGTCCACCACCCAGTCCGTGCCCAGCCAGCTGTCCGTGCGGCCATGCTGGAGATGGACGAACTGGCGGCGGTTCGGCTCGAACCAGAACTCGGCGGAGGCGGGCTCCGTCTCGCCGAAGCCGGGGACGAGTTCGTCCACGCGGGGAGTGGAGGGCTGTTCCAGGTGCTGCACGTCGAGGAACCAGCGCTGCCGGTCGTCGGGGGTGTAGGCGGCGGCGAGTCGCCCGGCGCGGGAACGGTAGCCGCTCGGATCGATACGTTCGCCGCCGCCAACCCGCCGGTTGCCGAACTCCCGGTAATCGAAGCTGCCGAGCACCGCGAACCGCTCGTTGCCCGCCTCCAGCGTGGCCGAAACCGACCGCCCGAGTTCCGCGGTATCGGCACCGATGGAAAGGCCGCCCGCATAGGCCGTCTCACGGGTGCCGAAAGACGGAACGCGGGTCACGACGTTCACGACGCCGCCAATGGCATCGCTGCCGTACAGCGAGGCCGCGGCCCCGCGGATGACCTCGATGCGGTCGACGGAACTGATCGGCACGAGCGCGAAGTACTGGGTGGGGGCATTGCGGAAGATGGCATTGTTCAGCCGCACGCCGTCCACCAGGTGCAGGATCTCCGAGCCCTTCAGCCCGCGGATGATTACCTGGCCCTGGCCCGCGGTCGTCTGCTGGCGGTATAGCCCCGGCTCGAAGGCAAGGGCGTCGGTGATCAGGGCTTCGCCGTCGACCTCCTCCTCGCCGATGCGGGTGAGACCGGCGGAGATGTCGCGGATGCTCGCCGCCCTGCGGGTGGCCGTGACCTGGATCTCGTCGATCACGGTTTCGGCCGCCGGCGCCGGTAACGGCACGACCAGGGAGGACGAGAGCGCGAGAACGAGCGCCGCGGCGGCGCTGAAACGGAGGGGTGGTTTCCTGAATTGCGGGTTCATGAAGTCTGTTTGATACGAACAAGGCCGCGGAGGATACGGATCGCGGCACGGCTTCGCCACCGCCTCCCTACCAGCCCCCGCCTCCGCCTCCGCCACCGCCCCCACCGGAGAATCCGCCGCCGCCGCTGCCGGAGGAGGAGCCCGGCGGCGTGGTCGCCGAGCCGATGGCGGAGTTCAGCGAGCTGCCCACGGCCCGGCTCATCTTCACCGGGTTGCCCGCGTCCCAGCGGCCTGCGTACCAGCCCGGGTGCCAGTCGGCGCCGGTCTCGCCGCGCAGCCGGGCGAAGACGTCGGCGAAGCCCTCGGCCCAGGGCTGCTCCACCTCCAATGCCAGCGCATAGGGCAGATAGGCCTCGAACAGTGCGGGCGTGCGCTCGGGCGGGTTGCGCAGATTCAGTTCGTCCTTCTCCGCCACCTCGAGATAAAGCCGAAAGCCCTCCACCTTGTCGAGCAGTCGGCGGCCGTGGGGCGTCGGCGCCTTCAGCAGCCAGGCGAACAGCAGGACGCCGGCCCCGCCGGCCGCGAGCGCGATGCCACCGCCGAGGGTCAGGCGATCGGCCACCGCCGCGCCGATGCCCGCTCCGACCAGCAGCACCACGGCCGGCAGCAGGAGCCCGCTGTTGCTGACGAAGTAGCGCTGATAATAGTCCCGCTTCAGCGTCTTCTCGTGGGCCTTCATGGCGCCGCCGACGATGCTGTGGTTCTCGTTCTCCAGCGCCACCCGGTGGTGGTCTGCGAACAGCCGTGACAAGAGCACGGCCTCGCCCGGCGCCAGCGAGCCGTCGTTGCTCTTCGGCGTGCGCACCAGCGCATAGTCGCCATCGTCCTCCTCGATGGTGATGAAGCCCTTCACGGCCAGGTTCAGCACGGCCGCGGTGAAGGTGCGCCTGTCGTAGCCCATCTCGGCCACATAGCGCAGCGACGCCGGCGAGTAGCCTTCCGGCGGTTCGTAACGGGGGAAGATCACGCCGGGTTCCGGGTCGACGCCGATGCGCCGCCATGCGGTGACCAGGTAGAACAGTGAACCGCCGGCGCCGGCCAGCGCGATCAGCAGGCCGAGATTCTGTGACAGTCGGAAGCGCATGTTGTCCGCTGCCGTGGGTTTGGCCACGTGACCCTTCGGCCAGGAGACGACGATGGTGAGCCCCTCGCCCGGGCCGAGCCCGCGGGTGGTGCGGAAGGCGGCGTTGCCGCGGAAGTCCACGTCGGCCTGGTAGTCCTGCCCCCGGGCGCCGAACGGACCTGTGTACGCCTCTACGGCGATCCCGGCCGCGTCGACGCTGTCCGGCAGGCGCACGGTGGCGGACGCCTCGTCGATGGGGAACGCCCAGCCGTTGCCCGTGACGTTCCAGTACAGCTCGTCGTGGTCCTCGAAGTAGCCCAGTACCCGGTCCACGGTGTAGGTGATCTCGTAGACGTGCCGGCCGGGCGGCACGAGCGCGTCGGCCGAACCCGCGTAGAGCCGGATGTCTCCGCCCCGGCGTTCGGTATGGTAAGGCTCCGGGGAGCCGTTCCGGCGCACCGAGCGGAACCCGGGCACGATGCGCACGCGGTTGCCGACCGCGTCCTCGTAGTCCGTGGGGATGTCCCGGTAGATGCCGCGGCGGATGCGGTCGCCCTCAGCCGTGACCTCGATGGTCTCGGTGACGGTCACCGGCCCTTCCGCCGGCACCCGGATGTCGGCGCGATAGGCGTGGATGCGCTCGTCGCCAACGGCGGCGGCCGCCGTGAGCATCAGCGCGACCGGTACCAGGAGCACGATGCGCGCGGCCAGCGAGATACCGCGGGGCAGGCCGTTCACGGACCCAGCCTGACCGCCGGCGCCGCCTCGGTGCCGGCTTCCGCGTCGAAGTATTCGGCCTCGCGGAAGCCGAGGCTGCGGGCGACGATCAGGTCCGGAAACGACTGGATGCGGGTGTTCAGATCGCGCACGGCGCCGTTGTAGAAGCGCCGGGCGTACTGGAGCTTGTCCTCGGTGTCGACCAGCTGCTCCTGCAGGTCCAGGAAGTTCCGGTCCGCCTTCAGATCCGGGTAGCTCTCGGCCACCGCCACGAGCCGGTCGATGCCACGGGCGAGTTCGTCCTCCAGCCGGGCTTTGGCCGCGGGCCGGTCGGTTTCCTCGCTTCGCCGGCGCAGCTCGGTCACCGCGGTCAGGGTGGCCCGTTCGTAGTCGGCGTAGGCACGCACCGCCTCCACCAGCCGCGGGATCAGGTCGTGTCGGCGCTGCAGCTGCACGTCGATGTCGCTCCAGCCGGCCCGGGTGCGGTTGCGGTCGCGGACCAGTCGGTTGAAGATGACGACCGCCCAGACGGCCAGGCCGACTACTACGATGATGACGACCGCTTCTGCCACCGCCCGCTCAGGTGTTCGCGGGCGGGCGGGCGGAGGCCAGCAGGTCATGCAGCGCCGGGTTCTTCGCCCGCACCTCGGCGTCGTCGAGTCCGAGCACCTCGTGAGGGAACACCAGCCACTCGTCGGTCTCGTGGTTCCAGTAGTCGGGCTGCATGCTGGTACGGTTGCGCGCCGGTTTGTACCAGGGCACGGCTATGCGCACGTCCTCCGGCATGTTCGCCCGGGTCTTGCGCCCGAGCTCCTCCATCACGGCCGCGATGCTCTTGCCGCTGTCGAAGACGTCGTCGACGATCAGCAGCCGGTCGTCGTGGCAGATCTTGTCCACGATGTAGTCGAGGCCCAGCACCTTCACGGTGGCGTCCTGTTCGCCGATGC
>CAZRSA010000116.1:0-8373 GCA_964602525.1 uncultured Woeseiaceae bacterium
CATCCCGGCGCCTTCATCTTCCTGATTTCAGGCGCCAGCTACCATACAAGGGCCTCCAGGCCCTCCTGCAACGGTTACGCCGCCAGCGGCGTCGGTTTCACCAGCCGCTCAAAGTCGGCGTAGGCCATCCGGATCAGCTCGCTGTGGGAGCCGGCGTTGAAGGCGATCTCGTCGTCTTCGCGCAGCGTGGCCGAGACGAACACGGGCATGTCGTACAGGTTGCCGAAGGGCGGCATGGCCCCGGTCTCGCAGTCCGGGAAGCGCTCCTTGAACTCGTACTCGCCGGCGAGTTCCACCCCGTCGGCGCCCAGCGCCTCCTTCAGGTGCGCGAGCCGCAGGTGCTCGGACGCCGGCACCACGATCATCGCCAGTTTGCCGTCGATCTTCACCATCACGGTCTTCGCCAGTTCCTTGCCCGGGATGTGCGCCCGTTCGGCGATCTCCTGGGCGGTGAACGCCGGCGAATGGCCGATGGTGACGTACTTGACGTTCTCTCGGTCGAGGAAGTCCTTGAGTCTGGTAACAGGCATGGCCGTCTCCTTGTCTCCCGCGGGAAACCGGGCAGGCCCGGGCCTGCCCGGACACGATCACGATAACGCGTTATCCCGCCCGGGGAACTCTCGGAATCTGCATATCCGCCGGGGGCAACTACTCGGCGGCGCCAGCGGGCCGGTAGCTGGCGTAGTAGTTCACCAGCGCGCCGATGTCGCCCGGTTCGAGTTCGTCGAGTTCGTGCGCCATGGCCGGCAGCAGCGCCTCGCGGTCGCCGGCCAGGTAGGCCTCGATGGCGAAGCGCAGATACTCCCGGCGCTGGCCGTGCAGCGGAATGCCGACCGCCCATTGCGCATCGTCACTGTCCGGCCGTGCGTGGCAGGCGCCGCAGTGGCTGCGGTGCAGCGCCGCGCCCTGGGACGCGAGTTCCTCGTCGTAGGACTGCTCCAGCGCCTGGCGCTCTTTGGCGCCGTAGTAGTTGGCAATCTCGAAGACGGTGTCCTCGTCCAGCTCCGCCACGGTTTCGCACATGCGCGGCTCGCGCACGCAGCGGCGGGCGCCGTCGACGTAGGCGAAGATGGCCTCCTCGATGTGCCCGGCGGGTATGCCGGCCAGCACCGGGACCATCGGGTCGCCCTTGCCCATGCCGTCGGCGCCGTGGCACTCGACGCACGCGTCCACCGCGTCGGGCCGGGCCGCCGCCAGGGCCGGAAGCACGAGGAGCGCGAGCAGCCCGTAAAAGAATACCGGTTTCATGCTTCACCCCCGAAACGCTGCTTTGATCCCGTAACCATAAGGCCCGGCAACGCCGGGGGGAATAGGCAGAACACGCGGCGCGTCGTCAGTAGCCCGCTATGCCGGCGCCGGCGATCGCCGCGGCGACGATCAGCAGCACCGCGCCCAGCGGCTCACCGATGCGCCGGCCCCAGCTCGCGTTCTTCTCCACGGCCATGACCAGGCCCAGCGCGAACATCCACAGCAGATTCGCGCTGGCCGCCGCGAACATCAGCAGCATCAGCGCCCAGCAGCAACCGGCGCAGTACAGCCCGTGATCCACGCCGATGCGCCAGGCACGCCGCATCTCCCCCTCCCGGCGGCCCCACCGGGACAGCACGAAGCCGAGCGGGGTACGGCATTGCTCCAGGCAGCGGTACTTCAGCGCCGAGAACTGGAACGCCCCGGCCAGCAGGAACAGCCCCGCGGCCGGCGCCCAGGCGGGCAGCGGCAGTTCCAGGCCGGCGAAGACCTGGCCGCCACCGAACACGAGTGCGCCGAGGGCCGCCCATACGAGCAGGTAACCGCCGGACAGCACCCCCGCCAGCAGGGCCGGGTGACGCCGGCGACGCACCAGCCGCCGGAATATCTCCATGAGGGGGAACGTGCTCGGCAGCATCATGGCCACCGTCATGAGGGTCCAGCCCGCGACGAAGGCCGCGGCAGTGACCGGCAACGGCTGCCCGTGGCCCGCGTGGGCATGGGCACCGCCGTGCGCGTGCAGGAGGGCACCCCAGGGGGTGCGCTCCAGCCACCAGAGCAGCGCCCAGGCGGCCACGACCGTCCCGCCCAGTGAGGCCGCGAGCCAGCTGCGATAGGTCGTCTTCGTGTTCATACCCGCAGCGCCCGCCCGGTGGCGGACGCGCGGAGCTGCCCGATCGCCCGATCAGGCGGCTTCGTCGTGGTCGAACACGAAGGGCCCGGAGATGGCGTTATGGCCGGATATGTCGATGTCCTGGCCGAGTTCCGGGCTCTTCTGACGATACCGCGTCGCCTTGCCCACGTAGGCCGGCGAGCCGGGGATGGTCGAGAAGACGGAGCCCACCAGCCGGGTGGGTTCCCCGCTCGGCCCGGTGAAAGGCTCGAGGTCGGCCTCGACGACGTCGCCGATGGTGAACCGTCCCCTGCCCTCCTCCACGTCGCAGACGATGGGGGCCCGGCGCACGTCGATGACTTCGCCCACCAGCTGGGCGAGATCGGCGACAGGGCCGCCGGCTTCGCCGAAGAACACCCGCCGCAGCGCCGCTTCCTGCTCGTCCGTGGCGCTCTCGTCCAGGTAGGCAATCTCGCGCCAGTTACCGTCGAACACGTTACCCGGGATGTGGACCATGCCGACCCAGGTGAGGCCGGAGACGTCCACGCCGTCGATCTCGCCGCTGCGGATGTGATAGGCCAGCGAGGAGTCGCAGGTGCCGCCGTCCGGGTTCTCGCCCACCCAGCACGGACACAGGGTCTCGCAGGTGCAGACCTCCAGGAGGTCGCCTTCCAGGTGATAGGGCATCGGATTCTCTCCCCCGCGGGTCGCGGGAATCGCGCCGTGGCAGGTGGATCCCGCGACGGACATCGCGGATTTGCGAAGTGTAGTCCGAGGCTAACGCCGGCGGCTCTGGCGGGTCAAACGGGCCACGGTCCGGATGTTAGCCTGCAGGGCATGTATCCGTATGCCTATGGAGTCTGACCATGTCCATCCCCGTATGGGTCCTGCTCGCCTTCGCCGGCTGGACGCTGCTCACACTGACCACCACGGTGGGGCTGTACCGCTGGGGTCACATACTGACCGGACGCGCTTCCATCAGCGAGTGGAACCCGGACCGGCCCCAGGGCAGCGACAGGTATCGCCGCGCCATGCGCGCTCACATGAACTGCGTCGAGAACCTGCCGGTCTACGGCGCCATCGTGGTGGCGCTGGTGGCGAGCGGCGCCGCCGCTCGCAGCCTCGACATTCTGGCGCTGGTGCTGCTCGGCGCCCGTGTATGCCAGACTCTGCTGCACATCGGTACGACGCCCGGCGAGGTCACGGCGGCGCTGCGATTCGCATTCTTTTTCGTGCAGCTGATCTGCATGCTGGCGATGGGCGCTATCGTGGCGGCACAGGCACTCTGATCAGCCGCCGAAACCCTCGCCCTCCGGCGCCTCTCGCAGGCGGATGAGCCGGCTGTCGGCCACCGCGGCCTGGCGGTGCTTCACCGCCTCCCGGTAGTCCGGGTCGGTGACCATCTCGAGGAAAGCGCCGGCGTTGGGATAGCGGGCGACGAAGATGAGATCCCACTGCTTGTCCGGCGGACCGATCAGCATCAGCTCGGGTTGGGCGCGCCACACGATCTCGCCGCCCACGCGACGGAAGATCGGGCCGCTGTCGCGGCCGTAGGCGGCGTAGGCCTCGGCGCCGGTAGCCTTGCGGCCGTCCGCATAGGCGGCTTTGTCGCGAAAGCGGAGGAAGTTCAGCATCTGGATCGGCCGATCCCGGGGAAGGTGCTTGAAGGCCTCGAACTGATCGCGTTCCGGGTCGATGTATCCGGTCATGGAGCGGCTCCTGGCAGGTGGTATCCCGGAGAATAGCAGAGCGGGCCGCCGCTTCAGCGGTGGACCCGGTCGCCGCCGCCGTCGCCGATCGGGGAGCCCGGCGGAACTTTCACGGCGGGCAGTCCGTCGGCGTAGGCCGGGTCGTCGCGGAAGCGCCGAATGTCTTCGCGGGCGGCGGTGTAGGCGGCCTGCCAGCGCCGGTCGAGGCGCCGGTCAAGGCGTTCGTCGAGCCGCTCGTCCAGGTGTGCCAGAGTACCGGTGACGAGCATGCGCACGGCCGGGTCCGCGTCGTCGGCGGCAGCCAGGCGCATCAGCGCGTGCAGTGTCTGGCGGTTGGTGCGGCGCTGGATGAGCCCCTCCATGCCGTCGCGGCGGTCGGCGTACCAGGTGGCCGCCAGCAGCTCGTCGAGCAGGTCGGTGAAGCCGGGCAGGCCGGAGTCGGCCGCGTGCTGGCGTTCCAGGCGGGCGGCGCGGGCGGCATCGAGCAGCGCGGCCAGGGTCAGCGCGGCGGCACTTTCGGCCGGGCCTGCCGAATCGAAGGTGTTGCCGGTTGCGCGGGGGAAGAGCTCGCGGTTGGGGGCGTAGCCGGGCGGGCGCGGCGGGATCGAGGCGACAATGTCGTCCGGCAGGCGCAATACGGCGGGGTCGAGCAGGCCGGTCAGGGCGGCGATGGCGGCGCGCTGGCGGCGGGCGGATACGCGTTCGGTGATGCCCTGGCCGTCGCCGCGCAGGGCGTAGTCGAAGTGCTGGCCGGCGATCAGTTTGGCGACGGCGCGAATCTGGAAGCGGTGCAGGAGGTACATGGGCACGAGCACCTCTTCGAGGGTGGCGTACGGGCGGCCGGGGCGGATGTTGCGCTCGCCGAAGCGCTGGAGCACGAGGTCGCGGACGCGCAGGAGGTGCTCGAGTTGGGCGATGGCGTCGGCGCCGTTGTCCCAGAGGTTGCCGTCCGGGTGCGGGGTGCCGGTACCGCGGGCGTCTTCGTCGGCGACGTAGGCGTAGCGCTCGGCGGTCTCCGCCAGGATGCGGTCGCGTTCGGCGGTGGCGTCGACGCCGGCGGGAAAGTCCTGGTAGGCGTAGAGGACGACCCGGGTGTCCCATTCGCCGATGCCGGTGTCGTAGGCGTCGCTGAGGTCGATGTCGCCGTCTTCGGTGAGGCGGATCAGGGGGAAGGGGTAGTCCATGACGGAGGCCCGGTTCTGGGTGCTGGCGGCGAAGTTGTGCTCGATGCCCAGGGTGTGGCCGACCTCGTGGGCGGAGAGCTGGCGGATGCGGGCCAGGGCCATGGCCAGCATGGGGTCGTCGTCCGGGGAATAAGTTGGAAAAGTCGCAAAAGTTCGGTCCGGCACCTCGTAGGGCGTCAGCAGGCCCTCGGCCAGGAGGTAGTCCTGGCGGACGCGGAGCGAGCCCAGGGTGACGTGGCCCTTGATGATCTCGCCGGTGCGGGGGTCGAGAACGGAGGCGCCGTAGGACCAGCCGCGGGTGGAGCGGTGTACCCACTGGATGACGTTGTAGCGCACGTCCATGGGGTCGGCGTCTTCCGGCAGCAGTTCCACGCGGAAGGCGTCCCGGTAGCCCGCCGCCTCGAAGGCCTGGTTCCACCACTCGGCACCCTCGATCAGCGCGCTGCGCACGGGCTCCGGCGCGCCCGGGTCGACGTGGTAGACGATGGGCTCCACCGGCTCGCTCATCGCCGCGGACGGGTCCTTCTTCTCCAGCCGGTGCCGGCGGCCGTAGTCCAGCCGCAGGGGCCCGCCGATCTCCGAGGCGTAATCGATGAAGCCGTCGCTGCCGTAGCTGAGGCCGATGATGCCGCCCCGGGGGTCGTAGGGCAGCGGCTCGTAGCCCGGCGGCGGCAGGCGCACGAAGGAATGGCGCAGATGGACGGTGAAGCTGGTGGGATCCGGCGCGACGGTGGCCAGCAGCTCGCCCTCCGGCTTGCCGGTGAAGGTCACCATCGCCTCTGCCTCGCTGTTGTCCGGGAAGGCCTTCGTGCGGGGCAGGTAGATGGCGGAGCGGTCGGTGTCCACCGTGTAGCTGCCTTCGCCCATGGCGGCGAGGCGCGGGGCAATGCCGTGGACGTCGAGCAGCAGGAAGGGGGTGGCATCCACGAAGACGGCGCCCTGGCGCTCGCCGATGATCCCGAAGCCCCACAGCACCGAGGTGGCGAAGGACTCGGTGGTGGCCGCGCGCTCCGGTTCATCGCCGTCGAGGGCGCGGTAGGCCAGATTGTGCTGGATCAGCAGGACACGGGGGCCCACGCGACGGAACTCCACCAGGCGCGTGGCACCGAGCTGACCCCGGTCCAGGCCGATGTCGTTGGAGCCCACGCCGCGGGCGAGCGACGACTGGTAGATGAAGGGCTCGTCGAATGCGTCGAGACCGAGCAGCAGGCGGCCGCCGCCGGCGTCCCAGTAGAGGTCTATGAAGCCGGGCATGGCCTGCCACTCGTCCACGGCGAGCGCTTGCGGCGGATCGCCGGCTGCGGACCCGTCGGCGGGCTGATCGGCGGCGAGCGCCGGGAAGGCGAGGATGAGCAGGAGCGGCAGTAGAGTTCGCGTCATCGTCTTCGTTCTCGTGGCGTCGATCGGCCTGATATCTTGCCCGAGAAACGCGGCTGACACATTATCCGGCCCCGGCGCATCCGCGCACCTCACTGATTACCGGCGAGCGAACAAGTTGGATAAATTGCAAAAGTTCGGTCCGGCACCTGAGTATCGGTTGGGGTTGCCGGCCTGGGCGTTTCCGGGGTGGAAAGGGCGCTACTGGGAGGCGCGGCCTACACCGCTGGCGGACTACGCCCGCTTCTTCGGTACGGTGGAGGGCAACACCACCTTCTACCGCATCCCTGACGAGAAGAGCGTGGCCGGCTGGCGTGAGGCCGTCACCGGCCGCGACTTCGAGTTCTGCTTCAAGCTGCCCCGCAGCGTCACCCACGAGCGCACCCCGTCAGCGGAGGACCTGGACGCCTTCCTGCGGGCGATCGAGCCCCTCGGCGGGCACGTGGGGCCGCTGCTGGTGCAGTTCCCGGCCACCGCAGGTCCAACGGAGATCGCGGGCATGGAGGCAGTGCTCTCCCGGCTCTCCCGCGAGTATCGCTACGCCGTCGAGGTGCGCCATCCGCTGTTCTTCTCCCGGCCGGAATTGCTGGAGCCGCTGCTGGCCGAGCACGGGTGCGGCCGGGTGATGATGGACAGCCGGCCGATCTACCACGGCGACACGAATCATCCGGAGGTGCAGCAGGCACTGCACGAGAAGCCCGACGTCCCCGTGCTCGACGAGGTCTACAACGGGTTGGTCTTCGTGCGCCTGGTGCTGCATCCGGACCCGGCGGGCAACGGGCGCTGGATCGCCGAGTGGTCCAGCCGCGTGGCCGATTACCTGCACGCGGGGCACCGGGTCTACATGATGATCCATTGCCCGAACAACCTGCACTGCCCGCCCTACGCGCGGACCTTCCACGAGACGCTGCAGCACGAATCAGGCATGGACGCTCTGCCGGAGCTGCCGCCCTGGCCGCTGCCCCGCCAGGGCTCCCTGCTCTGAGCTGCCGGCATTAAGTTGGAAAAGTTGCAAAAGTTCGGTCCGGCACCTCGGCGCCTCCACGACCTCGGCCGGCTGCAAGCATTACGTATTGCCGCCGCGGGGGTGCCTGCCACAGCATGGTGAGTGCAAGGAAAGACCGCGAGCGCCTGGTTTCAGACCCCGCGTGCGGCGGTGCCGGCGCGGGCAGTTTCGGGAGGAAACATGACTATGCCCAAGACCCCCTCGTGGCCAGGGACATGGCCGCTGCTGTCACTCGTCATCCCGCTCCTCGTCTTCGCCGTCCCCGCCGGGGCGGAGACTCTGGTGAAGACATTCACCGGCTCGGGGCCGGACACGACGCCCCGCTTCGAGGTGGAGGGCCCCTGGCGGGTGGACTGGGAGGCCGAGAGCGAGCATCCGCTGCTCTCCGCCTTCTACACGAACCTGTACGACGCGGAAACGAGCGAATACCTCGGCTTCATTACCCAGCTCCGGGGCACCGGCGCCGGCTCCAAGCTCATCCGGGAGAGCGGTGAGTTCCGCATCGGCATCTCCGGCAACGACGTGGACTGGACCCTCAGGATCGTCGCGCTGAGCGACGACGAGGCCGAGGCGCTGGAAGCCGCCGCGGGCCGGGCGCGGCGCGCGGAGCTGCCTCCGCCGGCGCGGCCGGAACCCTCCACGCTGGTGGCCGCCGGCTCGTTCATCGGCTGGAACGTGGTGGACGGGCGCACGCTGGACCTCGCCACCGGCGAGGACGGGCTCGTGCTGGAGGTGACGCTGTCCGAGCCCTGCCCGGGCCTGACGGAGACTGAAGAGGTGCTCTTCGTGACGCCGGAGACCGGCGCGACCAACGTCTACGACTCGATCCTGCTGGACGACGGAACCCGCTGCTACTTCGAGCGGGTGGTGCCGCAGTACCGCTAGGCCGCCGGGCCACCCGGCCGACGGCGCCGGGCCGACGGCACCGGGCAGAAGACACCGGAGGCGGATCCGCGGCGGCGGCCCTGGCTAGGCAGACGGCCGGGCCGCGGCGCGGGCGCGCTCGATGACGCGGTC
>CAZRSA010000117.1:0-8368 GCA_964602525.1 uncultured Woeseiaceae bacterium
TCGGCGGCGTCGCGCAGGCGTTTCGCCGCGGAGATCCGGATCAGCACCGGCAGTTGCTCCACCAGCCGGTCCAGATCCGCCTTGGCGCCGTCGTCCCAGGGCAGCTCCTCGTGCAGCCGCGCGGGGGTCGCCTCGACGCTGTCCATGTCGGTAGCCAGCGGCAGGATGTGGAACAGCGCGTCGAACAGCGCGTTGCAGACCTCCTGCACGATCCAGGTGGCGCCGGCGTAACCCATGAAAGGGGTACCCGTGTGCCGGCGTATCGCCGTGCCCGGGAACGAGGCCGGGATGTACATGGCGCGGGAGCCGTTCTCCGCCAGATACATGCGCTCGTTGTAACTGCCGAACAGGATCAGCGGCGTCTTGTCGCGCACCGCCTCCCGCACCGCCTCGTTGTCCGGCTTCTTCCCTGCGCTGCGTGCGAACGAGAAGGTGCAGGGCAGCCCCAGCTCGTCTTCCAGGTAGTTCCTGAGGCCTCGCTCGTAGGTCTCGTTCGCCACCACCGCGAAACTCGCCGTGCCGAAGAAGTCCTGGGTGACCGAGCGCCACAGGTCCCACACCGGCTTGATGGTGGTGTGCTTCTCGCGCTCGATGAACGGCTCCGGATCGAGATCCAGCAGCTCGCCCAGCTTGCGCAGGAACTTGGTGGTGGAGTGCACGCCGATGGGCGCCTGCAGGTAGGGCCGCTCCAGCGTCTCGCACAGCAGCCGACCGAACTCCCGGTACATGCAGACGTTGACTTCGGCATCCGAGAGCTTCTGCACGTCGGCGAGATGGCTGCCGAGCGGGAAGGTCATGTTCACCTCGGCGCCGATGCCTTCCACCAGCCGGCGGATCTCGGCGAGGTCGGAGACCGTGTTGAAGTAGCCGTAGATCGGGCCGATGATGTTGACTAGCGGCTTCTCGCCTTCCTTGCGCTTCTTCGGTTTGCGGATGCGTTTCGTGCCGTACTCCGTCCACAGCCACTGCATGGCGCGGTTGGCACTCTGCCACTGGTCCTCGTCGATGGTGCGCGGCAGGAAGCGTTTGATGTTCGTACCCTCCGGAGTCACGCCGCCGCCGATCATCTCGGCGATGGAGCCGGTCACCACCACGGCGGGCAGATCAGCATCCAACGTGGCATGGGCGCGCTTCATGGCCTCTTCCGTGCCGTGCTGGCCGAGCTCGTCCTCGCCGAGTCCCGTCACCACGATGGGCAGCTCGTGGGGTGGCAGTCCGTCGGTGTAGTGCAGTACGGAGGTCACGGGCAGGTTCTCGCAGCCCACCGGCCCGTCGATGATGACCTGCAGGCCCTTGATGGCAGTGAAGACATACACCGACCCCCAGTAGCCGCCTGCCCGATCCATATCCAGAACCAGCATCAGACCATCGCCTCCGCCGCCTTCTTCTTCGCCTGCCTCTCGAGCTGGCGCCGGTAGCGTTCCTTGAACTCCGGCCGTTCGGCGGGCTGCTCTTCCCACACGCCGGCGGCATGTTCGGAGCCCACGCCCTCGAAGAACGCCCGCATCTCGTCGAAGCGGCTCTTGTTGGCCAGCGCCGCGTTGACGACCTGGGCCAGGGAACCCGCGCCGGCGGGACCCATCAGCGGGCGGGCCGAGATCAGGTTGGTGAAGTACAGTCCGGGTATCGCGCGTTCCTTCGCCTTCTGCACCACCGGTGTGGTGCCGATAGCGAGGTCGGGTTCGAACTCGGCCATGGCCGCGAGGTCCTGCTCCAGCGAGGCACGGAACTGCACCTGCACGCCTTTCGCCTCCAGCCATTCCCGATCGGCGTCGGACCAGCGGGTGCGCGGGCAGGCGCTGCCCACGTAGCGCACGTCGGCGCCGCTCTCCACCAGCAGCCGGGCCACCAGGAGTTCGGAACCCTCGTAACCGGACAGGGTGATGCGACCTTCGATCGGCGCTTCGGCCAGCGCTCCACGGATGGCGGGCAGCACCGCGTTCTTCGCCGCGGCGATGCGGTCGGCAGGCACGTTGCAGGCCTCGCCGATCGCTTCCAGCCACGCGGCGGTGCCCTCGTGGCCGACGGGCGCCGAGCCGACGATCGGCCGGCCGGCCGCCTCGAATTCCCTGAACGAGGCGGTGTAGAACGGGTGGATGGCCGCGGCCGCCGCGCAGTCGAGCGCGGCATACAGCTCGCGCCACTCACGGGTCGGCACGACCGGCCCGGCGGCAAGACCCATGGGTTCGAGCATCATGCCGATACCGACGGGGTCGGCCGGGAACATCTCGCCCATCAGCGTGACGGTGGGCCGTTCCTCGACGCCCTCGCGGGGGGCCTGTACCGGACCGTGCTCGGCCTCCTCGCGGGCATAACCCAGCATGGCCCCGGCCAGCACGTCCTTT
Organism: uncultured Woeseiaceae bacterium; assembly: GCA_964602525.1. Classification (GTDB taxonomy): domain Bacteria; phylum Pseudomonadota; class Gammaproteobacteria; order Steroidobacterales; family Woeseiaceae; genus Lentisalinibacter. Next base: position 2,346 of record CAZRSA010000117.1, read on the forward strand.
GCCTCGGCGTGGGTGGGTACACCGAAGCCCGGTACGTCGATGCCGATGATGCGCACGCCGTTGATTTCCTTCGGCAGCAGCCGGAGCGGCACGCCGGAGGCCGTGGGCACACAGAGATTGGTGACGACGATGGCGTCGTAGTGTTCCGGGTCGGCCATCTTCTCCACGGCTTCCTTGATGTCCTCGTAGAGCCGGCCGGTGACCAGGGTCTCGGAGTTGAAGGGCACGTAGCCCACGGTGCGGCGGGCACCGTAGAAGTGGGACGTGAAAGTCAGCCCGTACACGCAGCAGGCCGAGCCGGACAGGATGGTGGCCGTGCGGCGCATGCGCAGGCCGACCCGCAGGGAGCCGAACGCCGGACACATGCTCTGGGGCTGGTCGTGGGGCCCCAGCGGATAGTCCTCGGCGTAGCGCTCCAGCGCCTCGCCGTTACCCGCCGCGGCCGCGGCCTCGCGCATCTTGTCGCGGCCGGCGTGGCAGCCATGGCCGTCGCCGCGGGTGGCCTCCACGTTGATCTCGCTTTGTTCGCTCTTGTCCGTCATTCTTCTCGTTGCCAACCCTTGCTCAGATCTGCTCGTAGATGACCTCCAGTGAAGGTTTCTCGACGTGGTTCTTGCCGCACATGTCGGCCTGGGTCGCCGGCTGCAGCTGGATGCCCCGGCCGACGTCCTCGGACTTGAACAGGTTCAGCAGGCCGTCGTGCTCCAGCGGCGCGGGATGCTGCGGCGGCGCGTCCGCCACGTTGCTGGCGAGTTCCTCGAACAGCGGCCCCCACTGCCCGCCGGGCATGCCGACGATCTGGTAGTTGGCGCTCTTGCGGCGGATGTCCTCGTCGGCGGGAATGGCGGAGAGCACGGGGATGCCGACCGCATCGGCGAAGGCCTGCGCCTCGCCGGTGCCGTCGTCCTTGTTCACCACCATGCCGGCCACGCCCACGTTGCCGCCCAGCTTGCGGAAGTACTCCACCGCCGAGCACACGTTGTTGGCCACGTAGAGGGACTGCAGGTCGTTGGAGCCGACCACGATCACCTTCTGGCACATGTCGCGGGCGATGGGCAGGCCGAAGCCGCCGCACACCACGTCGCCGAGGAAGTCGAGCAGGACGTAGTCGAAGTCCCAGTCGTGGAAGCCGAGTTTCTCCATCAGCTCGAAGCCGTGGATGATGCCGCGCCCGCCGCAGCCCCGGCCCACCTCGGGGCCGCCGAGCTCCATGGCGAAGACGCCGTCGCGCACGAAGCAGACGTCGCCGATCTCCACGTCCTCACCGGCCAGTTTCTTCTTCGACGAGGTCTCGATGATGGTGGGGCAGGCCTTGCCGCCGAACAGCAGCGAGGTCGTGTCGCTCTTCGGATCGCAGCCGATCAGCAGCACCTTCTTGCCCTGCTGGGCCATCATGTAGCTCAGGTTGGAGAGCGTGAAGCTCTTGCCGATGCCGCCCTTGCCGTAGATGGCGATGATCTGCGTCTCCTTGGTGGCCTCGCCCGTGTGCACGGGATCCGGCTCCACGGAGGCCTCGGCCCGCAGCCTGGCCTGCATGCTGTCGGGAAGCTGCACGGTTACCCCGCCGTCGGTTCGCCTGTCGCTCATGAATCTCTCCCGCCTCTTGCGTTCTCTTCGGTCGCGTTGCTTGCAGTCGCGTCTTTCCAGTCCAGCACCATCTTCAGGCAGGCGGGATCGCCGAACGCCGTGCGATAGGCAGCGGCGGCCTCGCCGGCCGGATTTCGGTGCGTGATGAGGCCGTCCAGCGACAGGCCGCCGGAAGCGACCAGGTCACGGACGGCGAGCATGTCGTCCGGGCGCCATTCCGCGGCGATGCGCAGTCGAGCCTCGCGCATGAAGGCCGGCGGGAACGAGAACGACACCGGTTCGTGATAGAACCCGGCCAGCACGATCTCGCCGCCGGGCGCGAGCCTGGCGATCAGTTCGTCGAGCAGCGATGCATCGCCGCTGACGTCGCAGATGACCCGATAGTCGCGGCGCTCGTCCGCCGCCGGGTCGACGACGCGGTAGCCGAGCGCGCCGGCAGCCCGGGAGGGGTCTTTTTCCCAGACCGTCACGGGAGCGTCGCCCAGCATCACCGCCAGGCGTGCGAGCAAACGCCCGAGCACGCCGTGGCCAATGATCAGTTCGGGGATCGGTTCGGCCGCCCGTTCAGGCGGATCGGCACCGACGATGGCGTGATAGGCCGTGGCCGCCAGCGCGAGCAGTACGGCTTCTTCACCCAGGCGCTCGTCCACGGGGACGACACGGTCGCCGGCCACGACCACCCGCGAGGCGGCGCCGCCGAACAGCCCGCGCACGTCGCCGAAGCAACGGGCGCCGGGGACGAAAACGAACTCACCGGCGCGGCGGCCGGATTCCGGGCCGGCCTCGCAGACCACGCCCACCGACTCGTAACCGGGTACCAGGGGATAACCCATGCCGGGGAACGGCGGCATGCGGCCGGACCACAGCAGTCTCTCGGTGCCCGTGCTGATGCCGCTCCAGCGGATGTCGACGACCACGTCGCCGGCCTGCGGCGCCGTCAGATCGAGCCGACTGAGCACCAGCTGCTCCGGCTTCTCCAACACGACGGCAAGGGCTTCCATGGTCATTCGGTCATATGCTCCGGCTGCCCGTGAGGGCAGCCAATGATTCCCTATGCGTCAGTCTAGCTTGACTGTCAGGGTTGTCAAGATTAATTGACGCTATCCGATGTAAGGACTTTTGCCTAGTCGCCCGCACGTTCTGCCACCACCAGCCGGGTCAGCAGCGGCACCCGGGTAGGCACCGCCCGTATGCCGGTGAAACCGGCGTCGCCGAGGAGGGACTCGAGCTGCCGCAAGGTGCGCGGCCGGCCGCTGCGCATGGCGAACAGGTAGAGCCCGAAGTAGGCATCGCCCGCCGGCTCGGCACCCCGGGTGCCCGCCATGGGCTCGGCCAGCAGCAGCCGACCGCCCGGCTCCAGCGCCTCGCGCGCCCGCGCCAGGATGCGCGCGGCGGCGGCATCGTCATGGTCATGGATCACACGGACGAGGGAGACCACGTCGGCGCCCTGCGGCAGTGGGTCGGCCAGGAAATCGCCGCCGGTGACCGTGGCGCGGGCGCCCAGCCCCGCCTCGTCGAGCCGTTGTCGGGCCCGCTCGGCGACCGCGGGCAGGTCGAACAGGGCGAGTTCCAGGTGCGGCCAGCGGCGGCCCGCGGCGATGAGGAAGGTGCCCTGGCCGCCGCCCACGTCCAGCAGACGGCGATGACGCTTCAGGGAATACGCGGCCAGCACCTCGGCGGCCACGAACGGCTGGGAAGCCGACATGAGCTCGGAGTAGTCGGCCACCTGTTCGGCCGCGCTGCCGGCGGGCCGGGCCTCGGTGGCATAGGCCCAGTACTGCCCGAGGGCCGTGTCCGTACGTTCGCCGCGGAGCAGCGCCAGCGGATCGGCCAGGTCCGCGTAGAGCATGCGGTGGTGGCGGACCATGGCCGCCACGCCCGGGTTGCCTCGCAGCGCCGCGCCGAGAGGGCCGAGCGCATAGCGGCCGTCCGGCCGCCGGCTCAGGAGGCGGAGCGAGACGGCGGCATCGAACAGGCGTGTAGCCGCTGTCTCCGGCAGTTCGCATTCCCTGGCCAGATCCGCGGGCGCGCGCGGCCCTCCCGCCAGCCGCTCGAACAGGTCCAGCTCCACGCAGGCCAGCAGCACCTGGGAGTAGACGAAGCCGGCGCACAGGTCGAACAGCTCGCGTGCGCGCCGGCGGGCGACGGGACGGGTGAGGGGGAATGCGGCGGCCAGACGCTGGAAACGGGCGCTGGCGAGCAGACCGTCCCGCCACGCGGCGAGCCGGTCCCGCAGGGTCGTCAGCAGTGCCGTTACCGGGGCCAGCGCGGCCCGCCGGACCACGGCCTCACGCCACCAGGCGCGCCAGGTGCTTCGGTACCAGGCGGCGGGACTCGTGCTGTATCAGATCCTCCAGGCCGCCTGCCCCGGGGCACGCGGGGATGGCCGCGATGGCGCCATCCACCAGCTCGTCCATGCGCCGCAGCGCACGGGCGACGCCGAGCTCGGTCGCCGCACTCGGACGGCCCAGCGCGGCATCCCGGCCCACCGGCTTGCCGAGCTCCTCGCAGCTGCCCGCCGCGTCACGCAGATCGTCCGCCACCTGATAGGCCTCGCCGATGCGTTCGCCCAGCGCGCACCAGTCCGCGGGATCCGCGCCCGAGGCGATGGCGCCGGCTTCGGTGGCGGCAACGAACAACGCCGCCGTCTTGGCCCGGTGATAGTCCGCCAGCACCACGCGGGGCTCGCACTCCCAGGCCTGGCCGGCGACGATGCCGCCGGGGCCGCCGACCGCCCGGCTGACCGTAAGCAGCAGTGGCGCCAGGCAGCCGTCCGCCTCCGCCCCGCTGCCGGCGATCACCTCGAAGGCGAGTACGATCAGCGCGTCGCCGGTGAGCAGTGCCAGCGGCTCGCCCATGGCCCGGTGCAGCGAGGGCTTGCCCCGGCGCAGCGCCGCGTCGTCGAAACAGGGCAGATCGTCGTGGACCAGGGAGGCGCAGTGCAGCAACTCGAGCGCCGTCGCAGCGGCCACCGCCGCCCCGCTCGCCTCGCTGCCGCAGGCCTCGGCGACCGCGAGACACAGCCGCGGCCGTACCCGCGCGCCACCGGGGAAGACGGCATAATGCATGGCCTCGGCGAGCTTCGGCGGGCAGGTCGGTTGCGCGCCGCCCTGCTGCAGCGCCGCCGACAGCGCCGACTCGATGCGCTCTAAACGCGGTTCCGTGCGCTGTTCGGCGAGCGGCTCTGTGCGCTCGGTGCGCTCGGTGCACGATAGGCCTTCCATACGCCCTCCCGGGTGTCATGTTAGCTTGTCAAAGCTAGTGTCAGCTAGAATAGACACGCAGAAAGACGGAGTCAATCGGTTGTCTTCCCCTTTTCCTCCCTTCGACGCACCGGTCCCCGCCGACGGCTACCGCTGGTGGTACGTGGACGCGCTGAGCCCCGACGGCCGCCAGGCGCTCACCCTGATTGCGTTCGTGGGCAGCGTCTTCTCGCCCTGGTATGCGCTCGCGCGCCGGCGCGGGCCCGCCGACCCCCTGGGCCACTGCACCCTCAACGCCGTGCTCTACCGCCCGCGCTCGAAGCGCTGGGCGTTCACCGAACGGCCCGCCGCTGCGGTCTCCCGCAGCGCCGGTGAATTCCGCATCGGCCCGAGCCGGCTGGCGCTGGACGGCGATGCATTCCTGTTCGAGATCGACGAGGTCACCGTCCCGGTGCCGACGCGGCTGCGCGGCACCGTGCGCGTGCAGCCGGAAATCCGTGGCCCGTACGCCTACGCCCTCGATGCGGCCGGGCGCCATCACTGGCACCCCCTGGCCCCCCGCGCCCGCGTGGAGGTGAACCTCTCTTCCCCGGCCGCGCACTGGACCGGCAGCGGCTACCTGGACAGCAACTGGGGCGGGAACGCCCTCGAGCGCGACTTCGTCGGCTGGAACTGGTCACGCATGGATGCGGGCCGGGATGCGGCGGTGCTCTACGATGCCGTCCGCCGGGACGGCAGCCGCCACTCGCTGGCGCTGCGCTTCTCCGCCGCGGGCGGCGTCACCGGCTTCGACGCGCCGCCCACCGCCGTTCTGCCCGCCACCGGCTGGCGCGTGGCACGCACCACCCGCAGCGAGGAACCCGGTGGCGCCCGGGTGGTACGCACGCTGGAGGACACGCCTTTCTATGCCCGCTCGATGATCTCGACACGGCTGTTCGGAGAGACCCTCACCGGCATCCACGAAAGCCTGTCGCTGGACCGCTTCGCCTCACCCTGGGTGCAGTGCCTGCTGCCCTTCCGGGCCCCCCGCCGCCGCTGAGGCAGGAGGGCCCTCAGGCCCGACTCCTCCAGTCCCGCCCGCCCCCTTCTTTTACGGCCGCCCTGCGGGGGCATCCGTCTTGCTCCCGACAAAAGGTCGCGGCGACGGATACCCCCGCATGACGGCCACGACTGCGACCGCATGAAGGGGCTGCCAGTCAGCGGCGCCTGCTGACCGGTGCCAACCTCTTCGTT